>JANQFZ010000049.1 GCA_028277605.1 Vallitaleaceae bacterium | reverse complement strand
GTATAAAATGAATTTAAGGGATTCCGTACAGAATAACAGTATTAATCAAGCTACTGAAGTTAGTTCTAGCTGCTTTAAACTTTCACCAAAGGGATTAACAGAAAAACAAAGAAAAGATGCTTTAGATAAGTTGCATGATTATGAAACTAATCAGAAAAATCATTTTCTTGGTTACCAAGTCAACTGTGAAATGGATTATGAAAAAGACCTAAAAGAGTATCTAAATTATCATATCAATAATGTAGGCGATCCCTTTCAGTGTGGGAATTTGACTACAAATAGCAAAACTATTGAGTGTGCCGTTCTAGATTACTATGCAGAACTATGGAATGCAACTTATCCTCATGAGAAATATAATAAAGAATCTTACTGGGGATATTCATTATCTATGGGAGCTACAGAAGGTAATTTTTATGGCATGTGGAACGCAAGAGATTACCTGTCTGGTAAATTTCTTCTAAATAATAAGAGTTTAGATAAAAGAGCCGTAGAATCTAATAAAGATAAAGCGCTTACATTTATAAATAATAATTTAACATTTTATCAAGCACAATTACCTAAGCGTAATCCTAATGAATATACACCTGTAGCCTTCTACTCGCAAGACACTCATTATTCAATCGTAAAGGCAGTACGAATTTTAAATTTTGAGACCTTTAATAGTATAGGAAGCGGTAACTTTGTATGCCCTCTAAAATATCCAGAAGATTATCCAGAAGGCTTCTCAGAAAAATACTTAGATAAAAATAATTGGCCACTAGAAGTTCCATCTAATATGGATGGAAGTATACATATACCATCCTTAGTCAAGCTTGCAGAGAGCTTTATTAGTAAAGGTTATCCTATATTCGTATGCTTTAATTACGGTACAACATTTAAGGGAGCTTATGATAATGTCCAAGAAGCAGCAAAACAATTGGTTCCAATATTGAAAAAACACAATATGTATAAGATAAAGGTATATTATGATAAAGAACATCCTAAAAAATACGATATACGAAATGGATTTTGGTTTCATGTCGATGGAGCTTTAGGATCTGCCTATATGCCCTTTATAGAAAAAGCAATTAAGCAAGGAAAAATATCTATGCCTGAAGACTATACTTTCCCTGTATCTGATTTTAGAGTTCCTGAGATACACTCCTTAGTAATGAGTGGGCATAAATGGATTGGAGCACCATTCCCTTGTGGTATCTATATGACAAAAACTAAGTACCAGCTTCTTCCACCGGATGATCCTATGTATATTGGTTCTCCAGATACTACTTTTTCGGGCTCGAGAAATGGACTAGCAGCAATCATACTGTGGGATTACTTAGCAAAGAACTCCTATGAAGCCAATATCAGAAAAGCAATTAGAACGGAAGAATTGGCTCAATATACAGTAAAATCACTCAAGAAACTGGAAGACAGAATTAAAGAAGACCTATGGGTCAATCGTACTCCTTTCTCATTAACCATACGCTTTAAAAGACCTAATCCAGATATCATATTCAAATATTCTTTATCGTGCGAAAGTCTGTTTGTAATAAATGAAACTGGATATAGTGAAGAAAGAAACTATGCCCATATGTACACAATGACACATGTTACAGAAGAACTTATTGATCAATTAGTTGAGGATTTAAGCGAACCAAATGCCTTTCCTAAATTCAATACTCTTAAGAAAGAATATAAAGATATCATCTAAAGATTATTGCTGTACCAGTCAATGAAATATTACCTATATTGTCTAATGTAATCAATTAATAAAAACCAATCAAAAAAAGGCTGTTGGTAAATTTAATTTCAACAGCCTTTTTTATAATTATCTACACGTTAAATTTATTAACTTCTTCATATAGCTTATTAAAATCTCTATACAATTCGTTATTTGTCTTTAATATATCGTTAGATGAAGTATGAACCTCTTCAGTTATGGATGATATTTCTTCTGTTGATGCTGATATTTCCTCTGCTACTGCAGAAGATGACTGTACTCTTTCTATTATTTGTTTATTTTTGTTATTGACTGACTTAGAAGAATCGTTTATTTTATCCATTTTAGGAATGATGTCTTCAACAGCAGAAATAATACCTGTAAAACATTCAATAGAATAGTGAATTATTTTTACTTGATCCAATAACTGATTGCCAACCTTGTCCGTGGTTATTACAGTCTTACCTGCATTATCTGATATTTTACCTACTATACTGTCTATATCTCCGAGTGAATCCTTTACTTGCACTGCTAACTTTCTAATTTCTTCAGCAACTACTGCAAAACCTTTTCCAGCTTCACCTGCTCTAGCAGCTTCTATAGCAGCATTTAATGCAAGTAAATCTGTTTGTTCTGATACACTATTGATAACCTGGGTTATTTGTGTTATATCACTAATATTATTGTTAAGAGTTACTATATTTTCCTTTACTACCTCAAAAGATTCCTTTATTAAGCTTATAGATTCATCTAATTCTACTAACTGCTTATTACTAATGTCAGCTTTCTCATTGATTGTATCAGTCTGATTATTAACTTCAGCAATTAAACCACTAACACTATCTAGCTGATTACCAAATTCTATCATAGTGGAATGAATATGACTTAAATCCTCAGCTTGAGAATTGGTTCCTTGTGCCACATCACTTACAGAAGAAGATACTTCATCAAAAGAAGTGTTTATTTCTTCTGAAACTTTACCTAATATTTTAGTACTATTATTCAAATTAGTTGCCATTGTTTTAATTTTTATAATCATATTTTTTTGACTGCTAATCATATTTTCAAAGCTAACAGCCAATTCACCTATTTCATCTTTAGAATTAATTTTAACATCGACAGTTAAGTTTCCTTCTTTTACTTTTCTCATAATTGCCATTAGTTGGTTAATAGGTCCAGTTAACAATCTTCCTAATACCATCCCTATAATTATAGATATAATCAAGCCTATACCCATTAGCATTATCATAGTAACTAGCATACTATTGCTACCTGATAATAATTCTTTTTTAGGTACAGATGTAAATATTCTAAACCCATTTTCCAAACTAGAAAAGCTTAATAATTTACTACTTCCTTCATATTTTATTTCTTGCCATCCATTATTATTCTCTGCTGTCATCTTATTAAACTCGTCCTTTGATTCTTCTGATAATATATCTGCTAATAGAGTTTTTCTCTCAACCGTTGGATGTACAAGAATTTCGTTATTAGAATTTGTCAGAACAGTATATCCTGTAGAATAGAATTTCATATTCAAGATTTGTTCCTCAATTATAGAAAAATCTATATCCATACCAACAACACCTATAAATTCATTTTGATAATAAACAGGTGCAGAGCATGTTATCAATACTTTATTAATAAATTGATCCTCATATGGATCCGTCCATGACAGTTTACCACTAGTTTTTGCATTTATGTACCAAGGCGTGTTTTCTTCATTTAAGTTATCAAGCTCTATAAGCTGTCCTACATTCTCATAATTCTGTTCGTCATTAATGATATAAGCACATTGATACAATTTATCTTTCCTATCCACATAATCAGGATCTAGATAGAAATAGGCATCTACATTTCCTTTCACACTATATGCAGTGAATTTTACGTATTCATCTATTTTATCTATAAAACTCTCAACGCCTTCTTTACTCCCCAAATATTCGTTTTCTAATGATCCTGAAATTTCTAAAGCCAAGTTACTCAATTTCTGCTCCATAGGATTCATTAACTTATCAAAATCCATAGCCTTATTCTCAGATATTAAAAGCATCTTTTGAGAAGCTTCATCAACTAAGAGAGCATTGGTTTTGCTATAACTAACTACACTTATTATTAAAGATATTAACAAAGTACATACCACTATAGCTAATGCAATCTTTACAGAAATCTTTTTCATAACATGAACGCCCCCATCTAAGTCATTAATTTTTATATGTTTTACATGTTTTGATGTAGATAGTACTCAACCAACATATAACCATTAGATAATAAAACAAAAACATTTTATAATGATTGTTACATTTATTTATTCTTATATTTTTAATTTTCTGTCTATATTTAATAAATAAAATTTTAATATTAAATTAACAATACTTACTTGACCCATGTATATTTTATAAATAACATTTTTAACTGATAATAAAAAATATAAAGTTAAATTAATAAAATTTACTTGCAAATATAAACTATAATAGTTTTAATCATATTAACAAAATATGGTATATATTGGATATAAAAAATAATATCACAATCTATTATTCATGTCAAACATATATTTGCAAATTTCTTGTTTGTTCAACATTGACAAATATATATTTGCAAATTTCTTGTTTGTTCATCAAAACAGACACATGGACAGGATAATGATATTGAAAAGGCAATAGAAAAAGGTTTATAAGAAAGTTGCTTAAATTAGCGACACATCAATGGATTTTCATGAAGATGATAAGAATTATTATCATATATTCAACTTATACACCACAATATCCTATGCTGTCATACTAATCAAAAGCATTCTTAGAAAAAAATAGGATTAAGTATTCTCATTTACCGAATTGTAATTTTCACAAATCATACCATCTTTTAAATGAATAATTCTTGAACCATAAGTTGTGGCTTCAAGATTATGCGTAACCATTACAATAGTAATCTTTCTCTCTCTATTTATACTCTGAAGTAATTTTAAGATATCTTTACCTGTTTTGCTATCGAGATTACCTATCGGTTCATCAGCAAAGAGTACACAAGGATCATTAATTAGCGCTCTGGCTATAGCAGTTCTTTGTTGCTGACCCCCTGATAGTTCTCTAGGAGTATGGTATCTTCGTTCTTCAAGTCCTACGGCTTTAATAATTTTATCCAGCTTATTATGGATGTCTTTACGCTTTTTACCATCTAAACGGACCGGGAGAAGAATATTATCTTCAACCGTAAGATTCTCAATAAGATTATAACTTTGAAAGATAAAACCAATTTCTTTTCTACGCATAGAACTTTCCAATTCATCATTGAGTTTTGTCATGTCTTTTCCATTAATTTTGATTTTTCCTCCACTAACTGGATCTAAGCCGCCCATTAAATAGAGCAATGTACTTTTTCCTGAACCCGAAGGTCCCATAATGGACACAAATTCCCCTTTAGTAATGGTTAGGTTTATGTTTTTAAGAACAGTAATTACTGTCTCACCACGTTTGTAGTGTTTGGATACATCTTTTACTTCAATCATCATGAGCCTCCAGTTCTATTCATATTGAATACTTTCAATAATACTTAATTGATTGCTTTTCACTGCTGGTATATAGGAAACAATAATCATCGATAGAATACCAATAATGGCAATCCATAAATATTTTTCATTAGCATAGGCAATCGGTACATTTCCCCAAAACAAACTCACAATCACTGGTATATTGGGAGACATACATAACATAGCTGCTAAACCAAGAACAACACCCACTAAACCTATGATTACGGATTCTGTCATTAGCATTCGCCTTATTTGCTTTTTACTCATGCCTACACAGCGATACAGTGCCAAACTTCTTTTTCTCATTAAATAGCTAGCAATAATATTGTTGACAATACCAATCATTCCAACAAACATAGCAATATTGGCATAGATATTAATTGAATTGAAGATGCCCTCTACCTTATCTCTATTGGCTAATTTTACTTCCTCTTTTGTTTGAATATTTATGATTTGACGCATAAGGGTTCGTTTAATAGTGTTCTTTACAATATCAGGAGCTTTATCGCCTTTAATGTAAACACTTTTTTTAAAATCACCAAAGTTAGTCTTCAAAGTATTGGCTGAGATAAAGCCAATATGCCCAATACTTAAAGTACTATCTAAAAAACCTGATATAGTAAACGGATATGTCTTACCTTCAAAGGGTATCGTAATCCTATCTCCTATCTTAAAGTTATATTTTGATTTCATAATATTAGTTAAAACGATGGTATTACCATTATGTAAATTTTTAATTCCTTCTAATGCTTGACTAGGATCTGCATCTATGTATTCAAAACAACTTTCATTGCTGATACCATATAAAGTATTAATAAAAGTATTCTTTTCTTTAATATCAAGGTTATATTTACTATAAACAACAGAATATTTTTGAACGCCATCAATTTTGTTAATCTGTTCTATGATTTCATCCTCATCACTATGTAATCTTACAATTACATCATATTGACTTCCAAACTCAAAAGACCGTTCCATATCTGCCGATAAGGTAAAGAAAATACTATTTATAAAAGCAATAATTCCTATGGTTATAGCAAATAAACGACTATTATTGATCAGATGATTAGAATATCTCACGTTTTCAATACCAAGAGATATGTCATACCCCAAACTAGGTATCTTATCTACCATTTTTGCCATTAGGTTGATTACTTTTGGTATAATAAATAATAATCCAACTAAAGCTCCTGTGGCTAGTATTGAAGCTATAATCATACCCGTTAGATTACGTGGGAGAAAAAAAGGTATTATTGTAGAGCCTGCAATTAAAAAGAGCCCCAACACACCCATATCTTTAATTTTAGCTTTCTGTGAGTTGTTACTTAAGTCATTTAATATAATATTTCGAATTGGAATCTTTGTTGTTTTCATAATAGGTATGAGTGCACTCCCCATAGTAATAACTACCGCCGAAAAAACTGCTATTCCTATTTCCATCATTCCATAAACTATAGGCGGATTCGCAAACCCTGGGTTACTACTAAAGTAGATACTATTTATTATTCTCAACACACCTATCCCCATCAAACAACCAAGAAATCCTCCTATTATTCCTAGGAGTCCACTTTCAATTAATAACAGTTTATTTATCAGCTTTTTGGAACATCCAACACTTCTAATGGTACCAATTGAGCTGATTCTATCCATGTTAATCAGTTGGAAAGCTGTAAATATAATAAACATACTCATAAGTATAACTGAAATGGAAGATATCCTAAATGGCATCACGTAGTTGTTAATCTCAGCTCTTAATAAATCATGATTTCTAGCATAGGATACCTTATAATTAGAGTATTTTTCGTGCAAGCTATTATATACCTCTTCTACATTTTTATCATCACCAAGTTTTAGAAATAGAAGGTTCATCTTTTCCTTATAGACTCCTTCAAAAAACGATAGTGGAATAATACCAAAACCTCCATCTGCTGCTTCTCTTCTAAAAAGACCTTTTGGCTCACTAATGGCAGCAATACTAAAAAAATATGTTTTTCCATCAAATTCAATAGGGATTTCATCTCCAATTTTTAGTCCCTGATCAATCGCAAAAGACTCACCAATAATAATTTTTTGTCCCAAGTGATGATCCATCCTATTAAACCCTTTTAAGCTTCCCTTGGCTATACTAACTGGATTATGAATATCAAATTCATCAATGGTTGTTCCAATGATTGTCAAGTACTGCATATCTTTGACATTTGGTGCATACAACCCATTCATCTTAATACAAGGTACAGCATAGTCATAATCTACACCTAAAGTCTCTAAATCTATATCCACCCATTTCTCGGAGTTGATCTCTTTTTTTACTTCAATAATTAAATCTGCATTAGCTCCCCATCTTGCATTAGCTTCTATGAACATGGTTTCTATCGTTCTGCTAAATCCTTCATTGGCAAAAATAAGTCCTGAGGAAACAGCAATTGAAAAGACCACGAGTATTAACCGTATTCTCTTCTCACATAAATTTTTTAGCATATACTTAATGATAATCTCCATAGATACATCCCTTCGCTACTTCCCTTTAGCCCTCTGCATTTTTCTTATCTTAATCATCTGATTAACTTCTTCTGCTTCTTTCTTGGTTTTAGCTATGTCAAGAAAATAGCTAATCACATAAACAACTACAATAATCCAAATAACAGAACCTACATTAGGAAATCTATACCAACCAAAGTAATGACCACAGGCTAAAACCACGACTGTAACCATTAAAAACTCAAGACCTAATTCAATAATCCTATAGGGACTATCAAATTTATCTGTAAAATACTGACCTATAAATACCAATGCTGTTGTTATAAACAATTCAAATACATACCCAAACAGTTCCCAATTATTACTAACTACATATCCTTGAAAAAGAGAAAAAAGTACGATTAAAGCAAAAACAGATAACATGTTTTTCACTCTATTTTTCATACCCTTTACCTCCTTTCGATAGAAAACAAGCTTTGATACATGAAATATACTTTCTAGACACGGTTAGTTTTTCACCATTACTTAGAGTAGCTTCTAATCTGCTATTAAATAAAACTTTAATACTCTCTAATACATTAATATTTAGTAGACAAGTACGATTAATTTGCACAAAATCATAGGGCTCAATCTCATAAAGAAGCTGCTGTAATTTATAATTGGTTCTTAATACCTTGTCTTTACAATAAAGAAACGTTTTTCTATCCACACTCTCAATATAATACACCTCTTCAATGGGTATCTGATATTGCATATCATCATCATATGCATGAAGTGTGTAATTAAAAGCATTTATTTTATTGATAAGACTATTAAGTACTTCGTCTTCTTTTGCATAATAGATAAAAATATTTAATTCTGTTAGCTCTGGTACTTTTTTTAGATGTAGTTTCATAGTGTTCTCCTTTAAAATATAGGATTCATCAAGTATTTGCAAGTAGTATTGACCTATAATGCAAATATCATGCTATAGAATACAAAACAGCTGACTGATGTAAATAATGTTTTAAGATTATCTGTTTTATTTTAGCATATACAAAAAGCATAAGACAGCTATAATGCTATCCTATGCTATTTTGTAATTTTGCCTATATTTAAGATACTATTTTTATAATTCATAATTCATAGCCACTGGAAAGGGAAAGCCAAACACCACTCTAATAAACTAACATACTAACTGTATTTTACATTCTACTTTCCATCATAAAATCAGCCTGCTTATAAAGAATATAAGCAGGCTGAATGATAGTTTTTATAGGCTGTTACATAACTTTTGAGTAGTACTCTACCACTAAGTGGTCATCAATTTCAATAGGTACTTCTTCACGTTCAGGTTTTCTGTCAAGTGTACCTGAAAATTCCTCTTCATTAATCGTTAAATAAGGTAGATTTGAATTATTATTCAACATATTTTCTTTGAACATTTCATTAGAACGGGATTTTTCTTTTAAACTAATAACATCCCCAACAGATACATGATAGGAAGCTATATCCACTTTTTTACCATTAACTAAAATATGTCCATGATTAACCATCTGTCTTGCTTGTCTAATAGAATGAGCTAAACCTATTCTGTAAACCAAGTTGTCTAGTCTACACTCTAATTTTTTAATTAATGCATTACCTGTTGTTTCTTTGTCACGCATAGCATCTTTTACATATCTTTTAAACTGTTTTTCCATTACTTCATAGTAGGAACGTAGTCTTTGCTTTTCTAAAAGCTGTATACCATAGTTAGATAACTTTCTATTGGCTCTTGACTGACCGTTGCCTGCACGTTTCATCGCTTTTGGATGTCCGCATACATTTAAACCTAATCTTCTACATTTCTTAAATCTTGGCTCTCTCATTCTAGCCATAGTTTCTCTCATCTCCAAATTAGTATTTGCCGCGATAATTTACACCAATTGGAACTATTCAATAGTATAGCAAAAGATTTAAAGTTTGTAAATAATAACTTTAATTAGTTTTCCAGATTTTTATAGGCATAATATGACCATCAACATTTAAGCTATAGGTTAAACCGTCTAATTGAATGAATAGGATAGTATGAATCATTTAACTCTATAAACATGTATCAATCCCTATCTCTTTTGCCTTTTCATATAATGGTTTATTGACTCTTTTTCTAGTTAACTCTACAAGCCCTAGTCTTGTCATTCCTTCCAAGCAGGTTTTTATTCTATCTTTTGAAAGATGACGTTGAAAATACTGTAGCAACTTAACTTTATGTGCTTTGTCCTTCATATCAATAAAATCAACAATTATTATACCAGAAAGATTTCTAAGTCTCAGCTGCTTTGCTATTTCCTTTGCAGCCTCCATATTGATATTAAAAATTGTCTGTTCAAAATTCTTCTTACCTAAGTATTTTCCTGTGTTAACATCAATAGAAATTAAAGCCTCTGTTGGTTGAATAATTAGGTAACCACCCGATTTTAACCACACCTTTTCATTCAGTGCTTTCTTTATTTTTGATTTAATACCATAAAGATTAATTAGTGGCATTTTAGGATCATGATAAAGTTTTACCTTATTATGGATGCCTTCCGAAATTGGAAAATAATTTTTAATTTCTCTATATAGATGTTCATTATCCGTAATAATTTTGCCTAGCTTGTTATCATAGAAATCTTTAAGCTTATGAATGATTGGATTTCCTTGACCATAAACCTTTTGATAACACGTTCTGAAAGCCGCATCCTTTTTTATTTTATAGTAGTCACTTATTAATAGATTAATCTCATTTATCAAAACCGATTGTTCTACGTTAAGACAATTGGTTCGTATAATAAACCCATAGTTTTTACATACAAAAGGCTGTATTATCTCTTTCAACCTTTTTCTTTCTTCTTTTTTTGTTATCTTATTAGAAATACCAATAAAATTCTTGTTGGCAGTAAGAACCACATATTTTCCTGTTAAACTCATACTGGTTGAAACAACAGGACCTTTCGTTTTAGTTCTTTCTTTAATAACCTGAACAACGATTTCATCCCCCTGCGTCAGCTTTTTCCCCTTTTTTTGATTGGTAAATAAAATCTTTGATGAATTTTCAATGGGCAAATAGGCATTCTTATCCATGCCAATATTAACAAACGCAGCATTCATTCCCTTTAGCACATTCACTACCTTTCCGATATAAATGTTACCAATCCAGTTGGATTGATTATCGCTAAAAAAATGAATTTCCAGCAGTTTATCATCTTGATCCATAAGAACAAGAAGATTTTGCTGCTCTAATTTTGTAATAATCACTTTTTCCGACAATAAATACACCTCTAAGTATCTAGGGATATTAGTCGCCCATCTCTTAGATAAAATAAATCCTCACGATGAATAACATAATCAAAAGGGTTATAGTTAAGCTTTAAAAACGCACAAAGTGTTTTTATAACAAATGATGGTTTCACGTTTAATACACTACCAGTTGCTAAGACCATCTTTAAATCATCTTTTTCTAAAGCTAAATCATAAATCCCTTTTTTAATATCCACTTCTACTGTTATTTTCTTCTTATTTTTTTTCTGAGTTAAGATGACTTCTTGAGCAAGATACGCCGTTATGTTCTCTTGCGTCATCTTATCTAAAACTTTTAATCTTACTTGATAGGTTGCAGCCCTTACGATAGACATAGCATTTTTTTGTGACTCTCCTAGCATAGTATATGATAAAAAATCTAATCCTTCTGGCAAAAATTCATTCATTTTGTCTATCATACACTCATTCATATTTTCATTTATCTTAACATCCATATAATCACCACTGCTGGTTATGCCTACTGACAGAGGTGCTGCTATTGAAAGGAGTGGATGCGGATTGTAGCCGCTAGAATACGCAATTGGAAAATCTACTTTTCTAAAGGCTTTTTGAAACAAACGAATCAAATCTAGATGACCAATATATTTCATGCATCCTGTTTTTCTAAACTTAAATCTAATAGTCACTGCAAAACCCTCCATCAAAAGATTTCATACCACAGTTAACACAAGCTTTACGACAATTCGGTGTTGTTTTCCCTTGTAATCCACGCTCATACTCCCGCCATAAATATGCTTTGGTAACTCCAATATCAATAAAGTCCCAAGGAAAAATCTCTTCCTTATCTCGCTTTCTAGTTGCATAAAAAGATGGTTCTACCTGTGTCTCCTCAAAAGCTTTTATCCAATGATCAAAATCAAAAAATTCCGACCACGCATCAAAACGCGCTCCATTTTTCCAAGCCTTGTATATCACCTGACCAACTCTTCTATCTCCCCTTGCCATAACCCCTTCTAGCATACTCAATTTAGCATCGTGACTGTTGTATTGAATATGCTTTTTATTAATCATTTTATTTAAATGGTTTCTTTTTTCTATAAATGATTGGTAAGTATCTTGACCAGCCCATTGAAAAGGTGTAAAAGCTTTAGGTACAAAAAAGGAAGTACTGATAACAATTTTAAATCTGCCTTTCCTGCTTTCTTTTGAAAGACTAAAATAGGTATCTGTTATTTTATTACCTAATTGTGCAATACCTTCAACATCTTCAATAGTTTCAGTTGGTAATCCCATCATGAAGTATAGTTTTACTCTACTCCATCCACCCTTAAAAGCTTCCTTTGAACCATTAATTATAGCTTCCTCTGATAGTCCTTTGTTAATGACATCTCGTAATCTTTGAGTTCCCGCTTCTGGCGCAAATGTAACACTACTTTTTCTGAGATCCTGTACTTTCTGCATGATATCCAGCGAAAAAGAGTCAATTCTTAAGGAAGGAAGCGATAAATTCACCTGTTTTTTTCTGCCTATTTCATCTATTAGGTAGTCTGTGAGTTTTTTTAGATCTGTGTAATCACTAGAGTTTAAAGAAACTAAAGATATTTCGTCAAGACCTGTGTTTTTTATTAACTCAGTGGCTTGTTCCATTAATAAATCTGAATTTTTTTCACGCATTGGTCTATAAACCATACCCGCTTGGCAAAAACGACAGGCGTGAATACATCCCCTAAATAATTCTAATACCACTCTGTCGTGGATAGGCTGAATAAGAGGAACAAGCGGTTTAAGTGGATAAGCTACTACATCTAAATCTTTTACCACCTGTTTTCTTATCACGGATTTTGCTTTGGGATGTGTTGGTGAAAAAACCTGAATTTCACCATTCTCTTTATACGTGACTGCATAGTACTTAGGAACATAGACACCTTCGACCTCCAGTAAGCTTTCTAAAAAATCTTCTTTACTCCCACCATTCTTTCTGTTGGCTTTATAGAGATCGAATATCTTTCCAAACATAACCTCTCCTTCTCCGATATAGAAAAAATCAACAAAATCAGCAACCGGTTCAGGATTGTATGTACAAGGTCCACCAGCACATACGATTGGATCTTTCTCTGTACGCTCTTTACTGAAAAGAGGAATATTTGCTAAATCCAGTAAATTAAGTAGATTCGTATAACTCATTTCGTACTGTAGGGTAAATCCTAAAAAATCAAAGTTCTTGACATCTTCCTGTGTTTCAAGTGTAAACAAAGGAATTTCATTCTCTCTTAGCTTCTCTTCAAGGTCATGCCATGGAGAAAAAACTCTCTCGCAATAGACATCCTGTCTTCTATTAAAGAGATCGTAAAGAATGGATAGTCCTAAGTGAGACATACCAATCTCATAGACATCTGGAAAACTGATAGCAAATCGGATGTCTATCTGAGATAAATCCTTACTAATCACATTAATTTCGTTACCAATATATCTTGCTGGCTTTTCTACACTTAATAGTATATCATCTGAAAGTCTTAGTTGCTTCATATATTGCTCCTTTTGTTCAATGTTAAATCATCAATGAGTAAATTTCATCAATCAACTGTCTTAAGCTTACCTAGCTGTTTGAACCATCATAAAAAAAACATGCCATAGTATAATGGTTCTCTATCATTAAGTATATCCTAAAGATAGCAAATTAAAAACATAAGGATCATCTACTACCTATTATGGCGTTGTACTATTACTTAATAGTACTATTTTAAATTATTTTAGTGTTTTTTTCAAACCTTATGTTATTTTAGTTTCCCCTTTACTAAAAAATGCCCTAACTATACTCATTATCTACAGGCTTACTTAGTTGAATGCTTTAGCCTTTGTTACTCTTCGGTATCCTTCTTTAATTCTTGAACTAATAAAATATAGTGATCTAATTCTTGACTAATACTTACGACTTCATCTGAATACCCTTTAGTTTCATATAATTCATCTAATTTCTGTTTTAAGATCTGTATCTTTTTTTCTAATGATTCTGTAGATTTATTTTCTCTCATATTTTTCATGTTTTTCACCTCTTAAATATCATTTTATGCCTTATATAGCAAAAATGCAACTATTGGCTATTCTGTTTATTAGTATTACTAGATAAAATGCTTTTATTGGTATAATTATAAAGAGGTGTTATATTATGAATAATGATAATTTATTTAAAACCATTGGACAACGCATCCTAATTAGACGTAAACAACTTGGGTATACCCAGGAACAAGCTGCTGAAAAATCACATTTGAGCCATCAATTTTTTTCTTGTGTCGAGAATGGAAGGAAAAATCTACGTGCAGAAAGTATCATCAAAGTTGCAAAAGCCTTAGAAGTCAGTACAGATTATTTATTACTTGGTGTTATTAATCAAGCTGATACTGATTCCATTTCTAGTTTACTGAACAGGTTAAGCGGAACTGAGCTTCATTGCTTAGAAGAAATAATTAAAAACTATCTAAGAGCTTTAGGGTACAAAGACAATGAATTATTAACAGGTTAACAAAACCCTAGCAATTATGGCTAGGGTAAATACTTTGGAGCTTCAATCATGTAATGATAGTTATGCATTTTCAATAGTCATAGTTATTTCTTTATGAAGTTCCTTTTTCCTATTATTAAGAGTATCAGCTTCAGAATTCAAACTTCGTAGTATTGTATTAACATCATGCTGGGTCTTTCTCACTTTATCTTGAGCTTGATGTATTTTGGATTGAACTGCCCAATCCACAAAAAAACCATCAAAAAAGTAGTCTGCAAATCCTAAGAAGGAATCTAATTCCAAGTCAGATTCAATAGATGTATTAACATCCTTCAACTCTCTTGCAAAAGAACTAATCCAATTCTGCATATTGGTTATATGATTTTGAGCCTCACTCATTTTACTTCTTTTAGCCATGGTGGATAATACTCCTCCCCCTAGCATATCCCATGTTCCCCAATTTGCAGCCGATTGCAGGGCATTAAGTGCTTGTTCAATAAAGTTCATAGTTCTATCCCCAGCATCAATAGCCTCATTTAATTCTTTTAGTTGCATACTGATCCGTCTATCTTCGTCCATGTACTTTTCAATATCATTCCATCGTTCGGGCATATGGGATAATATAAAATCTCTTTTTTCATTTAAAAGTTGATGATAATCTTCTTTTGCATATTTTAGTTTATCATAGGTTACCGTTAGTTTTTCTAAGCTCCTTCTACATTGTTGTAGTTGTGATAAAACACCATCACATTTAAGCTTAGCAGTTAAAACCTCTCGTCTTTCTTTATCCAATTTTTCCTCTTTATTATTAAGAAGTGTATGAAGAAAATTGGTAAATGTTATATTACTTAGCTTCTCAACATCATGTTCCTCTTTTTTTAGTACTTGTTTTAATTCCTGCCACTTATTTTCTAATCGTTCACAGTCTTCTCTTGTACTAGTAATGAGCTTCTCACATCGATTAGCTTCACTCATCTTTTCAACACATTCTAAAATTCTATGATTAATTGCTTGTCTTTGTTCTTCATAATTTGTCATAGATAAGCCCCCTTATAGAATAATATGCTATTTGTAACTGCTCATTTGGTGCAATGTATCCCTTAGTGTTTCCATTATCTCACTCTTATCCAATTGATCTATGGCTCTAAAATACAAACTCCGTAAAAAATGCTTTATATTTGTTTTAGCCTGATAATCCTGTATGGTTACTCTTTTTATTTTACTATAATTTTTTATCCATTTACAGAGTTCTTCCATAGGTAATAGGTCTCTATTAATGATGCTTATCATTGCTGTGACCAGTCTTTCATCTTCATCATGTTGATAAACATAATTTCCGTCACTTATCTTGGCATGTATTATTTCAAGTAGGTAGTGCAATTCTTTATAACCTAGTTCATCACATTGTGCTAATTCATCTAATGTATCAGCAGCATGCGCAACAGAATGGGCCCATCCGTTCTCTTCTATATACCCCCTTATGTCTACTTCTTCTAAAAAATATCTTGTAACCTCACTAAAAATATGTAGAACTTGATCTTTCTCCAATAACCTCTGCTTTCTATGATTAATAAGAATTAATGCAATTATCAAAACAGAAAAAGAACGTGTGAATACCGATTGTGTATTTTTTTCACCTATTTTATAAAACAAATGTTGGTCATCTATGGCAATTTGTAATATTTCTTTTAACATATCCCGTGGTATCTGATCGTCCACTAGACAACGAGCAAAAACAGAATATATTAATTCATCTCTTAGAACTGGATCTGGGTCACCAATATGGTATAACATTTCATGCACCAAATCTTTAATATTTATATCCGTAGGCACTTTATAATCATCTTCTATAACTTTACGTAACGTTTGTCTTAAATCTATTAAGTTTTTCATCCTGTTTCACTCTTTCTTTGTTATCTTTAAGGTTAATTCTTGTTTTGTGTACATCTGACTATCGTTTCACAGATTCATCTTACTTCTCTCTACCACTTATCATTGAGTATTTCTGACCTTTTATGCTTAAATTCAGTTTCAGTAATAAGTCCGTCTTTTCTTAATCTCTCAAGTTTTCTTAGCTTTTCTTCAAAGTCTACCTCATGTTCATCTGCATATGACTCTATTTCATAATTGGGGGCACTATTATTTGTAAAACCATTTTTATAAGAACGATAGGTATTAAAAATTGCAATAGAAGTCCATACCACTCCAAATGGAACAATGACTCTAGCCATTGGCACCACCGATCCCAAAGCACCAATAATCATAGCTACTCCAAATAAACTAAAAAGTATACCGATAAAAAAAGATATCCTTGATATTCCTTTACTGGGTTTTATAGTTTGTCTTTTCATCTATTCATTCCTCTCTACCTGTTCTCTTTTTAAGTAAAACAAGTCTCAAACTGAGTTAATAGATATATCCTTATTATAGGCTTTACATTTGTTTTTTTCAACGGCAGATATTTTCTAAGTATAGCTGAATCATACATGCCATGAAACGAAATGGACATGAAGATGAATACTATGATTTAGTTATTCATCAACTGCCCATTCTATATAGAATACTAAAAATTCCAGTGTGTTTTATAAAAGATAAATACTATCAAAACTATTTCATCCTATTATCATCATGAACATGGTTTTTCACCAAATACTTCTCTAGTTTTTCACGATTAATAATAACCTGCATTCCATCCTTTACTTTCTTTTTTTTTACTGGTGATTGTGGAAAAACAGATATTATTCCTGAACTTAGCATTTCTTCCAACTGTTTTAACGAAATATTAAGACTCTTTCTTATGACATAGGTTAGTTTAAGTTCTAAAGGATATGAAATACCTATGATAAACTCTATCAATTGTTCTTTCATATTAGCAATTGCCTCCAGTGAGAGAACATCACCTATAATCATATATTCGATTTGACTAAAATCAGCTTCAATTCTATTTCGATTCATAGTTTCCTTATCAAATGCATACTTCCAAGCTGCATCAATATCATTATTCTGAAATTTATAGTAGTCATCTCTATTAATTAACTTTGGATTTATTCTTGAATGTATGGTAACATTACTCGTATTATCACATTTCTGACACTTATAAATTAACCATACATCAACATTTTTTCCTTGCCCATTAATCCTAAATTTTTCACTACAGTAATGTAAGGTAGATCTTTTACACTTACCGCACCTTCTTTTATACAAAGGCGGTGAAGAAGGTTCAATCTGCCATTTCAAACTTTGCTTAGTTTTCATTTGCACACCTCTTATTTCAAGCTAAATTAGCTTGTCTTATTGAGATCTGCAATAAGCAATTAAATCATATATAGACATAATAAAAATACTGTTAAAAGTTTTTAATAATATAGTTAATCCATATCAACTGATTAATCAGTATAAATCTCTTGTATTACTTATTACAGATCTAGATTATAGTTAATTTAGATAATCCTGTAATAATTAATAATTTGATCATAGTTTCACCTCCATATATAAAAACAGCTTGTATTACCAATTAAGTATACCATAAAATCTACAAATTAAAAAATGGACAAGAAGGTAAATAGCTAGGATTTAGATATTTATCAACTGTCCATCTAATATTATTATAATATTAAGTTATCTTCATCAATTGCTTCTATTGATTTAGAATAGCAGAAACAAGCATCTGAAGATCTAAAGTATCAACATTTCCGCTTAAGTTCACATCAGGTGTGTATGGATTCCATAAATCATTGGTTGTATTTTGCAAACGTGCACTTATTGCTAAGTCACCTAATGTTATTTCTCCATCGTGATTAACATCATTAACAGATATTATGGTAAATGTTTTACCAAAGCATTCTGGTGCATATTCTTCCCCATCACCATCAGCTACAAGTCCTGTAGATACGTTAATGCTTCCTGCTCCCATTGCTGCTTTTGTCTTAAATGAAAGTCTCACTATCTGCTGGTTACCAGTTAAAGCATAATCACTTCCATTACTTGCTACAATAAGCCTTACCGTCTCCGAGGTAGTGCTATTCACAGTTGCTAAATCATATGTAGTTACTATTTTTCTACATAAGTAATTTTGTAACCGAATTTAAAATTAGAAAGGAACTAATAGAAAGATTTATTGACATAAGCTAAGTATCCAGTTTATCCAACCAGTAACTGTAGAAGCTCTTCTTTCAAGGGTACTGGTTCCTTGAATATTCATGTGAGATTTAATCATGATAGAAATAATTGCATCTTTGGATGGCATTTGTTTACATTCTAAACATAGCTTTAATGTATCATAGAATCCTTTGTGCTGGAGGATTAGTTGAATAAAGCTTAGCTGCCTTGCTCTATATTTTTGTTTTAGTATTTTTCTTCCATACTTGGTTAAGATGTAGATAGGTTTTCTATTCTCACTTTTTTTATCTATCAGCCCTAAATACCTGCCAGCGTTGGTATAGTAATCCGATTGCCTTGGATCAAAATCATAGTTCGTATAGATAAACTCTTTTGTTCTTTCTTCCATGCCTAATAGTTCACAGAGATTAATAATTCTTGGAAAACTATCCGCTTGAGGTGCAGGTATGCCTTCTGGCTCATTAACTATGTTTATAGTATTCATTATTTTTATGATATCTTCTAAGGTTATATCTTCCCGTTGAATACTATAGTTTTTTTGTTTGATTAAAATTAAGCTATTGTAATTCATCGGATCTTGAAATTCGTATTCATACAAAGAAAATATATCGTTACTATACGTCATAAACACTGGTTTTACTTTTTTGTTAATCTTATTCTGCCATAGTCTGTAAGGATAATAGATTTGTCTGACTAGAAAGTCTTCTGACAAACTGTTTTTAGCTTCTATTAGAGCTAAACTATGACAGCCTTCATACCCACCATCAATTTCAATCTGAGCATTTACAACGCTAATCGGTAACGACTGTATAGATGAGTGGGTATCTATTCTAAAATCAAACGCCAAAGAACTCATTCTTCCGCTGACAGCTGGTACAATAGCTTCATCTTCCATAAAATCTTTTATGATGCCGCTGGTATAAGCGCAGTTTAAAGCTGTTGCCTCAGATGTGATATGGTTATAATCAATGCTT
This sequence comes from Vallitaleaceae bacterium, assembly GCA_028277605.1. Taxonomy (GTDB): domain Bacteria; phylum Bacillota; class Clostridia; order Lachnospirales; family Vallitaleaceae; genus JANQFZ01. The sequence goes on along the minus strand of JANQFZ010000049.1, from coordinate 71,489 downwards.
TCTATGTAATCAGGAAAAGATATTTTTTCTATCTTAGTATCACGCTCTTCAAAGGTCTTATATGCATTAAACCTAGAGATAACATAACTCCCTCTGGTTATAGGCAGAATATTTAAGTGATGCTTTTTAAATAATGCTGGCAAATGGTTTCTATGGTCAAATTTTGTGGCTAATCTTGGTTCCCTATATGCTTTTATCTGATTGGCTGTTATCTCAAAAAATCCATCTGCTTCAACTCTATCTACTATTCAGTATGTCTGAAATAAGCTTTCCCATGCTTTATCGTTCTTAGTCATAGTTTCTCACTAGCACTTCATCCACTTCTCCCCTCTTATCCCCTCTAGAATTAATAGCACGTCTTGCTCTAACAATTTCTATGTTATAGGACTTGTACAAATCGAGTATAAAGCTAGTGGAAGAATTACTTAGTAGAAACTTGATACCTTTTTGGTTTAATTGGTCACATAAATTCTTAAGCCTCTGCTGTTCAGCTTTATCAAATCCAGCTCTAGCATATCCTGTAAAAGAAGCACTATCACTGACTGGATCATAGGGCGGATCAAAATAGACAAATGAATTCTCCCCAATACTTTTTAACGCACTTTCAAAATCCTCACATTTAAAAACTATTTTATTATGATTAAAATATCGGCTAACAGCTCTTAACTTAGATTCATTAATAATATCGGGATTTTTATACCTTCCAAAAGGAGCATTGAACTCACCTGCTCGATTCACTCGAAACAAGCCATTATAACAGGTTTTATTTAAGTAGTGTATTCTAGAAGCTCTCTCAACAGATGTTAGATTACTATAATTGTCTTTATCTCTATCCATTTTTCTAATACGATAAAAGTGCTCCGCCTCATTCTTATGATTTTTTAGATCTAGAATTAGTTCATCTACATTATTTTTTATAACCTCATACAGATTGATTAACTCGCTATTAACATCATTAATAACTGCTTTTGATGGCTGTATACTAAATAGAACAGCTCCACCACCAATAAAAGGCTCGAAGTAAGTATCTATATCTTTAGGTATATATTTTGTAATTTCAGGTAGTAACTGCCTTTTACCACCTACCCATTTAACAACTGGTGCTACAAGTTTATCTTTCACTTTGAACCTCCTAAAAATAAGCTAAGTACATTATAACAGATCTTGGATAAAAAAAGAACGTTTGTTTGTATTAGGATAGAAGAAGTTAAATCGATAACCTACAAAAATAGTTATATTCTTATTCTTCGGCAAGAGTTTTTTCTATCTCTATCCATTCGCCTTCCTCATATATTTCTTTAATATAGTATAATAGCATTTCACCATTGTCATCTTTTTCCAACGAATGCCCTTCATGTCTTAGTGGAATCAAATCACTGTCTTGCCACGAATAGTAAGTCTTATGATAACCTTCAGCATAATAACTACAAACCACCTCTTTGGCATCTGAATCTACATATAGGTATGAGGTTTGACTGTATTCATTCAATAACTCATTAGATATAAACATGCCTACTTCATTATCCCAAAGCCAGAAATATGTAGGCGCATTTTTCATTGTACCACCTTCAATAGCAAAAAGTGATATATCAGGGGAACCATCAAAGTTCCAATCATCTATTTTAAAACCATAATCAAATAATCTACCTGACGGTACAAGAGTATTTGGGACTTCTATTGACTGAATTAGATTATTATCCATATCATATATGTCAATACTATCTACACTAAACTTCCTTAAATAGCGTTCATCTTTATGTATAAGTTCGTAACCATGTAGCTTAAATATTTTAATTCCATCAGGTCCTAGAGTTGCTAATTTATGTTCAAGAGGCAATAGCGTCTCTAAATCTTGCCAATATATTACATTAATTTCTGCAAGAGCTTGATCAATAATACTTTTATCTTCGGAATAAACTTCAAACAGAAACATCGGTTTATTCCATTCTTCAAGGATATACAAATACTCTAATAGCTCTATAGTTCTATTTTTGTACAGATTCTTAAAGTACTTGATTTGGGTTATATCATCAGCTATTTCATATTCATTTTTTGTAAATGCTTCATATATAAAGTCTTCAATATTTTCAATGCATTTGACAAAATTATCCTGAGACATCTCTATGTAATCCCACTCATCTTCACCAACAAGTGGATAAATTCTATAAAAGGCATATTCCATCTCAATTTCCCAAAGTCTTTTATATGAATGTTCAAGATAGTACATGTCGGAAAAAACGACTTCTTTACTATCCAAAATTGCATGATAGTCTTTTAAATACTCCTTATCTACTGGATTATTAAGAATATAAGAAGTGAACTCATTCTTTTCTTCTATAGAAATTCTATTATAATTTGGTTCACTTACTAACAAAGCTTCATTAGCCCTCATAAGTTCAGTTTCAAGATCACTAATTATATTTGTTTTTATTTCAATCTCAGTCTCCAAAACGGCTATTCTATTTTTTAACGAATCTATTTCTTTGTCATTTGTAGTTGAATATCCAACTGTAATGACCATAGACAAAGCAAGAGCAATTATAATACTTGTTTTTCTCATCCCATCCTCCATAATTATTTATATTATCATTAACTTATTTTATTTCTAATATAAGCGCACATAAGGATAAATAGTATCATCTAGTTGTTTACAATACTATTTACCCTCAACTGTTTATCGAACACTCATAAATGGAAGATAGACTAAAATAATCATCCATTTAGTCGATACTTATTTAATTTTCTATACAAGGTGGCACGTCCTATGCCTAACAATTCTGCTATGTGATCCTTATTTTCATATCGAGTTAACATCCTCTGAATCGTTTCTTTTTCAAGCTCCTCTAGAGTTATGACTCTTTCTACTTTATTAGAGATGAAATCATAATGATAAACATCCTCTAGTGATATGAGATTCTTTTTAGCATTATAGATGATTAACTCGATGGTTTTCTCAATCTCTTTAATATTATTGGGCCAATGATAAAGAACCATTTTATTTACTACTTCTTCACTGAGTGTAACGTCTTGCTTTAAATACTTTTTTTGATACTTCTTAATCATGTAATTAACAATAACTTTTATATCTTCTCTTCTTTCTACAAGAGATGGAATAGTAATCACATTTTTAGTTATTCGGTAATACAGTTCCTCATTGAATAAGCCTTTTTTAGCCAGAGGATATAAATCCTCAGTGGTATCAAAAATCATCCTAGTATTTACACTAAAGCCATTATAAGAGCTTTGTTTAATTTCTCTTGTCTTCATTACCTCAACCAGACGTTTTTGAATATTCATAGGCATTTCTGAGATATTTCTAAAGTAAACCGTACCTTTGTCAGCCACTCTTATTTTACCAATACAAGGACTTTCATTCAGTCCGATAGTACTGTTTCCAAATATTTCGTTTTCCAATAGGTTGGATGGTATGTTATCGCAATCGATAAGAGCAAAGTATTGCTTCGATCGATCTGAAAAATTATGTATTGCTCTTGCTAAAATAGATTTACCAAGTCCCTTCTTACCATTAATCAATAGACTCTCATCATTAACCGCTAGATGCTTGATGGTATCCATTAGTTGAATCATAAAAGGATCCTTATCCAGTATGTCTCCAAATGTAATTTTAGTCTTATTATCTATAGTTTTATTTAAAGTACTAGAAACACTTCTAGCGCTTTTAAAAGTAAATAGTCCACCATAATCAACACCATTAATGATAATGTTGCGATAGGATAAAAAACCATAAAACCGTATGTTTCTCATCTCATAATAGAACATTTTATATGAAATTTCTTTTCTCAATTCTATAATCTGTTTAATGATTGAATGCTCTAAAATATGGCGTATATCTTTTTTAATAATCTTTTTATCAATTTCAAAGTATTTTTCAAATTTATTGTTATAATAGATGACTTCTCCCACGTTGTTAACAAAAACAAGGGCATCATCAATCATATCAATTATAATTTCTCGCTCTTTATTAATGATATTCAGTTTCTTGTTATTATCAATGTTTTTAAGCTTAGAACTGAGCAAATCCGACATGCGTTCTAAAAAATCTACGGATACATCAAGATTGTCAAATACCTTGCTTTTATTATTTCTTAAAATCAAAAGCGAAATAACACCGATGACCTTATTATCATAGAAAATGGGAACACCAATAAAACCATTAATAACACAGGACTCCACATCTGGACAGTTCTTGCATATGTCAAATTGTTTCTTATCATTGACAATTGCCACTTTGCCACTTTGCATCACACTGCCAATAATAGAATAACTGGTTACAAGATTGATATCAGTAAAGGTATTTGCTATCCAATTATAGTTTTTATCCACTATCATAACATCTACATTGAGTATTTTAGAAATAGTTGTAGCAAATTTAGTAGCTATCCCTTTTATTTCTACAAGATTCATAATAATCACCTTTAATGCATTATTTCTTAATAATTATATTACATCCTAGAACATAAAAAGTCAACCAATACCTCGAGTTGATAACACATTGTCACAGCACCTGGATCAAGGTGTCCTACACCTTTATTAGCTTGATAACATGCCCTCCCTTTTACGGCTTCCATATCCCTTGTTTGGTTCATTCCTTCTATAGCACCTATCTTTAACTCCTGTAAAGCATCATAATCACTCTTCTCTTCTTTTAGTGCATTTTGCAAATTGAGAACAGCAGGGTGGAGAGCGTCTATCATTGTTTTAAATCCCGGCTTAGCATTCCCTCGTTCCATAATAGCAACTAACTTAGCCTCTAGTATTTGACTTAACAGTTCTAAATCGATTACTTGATTTTCTCCGATTACTTTTGAAGCTCTTAGATAAGCACTGCCATAGAGCACACCTGAAGATCCGCCAACGGTAGACATAATCAGCTGACCTATTTTTTTAAACATTTCATTGAATGTCATACCTTCAAGTAGCGTTTTATTTTCCACCAGCTTTCCAAACCCCATATTCATATTTGCCCAATGATCGCCATCACCAGTTATAGCATCCAATTCTGAAATGTATACTTTATTTTCTTGTATTTTCTGAGTAACCAGCTCAATATACGTCATATAATCCTTAACAGTTATTTTAACAGCCATTGTTATCACCTATTCTTTTAAAATACGCTGTCATGTCTCTATTCAACATGACAGCATTTATTATTTATACCTATGTTATGGTTAAGGCTGGTGTTTGACAAGGTGCATCTAACAGCCCTTTTAACTCGTCATCCAGTTTCAGCAAAGATATGGAACAGCCTGACATTTCAAGCGATGTCATATAATTGCCAACAAATGTCCTATGAATGGTTATATTCTTTTCTTTTAACAGCTTAGCAACTTCATAGTTTAAAATATAGAGCTCCATAAGCGGTGTAGATCCAAGACCATTCACCAAAACGGCAACCTCACTATTGCTGTAGTCATAATCCTCTAAAATCTTGTTACATAAGGATTGCGCAATATCTTTTGCACTCTTGATGGTTGTTTTTTCAACACCTGGTTCACCATGAATACCCATACCTATTTCTATTTCATATTCACCTAGTTCAAAACCCGGTTGACCTACGCTTGGTATAATACAAGAAGACATAGCCATTCCCATGGTTCTTACATTTTGAATCGCTTTTTCTGCTGCTCTTTTTACTTCTTTAAGACTAGCGCCCTCATCTGCTTTGGCTCCAGCAATTTTATGTACTAAAACTGTGCCAGCAACACCTCTTCTACCAGTAGAATAAGTACTGTCCTTAACCGCTACATCATCTTTAACTACTACATAGTCAACCTCGATACCATCTAATTCAGCTAGATCCTTTGCCATACCAAAATTCATAATGTCACCAGAATAATTTTTAATAATAAGCAAAACACCTTCGCCCATATGAGCTTCTTCTATACCTTTAATAATTCTATCAGGAGATGGTGAAGCAAAGACATTACCAGCAACTGCTGCATCCAACATACCTTTTCCTACATATCCAGCATGAGCAGGTTCATGACCACTGCCACCACCAGAGACAAGTCCCACCTTCTTTTCTTTAATTTTCTTAGCTATTACTTCAACCTCTTTGAAATATTCCAACTGTGGGTTTGCACTTACAAAACCTTGTAACATGTCACTGACGACTTCATCTGGATGGTTGATTAGTTTTTTCATGTCATTCACCTACTTTTTTCTTGAAATACACATTTCACAGCATTTTGCACCTTTTGAGAGCAGTTGTTTCCACTCTAGACTTAAGTTTTCAAAAATACTCACCATACCATAATCTCCATAACAGGCTAAATCACACAAATGTTCAACCTCTTCCTTAGAGCATCCAAGCTTTTTCCAAGCTTCTACTAATGGGCAATGATGGAACTTAATAACACATTTATCATCATCTAACTTAACAGGCTCCATATCAAAAGCCTTATTAGGATGACCTGATAATATGCCGTTTGCAAAATCCTTTGCTGTTTTACAATCTCCTAATGCCTTTCCTTTTGCTATTCCAAACTCTGTAATCGCTTGTTCTGCTACTTCATCAAATCCTTCTTTGGTATACTTAGAAAGGAGATAAAACCATTTAGCTCTGTCCTCAATAGCACTTCTAAATGCATCCGTTAACTCTTGTTGTGTGTATTTTTTTTCATTGTCCATTATCCATACCTCCGTATTTTTTATTTTTAACTCTTAATGAGTAGCCATCATGTTAGATAACCTTACTATTGTGAAAAAGTGTAAGCTTCTATTCTTAATACTTGCTCATTTAGAGTTGATAGATTTATTCTAATGATCAATATTTCCTAAATAGGCTTTTCTGACTTTATCATTCTCACTCAAAGCCTTAGCTTCATCTGAAAGGGTCACTTTACCAATTTCTAACACATACCCTCGATTAGAGATAGATAGCGCCATATTGGCATTTTGCTCAACTAATAAAACCGTTGTTCCTTGCTTGTTTATGGTTTGAATCATATCAAATATGAGCAAAACTAGATTTGGTGCTAGACCAAGTGAAGGCTCATCTAGCATTAATAACTTAGGCTCTGTCATTAATGCCCTTCCAATCGCCAGCATTTGCTGCTCGCCTCCAGACATCGTTCCTGCCGTCTGCTTTTTCCTTTCATATAATCTTGGAAACAAATCATAAACTCTATCGTAGGACTCTTTAATAGATGCCTTATCTTTCTTGGTATAAGCCCCCAACTGCAGGTTTTCTTGAACTGTTAAGGCAGGAAATACTTCACGTCCTTCAGGTGCAAGGCTTAACCCCATATGAACAATATCAGAAGAAGAGGCATGTGTTATATCTTTTCCTTTAAAAGAAACTTGTCCACGAGTCGCCTTCAAAAGTCCTGTTATGGTTAATAAGGTAGTGCTTTTGCCCGCCCCATTACTCCCAATCAAGCTTACAATTTCGCCTTCTTTAACTTCGAGATCAATTCCTTTTAGAGCATGTATATTGCCATAGTGCGTATTTAAATCCTTAACTACAAGCACCGTTATTCACTCCTTCCAAGATAAGCTTCAATCACTCGCTTATTGGTCGCAATATCTTCTGGCAAGCCTTCAGCTATTTTTTTGCCATAATCAATAACGACAATTCTATCCGATATATTCATGACAACATTCATATCATGCTCAATGAGTATAATGGTATAGCCTTGATCTCTTAGTTCCTTAATAAACTCAAGCAGCTCCTCAGATTCCTGTGGGTTCATACCAGCTGCTGGTTCGTCCAATAACAGAATTTTTGCATTGGTTGAAATGGCACGTGCTATTTCTAATCTTCGTTGATCCCCATAGGGCAGATTAACAGCATAATTATGCACTTGCTGCTTCAAGCCTATAGAGTCGAGAATGTCAATTGCCCTTTGGTGTTTTTCTACTTCTATTTTTCTAAACTTCTTTGTTCTAAAGAGTATATCTAAGAAGCTGTATTGGGTGTGAATATGCATACCTATCAAAACATTTTCAATCACTCTCAACTCAGGAAATAATCTTATGTTTTGAAAGGTTCTTGCTAAACCTTTTTCTACAATTTCTTGAGGTGTATGATTATGGATAGGTTCACCATCAAAGATAATTTCTCCTTCAGTCAAAGCATGAGCTCCCGTCAGCATGTTAAAAAGCGTTGTTTTTCCTGCACCGTTAGGTCCTATAACACTAATGATTTCTCCTTGGTTGACTTCTAAAGAAACCTTATCAACAGCTGCAAGTCCACCGAAATGTTTAGAAACACCCTTTACTTCTAAAAAAGCCATATCATACACCTCCTTCTACACTATTTTCTTGACTTAACGAGAATTTAGTTTGTGTGGTATTCCTATTCATGATGGTACCACTCGGAAACTGGTAATTACTTTTCTTTTGCCCTCCCATAATGCCCTGAGGACGAAATCTCATCATCATAACTAAAACAATACCATAGACGACAAATCGATATTCTTGTAAGAATCGTAATACTTCAGGAAAAGAAACCAAGAGGGCTGAACCCAGAAACATACCATTAATGGTTCCCATACCACCTAAAATAACAATACTGAGTATCATAATGGATGTATCAAAAACAAAAGTATTTGGATCAATATAGCGTATTAAATGCGCATAGAAGGCACCAGCTAAGCCAGAAAAGAAAGCAGATATAACAAAAGCTAAGACTTTATAATAAGTCGTTTTTATTCCCATCATGGTTGCCGCCAATTCATCTTCTCTAATCGCTTTTAATGCTCGACCCATTTTTGATCGAACAATAGCTATCATACACGCAGTCGTAAGTATGAGTAGAACAATCATCAAATAATAAAGACCATTATTCGCTAATGTTAATTCATATCCAAAAATAGAGGGTCTAGGTATTTTAGATACACCTAAAGGTCCATTGGTAACGGATTGCCAATTCAATAGTATCATCCGTACGACTTCACAAAATCCTAATGTAGCAATAGCTAAATAAGTACCAGATAGACGTAAGGTAGGTAATCCCAATAACAGCCCTCCTATTGCAGCTACTATTGCAGAAATAGGTACCGTTATAAAGAAATTCAATCCAAAATGGGTACTTAATAACGCAGATGTATAAGCACCTATAGCATAGAAAGAGGCATGTCCCAGAGAAACTTGACCTGTATAGCCAGTTACCAATCCTAATGCTAAAGCTAGAATTGTATAGATACCAACCATAATAATTATTCTAAGTATGTACTGGGATGGACTGATATAAGGCGTCAATACTATCAAAACAGCTAGTGCAATAAAAAATACTTTTTTATGAGCGTAATAATAATTTCTAAGTTTAGATATCCAATCCACTATTGTGTTATTTTTTAAAGCTAATTTTTTTGCCATCCTTACACCATCCTTATACCTTTGTTATATCTTTTTTACCAAACAAACCTGTTGGTTTAAAGAGTAATACAATAATTAAGATAATAAACGCTACCGCATCTCTATATGAGCCACCCAATAGTGCTGCTGCATAGCTTTCAGAAACACCAACCACTAACCCTCCAACAATGGAACCATATAACACACCTATACCACCTAGAACAGCAGCTGAAAATGCTTTTAGTCCAGCTAAAAATCCCATGTTTGGATAAACCACTTGGTAATAACCGCTAATCAGTGAGCCTGCAATGGCAGCAGAAGCTCCACCCAAGAAAAATGTAAATCGAATCACCGAGTTTACATTGATTCCCATTAAGCTTGCTGCTTTTTGATTTTGCTCAACTGCTCTCATAGAAAGTCCTATTTTTGTAAATTTAACAACATAGGTCAGTATAGCCAATAAGATTAAGGATACAACTAAAATAAACAGCTGTGTACTTTTTATACTTATTCCTAATACTGTCACATAACCATAATCGAATATTGCAGGAAAAGGCTTTGTTTGACTGCCAAAAAATATCATTAATAAGTTTTGGATGATATAGGCTATACCTATGGTTGTAATTAAAGCAGCTATACCTTTGGATTTTTTCTTACGCAATGGCGCTAAAGAGAATTTATCAATCAAAATATCTAAGATACCAGTTAAAATAATACTAAAAACAATAGCTGGTATGACTCCGAATTGCAATCCCACAAAAAACAACGCCATATGAGCACCAAAAGCATAAACCGATCCATGAGAGAAATTAACAAGTCGTAGAACACCAAAAACTAATGAATATCCAACTGCAATTAGAGCATAAACCATTCCCAGTGCTAAACCATTCAACAATTGTTCTATCACCCATTTTTCCTCCTTAAGCATTTACTTAAGCTTTAATTAAGCTCTTTAAATCTCTAATTTTAAGCTTTATTACCTAGTTATCTATTTCTACGAATTGCCCATTTTCAACTTTTACTTTCGTAAATTTCTTAATAGCATCTCCTAGGTCATCATATTTGGTTACCCCTGTGACCCCAGGATATTCCAGTTTGGTTAATTCTTCTTTTATAGCTTCTCTGCTTACTTTATCTGCGTTCTTTATACAAGTCAGTATCATACCAGCACTGTCATAGGCCTGAGCCGTAAGACTACTTGGCATTTGACCATATTTTTCTTCATAATCTTTTACAAACTGCTGTACTTGTTCATTTTCACTTGCGTGAAAGAAGATAGTTGGAAAATGAATATTTTCTGCATTTTCTTTAGCTAGTTCAATTAATTGCTGGCTATAAGCATTTGAAAAACCGACGAGTTCTATATTCGGATTAACAGATTTATATTGTGTAGCAAATGGCGCAAGAATATTATACATAGCAGCTACGATAATAACTTCTGCTCCAGCGTCATTAAGCTTTGTTATGTTAGGACTGAAATCTAGAGTACCATCAACAACTTCTTCACATGCTACGACAGATGCTCCACCTTTAACAACTAGATCTTTTGTTATTTCTGCTGTTTTAGTTCCCCAGTCTGTTTTAACGGATAAGATGCCTACTTTTTTCTTTCCTAATGTCTCTATAGCTAAATCCGCTGCAACTTTCGCTTCCATATTGATAACGGTATTGTTCCTAAAGATATAATCTCCTTCACTTGTATAATCAGGATGTGATGCAGAGGGTGAAATCTCAACAATCCCCGACTCTTGGTAGGTTGGTGATGCCGCCATACAGACTCCGCTTGCAAAATGACCAACCACTCCAATAATTCCCTTGTCTGAAACTATTTTCTCCGCAATAGAAGATGCTTCTTCACCTGTATTCTTGTCATCATAAGCTACAACCTTGATTTCCTTTCCTAGAACGCCGCCTTCGTCATTCCATTTTTTTACCATTAATTCAACTGCATTTTTAAAACCTGTTCCATACTCTGCAAAATCACCTGTAAGCGGACCCACAACTGCAATCTTAACTGTATCCGATCCTTTTTGACATGCTGATAAAAACGATACGATTAAAAGAACAAACACTAACAAAAAACTCATTCTTTTCTTCATGTTTTACCTCCTTATTAGTTGGTTACTCAACTTTCCCAAGTTGAATGAAATACTTTACTGAGTAGATTATTGCAATGGAAAAGTTGAATTGATTATTTATAATAATAAAATGTCCAAATAAGTCTATAATGGGTAAATCATCCCCCAATACTTGATGATTAACCTATTGGCTATTACGTTAAAGACATTTTAATTATTATTTTTCAATCATTACATTTAAGATTTCAACATCGGTTTCCTTCATACCGACTCGTCCTATTCTGCCTACAGCTGAGATAGTCTTTTCAACCGTTTTCTTAACAATACCCGTATCAGGTTCAAAAGCAACATCTTTCATTGCCATCATAGCCGCCATAATAGCCGCATCTATACTAGAAGCTATCTTAGCTGCGCAAGAGGACTTTGCACCATCACAGATAATACCTGAAACATTAGCTAAGGTATTGGTGATGGTTTTCTCGATTTTATCGAGTCCTCCATTTTTGAGATACGTTAAGGCGGCACCGCTGCCACAAGCAGCACTGACAACCCCACAATAAGCTGATAATCTGCCAATACCTGTTTTAAGATGTATAGTAATTAGATTAGATAAGACTAAGGCTCTATACATTTTTTCTTCATCAACATTCATTTCCATAGCGTAGATGATAACAGGCAAAGATGCTGTCATTCCTTGATTACCACTTCCAGAATTAGTCACAACAGGATAATTACAGCCATTCATTCTGGCATCTGATCCCGCCGCTGCATAAGCTCTCATTTTTACATAGACACTATTGCCAAAGGACTCTAAAATAGTCTTGCCAATATTGGCACCAAATTTTTCTTTTAGTCCCTTTTCTGCTATTTTTAGGTTATATTCTTTTTGACGTTGAACCAGCTCTTTGACCTCAGACAGTTCAACTGTATCCGCAAAGGTTAGTATATCTGCAACATTTAATATACTTCTATCTGACAAGGGAGCGTTAAAATTATCCATATCGCATATTTGCTTAAATAGTATTTCTCCATTTTTCTCTATTCTTGATATATTCGTATGGGTATGTATAAGCTCAACGAGAGCATAGTCTTCCTTATGTTCAGCTTTTATAACAATATGTAAGTTAGCATCATTTTCTATCATTTCTATGGTACATAAATCAGAATCTGCTAGTTGTCTAACCTTATCTATATGTTCTTGAGTAACATCTTCAAGCACCTGCATCCCCTTTGAAGCATTACCCCCGACAAATCCTATAAGAGCACTAGCTTTAATACCTTGAAGGTTGCCTGTATTTGGAATCTTAACAGACTTTACATTTTTTATGATGTTACCACTGCATCTTATCTTGACACTATCAGGAAAGTTTCCCAATACTTCTCGTGTTTTAGCAGCCGCATAAGCAATGGCGATCGGTTCTGTACAACCTAATGCTGGAACCAGTTCTTCTTTAAGGATACTAATATAGGCTTCATACTTATCTCTATCAAGACTCATAACACACGCTCCTCGTTGTTGTATCATTTTGATATATATTATTCTCAATTTGATACTTAATGTATCATTTTGTAATTGCAATTTCATTATACATCCAACATAACCAACTGTCAATATATACTTCTACTTTTTTTGTGTAATTTATATAACAAATCAGAAGGTGCAACTCTATGATTTGTATCATTTTGATACATTTTGTCTTTTAAACTACAAACTATTATATAGATTGACTTGGCTTTTTTTCAACGGATAATGTTTATAAACAAAAAAAATGATCCCTGTTTAACAGAAATCACTCATATAATTAAATCGTTTCTATTGTGCGCTACCTTCGGTATGATTACCATCCAGATTAAATATATCTTTAAACGCTGTATCATTAATTTTAAGAACCTTATTGGACAGTTCTCGAAAGTTTTCATTATAATATAAAACATCATAAATAGAATGGATATTAAAATTACCAATTGAAAAATCGTATTTTTTGATAAATAATACACAAAGTAAAAGCATTAAACATACTACAGATTTCATACCTATGGGACTAGTTTCTGTCTGGTATCTTTTATTTCTCATTCTATATCTATAGGTTTTTCTTGCATTTGCTCGATTCATTTTATCACCTAATTATTATTATGGTATAACTAAAACACAAAAAGTAAATCAGTCGGCCGCTTATGAAATAATTCTTAAAAATGCTCGGTTCTAAAACTGTATTTTAACTTGATAATGTTCTAGCCATAGATTTAATTGAATTAGATATGCTAAAAACTGCGGTCCTTTCATAAGTTGACCGAACCAAGGTGTATGAAACATATCTTGTTTGTTTTCTATTATAGTTTTGACTTTTTGTGTGTTGATTAGATAATGAATGGGGGAATCTTTTTTGTCAATAATTTCTTGGAGCATGTTTTTAATTAAGCTTTCGTACTTAGGATTAAAGGTTTTAGGGTAAGGCGATTTTTTTCTAAAAACAACATCCGTTGGTAAAAATTGAGATAAAGCTTGACGAAGCATCCCCTTTTCAATATCCTTGTAATATTTAATCGACCACGGAATATTCCAAGCATATTCTACTATTCTATGATCAGCATATGGAACCCTGACTTCTAGACTTTTATACATACTCATTCTATCTTTTCTATTCAATAAGGTTAGCATAAACCACTTTAGATTGAGATAGGTCATCATTCGTATTCTTCTTTCATGCTCTGATTCTTGCTCAAGAAATTCAATATTTTTTATGGTATCTTGGTACTGGTGTCTAGAGAAATCTTCTAGCTTAAGTCTAGATAGATTCTGGGATAAAAATGATTTTCTGACATCCATATGACGATTCCAAGGAAAACCATCATAATACACGTCTTCCTCTCTTCTATACCAAGGATAGCCACCAAATATTTCATCTGCACATTCTCCAGATAAGGCAACTGTATGATCCTTTTTTACCGCCTCACAAAAAAACATAAGAGATGAATCAATGTCCGCCATCCCTGGTAGATCTTTTGCTAAGACAGCATCCTCTAACATTTTAGCTAAGGTTTCAGTATCTACAACCACTTTATTGTGCTTAGATTGTATGTAGTCACTGACTCTATTCACCCACATGCTGTCACTTGTTGGCTGAAAATCATTTGCTCTAAAATACTTTTCATTGTCTTCATAGTCAATTGAATACGTATTAAGTATTTTATCTTCTTGTTTAAAATGACTAGATGCTATAGAGGATATACCGCTCGAATCTAAACCTCCAGATAAAAAGGTACAGATAGGCACATCCGATACCAGCTGTCTTATGATGGCATCCTTTACAAGCCATTGTATATGTTCTATTGTAGAACTAACACTTTCTACGTGATACTCTGTCCTCGGCTCCCAATAGAGCTTCTTAATCATATGCTCTGGTTTTAAAATCAGGTATTCGCTAGGCTGCAACTCATAAATATTCTTAAACACCGCACTTCCTAAGCACCTGCTTGGTCCTAAGCTAAACAACTCTAATAATCCCTGTTCATCAATTATTGGTTCAACTTCTGGAAAATGTAATAATGCTTTTATTTCAGAGCCAAAAATAAAGTTCTGTCCAATTTTAGAATAAAATAAAGGCTTAACACCCAGTCGATCTCTAGCTAAGTATAAGGTTTTTGAGTTGTTTTCCCATATACCAAAAGCAAAAATGCCATTTAAGTGTAAAACACTTTCTTCTCTCCACTCTATATAGGCAGTAAGTACAACTTCTGTATCTGAATGAGTTGAAAATATATGCCCTTTTTGTGTTAATGTATTTTTAATCTCCTCTGTATTATATAGTTCTCCATTGTAGACAATGGTATACTCATTATTTCCAATTACTTTAGTCATTGGCTGTTTTCCACCTTGTGGATCAATGACGATAAGACGCCTATGACCTAACAATGCATTCTCTCTATAATAATAGCCATAATCATCAGGTCCCCTATGAATTAATGCATCTGTCATTTTGTGTATGATTGAACGATGTTCTAATAAGTTCTGCTCTGTACTAATCCAGCCTGCAATACCACACAAAAGGCATTCCCTCCTAACTTAAAGTCAACGCTAAAGGTCTATTAATATATATTCAAAAAAAGACCATTTATGCTTGATATAGCTTGATAGTCCCTAGTAATTATGTTAGGATTTATTAATAAGTAATTAAGAATAAATGTGTAGAATTTATTAACAAAAGCAGGAGGTCTCTATGAAAAGTGCATTTGAACTATTAAAAGAAAGAGGATTTATTGAACAATGTACTCATGAAGATGAGATAAAAAATCTATTAGATAATGAGAAAATCACCTTTTATACCGGGTACGATCCAACTGCTGATAGTTTAACTGTTGGACATTTTTTAACGGTTATGGCTATGGCACATATGCAGAGAGCAGGACATAAGCCTATTGTACTTATTGGCGGGGGGACAACTATGGTTGGTGATCCGACTGGCAAGTCAGATATGCGTAAAATGCTGACAAAAGAAGATATAGATGCTAATGCAGATAGATTCAAACAGCAGCTTTCAAAATTTATTGATTTTGAAGATGATAAAGCACTTATGATCAATAATGCAGATTGGTTGCTTGACTTAAATTATGTTGAGTTTCTAAGAGAAGTTGGCGTTCATTTTTCAGTTAATAGAATGCTAACCGCTGAATGCTACAAATCACGCATGGAAAAAGGTTTAACTTTCCTAGAATTTAACTACATGCTGATGCAGTCTTACGATTTTCTTGCCTTAAACCGAGCACACAATTGTGTTCTCCAATTAGGTGGTAATGATCAATGGTCCAATATACTTGGAGGCGTAGAGCTCATCAGAAGAAAAGAAGGAAAGCCAGCATATGGTATGACCTTTACTCTATTAACCACTAGTGAAGGCAAAAAAATGGGTAAAACCGAAAAAGGTGCCGTCTGGTTAGATCCCCAGAAAACAACTCCCTATGATTTTTTCCAATACTGGAGAAATATTGAAGATGCTAAAGTTGAGCAATGTTTAGCGCTATTGACCTTTTTGCCAATGGATGAAGTCAAACGCTTAGGCGCATTAAAGGACAGTGAGATTAATCAGGCAAAAGAAAGATTAGCCTATGAAATAACCAAACTCGTTCATGGAGAAGTGGAAGCAGATAAAGCTAAAGAAGCAGCAAGATCTTTATTTCATGGAGGAGCAAAAAGCGGATCAATTCCAACTACTGAATTAAATCAAGAAGACTTTAACGACGGAATAGATATTATCTCCTTGCTCCAAAAAACATCTCTTATCCCATCTCGTTCAGAAGGACGACGGTTAGTACAGCAGGGCGGTGTTAGGATTAACGATGAAAAAGTTGACACCATAGAACATACCGTCACTATAGATGATTTTGATACAGACAGCTCACTCATGATAAAAAAAGGAAAAAAAGTTTATCATCGTGTAGTTATTAAATAGAATATTTATACTATAGAATTGAAAAGCGGTTTTTCAGTTTCATAGCAAAACTGAAAAACCGCTAAAACTTTATTACAAGTTTTATTCAACTATTATTTAATCTCTTTTAACACTTCTAATAAGAAATCCCAAGTTTTCTTAGCTGAAGGAATACTTAATCTTTCATCAGGTGAATGAACATCATATAAATTTGGTCCAATAGATATCATATCTATACCCGGTATTTTTTCTGCAAACACACCACATTCTACACCTGCATGAAGCGCTCTTATAATCGGTTCATGGTTGTAGACTCTTTCATAGACACCTGTACATATATCTCTAAGTTTGGATTCTCTCATGTATTCCCACTCAGGATAATCACCCTTAATGGCATAACTTGCACCATATTGGTTAGCAAAGATTTTTAGCTGTTCATTAATAAGACCTTTTAAAGATTTTACAGAACTTCTTACAGCAGCTGAAAGTATAATTCGATTCTCTTCTTGCTGTAACACACCCCAACTTAAAGAGCTTTCTACTAAACCTTCAATATCAGCACTCATCGTCTGAATACCATTTGGCAGAATCATAATCAAATCAGTTAAGGCTTTAAAAGTAGCGTCAGCCATTGCTTTATCTTTAAGGTCAGTAATTTCATCCACTTCCATTTTTATTTGGCTGTCACTTGTCTTAAATTCATGAGTAATTTCTTTACTAAGCCTATCACATTCTGCCTTAAAATCAGCAATATCACTTTTTTCTATCAGTAATTCAGCATAAGCTTCTCTGGGTATAGCGTTATCTTGCATACCTCCCGCTACAGTAATTAACTTACAATCCATTTTTTGGTTAAGAGAATAGAGAACCCTACCTAACAACTTATGTGCATTAGCTCTATT
Organism: Vallitaleaceae bacterium; assembly: GCA_028277605.1. Classification (GTDB taxonomy): domain Bacteria; phylum Bacillota; class Clostridia; order Lachnospirales; family Vallitaleaceae; genus JANQFZ01. The sequence goes on along the minus strand of JANQFZ010000049.1, from coordinate 53,762 downwards.
AAGGTGGATATCTGCACCAGAATGACCACCTTTTAATCCTTTGATAAGAACTCTATAACCTTCATATAGAGCTTTATCGTACGTATCCCATATGATTGGTAGCAGTATATTAAAGCGAGCACCACCAGCACAGCTAACGAGTAGTTCTCTTTCATCTTCGTTATCAATATTAATAAAAATTTTCCCATCTAATGGACCCACATCAGCATTGACAGCTCCAACAAGTCCTCTCTCTTCATCAGTTGTTATAATAATCTCAAGTGGTGGATGAGGAATATCGTCAGAATCCAAAATTGCTAAGCAATAAGCCACAGCAATACCATCATCTGCTCCTAAGGTCGTCCCATTGGCCGTTAACATATCCCCTTCTATAAGTAAATCAATTGGGTCGGTTTCAAAATTATGATTAGAATCAAAATTCTTACTTCCAACCATGTCCATATGTCCTTGTAAAATAACAATAGGTGCATTCTCATAGCCTTTTGTTCCAGGTTTCTTTATAATAACATTGTTAGCTTCATCTTGATTAACAAATAGCTCTCTATCTTTTGCAAATTGTACTAAATAATCGCTAATGGCTTGTTCATCGCCAGAACAACGAGGTATTTTGCTAATTCTTTCAAAATAAGAAAAAACCTTTGTTGGTTCTAAATTGGATATCATACTCATATTCATTCTTTCCTTTCATCTTTCTAGATATTTTCCTGCGTAATTTAATGACATAGATAACAAAAAACATTCGTATGACTTTTTCTATATAAGATAATGCTTTCCTAGTTAACTACTTCTTGTATAGAAAATTAGTTCTTATTAGTTCTTACTCAACTTACTAGTTCTTAAAACTGTGTATGGGTGCTGGTATCCGTCCGCCTCGATTAATCAGTCTCTCACAGCTGTATGAATTAACAGGCATTATCGGTGCATAACCTAATAAGCCACCGAATTCAGCAGTGTCTCCAACCTCTTTACCGATAACAGGTATGATTCTAACTGCTGTTGTTTTGTGATTAATCATACCAATAGCCATTTCATCCGCTATAATACCAGAAATGGTAGCTTCTGATGTAGAGCCTGGGATGGCTACCATATCAAGCCCCACTGAACACACACATGTCATGGCTTCTAATTTTTCTATGGACAATGCACCTTGAGTCACCGCATCAATCATCCCTTGATCTTCACTAACAGGGATAAAGGCACCACTTAATCCACCAACATAAGAAGAAGCCATGGCGCCGCCCTTTTTCACCTGATCATTTAACAAAGCTAAGGCTGCCGTTGTCCCAGGTGCTCCAGCATATTCTACACCTATCTCTACTAATATATCTGCTATACTGTCACCGATGGCAGGTGTGGGAGCTAAGGATAAGTCGATAATACCAAATGGCACTTTGAGTCTTTTTGAAGCTTCTTTAGCAACCAGTTGTCCAACTCTTGTAATTTTAAATGCTGTCTTTTTAATGGTCTCACATAAGACTTCAAAGTTACTATCTCTACAAGATTCTAAGGCTTTTTTTACAACACCCGGCCCGCTAACACCTACATTAATAACTGTATCGTATTCACTTACCCCATGAAAAGCACCAGCCATAAAAGGATTATCATCTGGTGCATTACAAAAGACTACGAACTTAGCACAACCAAGAGAATCTTTATCCTGAGTCAACTGTGCCGTTTGTTTTATGACAGAACCAATATGTCTAACAGCATCCATATTGATACCTGTTTTAGATGATCCAACATTAACAGAACTGCATACTTTTTCAGTTCCTGCAAGCGCAGCTGGGATTGATTGTATCAAAGCTTTATCACTCTCTGTCATTCCCTTGTTAACAATAGCAGAAAAACCACCAATAAAATTGACACCAACCTCTGTAGCCGCTTTATCTAATGCTTCTGCAACAGAGAGATAAGAAGACTCATGTGAAGCAGAAGCTGCTAAAGCAATAGGAGTCACAGAGATTCTTTTATTGACGATAGGAATACCATACTGTTTTTCAATCTCTTCCCCTGTTTTAACTAAATGCTCTGCTCTTGAAGTAATCTTATCATATATTTTTTGATTAAACTTATTAATATCAGAATCAGCACAATCCATTAAATTAATACCCATGGTAATGGTTCTAACATCAAGATTTTCCTCTGTAATCATCTGATTCGTCTCAGTAACCTCGAACATATTGATCATAAATCAAGCCAATCCTTCCCAATAGTAAAATTACAGTTTGTCATAAACTGTACCTTGTACATTGTCTGCTTAAAGTCTATGCATCTTATTAAAGATATCCTCATGCTGAAGCTTTATGTCAACACCAATATCTTTTCCTAATTTTTCTAAATCATCCACAACGGCTTCAAAACTTTGTATTTTACGAATATCTACTATCATCATCATATTAAAGAAACCTTGTACAATGGTCTGAGAGATATCTAGAATATTTATCTGATGATCCGCTAGATACGTACAAACCTTTGCAATAATCCCAACTCTATCCTGACCCACTACTGTAATAATACCTTTTTTCATGGTCTTAACCATTCCTTTCGTTAGTAAACCTATAAACACTCGATTATTGCTAAACCGAACAATAAAACTATCAAAAGCTTTAGTGCTCCAACAGCTTATATATGACTTAAAGCTAAAATATTAATATTAAGCTTTAACATACAACCAGTTCAGAATGACAATGTCTAGTAGCAACCAATAAATTTAAATTTTCACATTTCACATGTTCGTGCTGCGCTAATACCTCCATAACAGAAGCATAAGCCAGTTCTGGAACATTATTTTCCTGGCTTAGATGTCCTAGAATGACATGGGCTAAATTATTATGGTAAAGCTCTGATAAAAGCTTGCCCGTCATATCATTAGATAAATGCCCTACATCACTTAATATTCTCTTTTTGAGGTAATAAGGATACCTGCTCTTTTTAAGCATATCAATATCATGATTAGCTTCAAGAAAAAGAATATTAGAATTTTTAAGGTTATTAATTATGTGTTCATCATAATAGCCTAAATCTGTTGCAATGCTTACTTTTTTATTGTCTTTTTGAAATCTAAAGCTAATGGGATCAACGGCATCATGATAGGTAGAAAACCCATGAATGGTGAGATCCTTTATTTTAAAGTCTTGATTAGATTCTATTTTCTGATAGAGCCCTTCAGGAATTTTACCAATGGTTTTATACTCGATAACCTTATTCCATGTTTTCTCAGTTGCATATATGGGTAATCGATACCTTCTTGCAAGAACGCCTACACCTTTAATATGATCAGAGTGCTCATGGGTGATTAATAAGGCATCAATTGACTTAGGATCAACACCAATTGACCTCAACCCATGTTCCATCTTTTTTCCACTAATACCTATATCTACGATTATTTGGGTAGATTCAGTTCCTACATAGATACAATTACCACTACTACCACTCGCTATACTGCATAGTTTGATTGCCAATATTGCCACCTCTACTACATTTGATAAATAACTTATCGTAAGTATACTAAAAAAATCGTTTACTTTCAATAGCAAAGTAAACGAGAACAAACGCTATGAAGCAGTGGAGTTAGGTTGATCGATCGTCAGCCGTCCTCTACCATTTTGCTTAGAGTAATACATCGCTTTATCTGCTCTTCTTAACAACTCTTTTGGCGAAGTACATAGCTCTGGGTAGACCGTTAACCCTATACTAACATCAAGTGAAACTTCTTCGTGAGTATTAAAATACAATGTATTAGATTTAATTTTATTATGTAATAAGGTCATAATTTCAACGGCTATATCTAATGTTTTATTTGGAAAAACAAGTACAAATTCTTCTCCTCCAAAACGGGTAATCAATCCTCCATGGGCTGTAGCTACCTCATGACCAATATGAGCTGTTGCCTTTATAGCCTCATCCCCAAACAGATGTCCATAATTATCATTAAATTTTTTAAATAAATCAATATCAAATATAGCAACCGCTAACTGTTCTAATTTTCCTTGCTCAATTTGATGATAATAATCCGTTAGGACATTTTCAAGATGTGCTTTATTAAATACACCCGTTAAACCATCTCTTCTAGCCATATCCTCTAGCTTAGCATATAAACTCGCATTCTTAACCGCTATTTTTATCTGTGCTACAATACCCTGCAGGAATTGAATATTATTGCTTTGAAACATATCCTTTGTAAGATGTTCCGCTATCAATAAACCATGGATCTGATCATCCTGAGTTAAAGGAAATATGATTAGGGAACCTACATGTCTATCCATAATAAAATCATAGGCTCCAGACTGAACATGATTATCTATTTTAGGCGTTTTCATGGTTAAAAATTTATCTAATTTGCCTTTGCGAAAAAGAGTCTTAAAATCATTGGTATAGTCTGTTGAATAGATTGATTTCACCTTAAACAAATACTTATCTTTGGATATATCGTAAATAGCTAAAGAACAAGTGTCAACACCTATTGCGCCAATGATAGAATCCGTAACCAACTCTAACAGCTCATCTATATTTAAAACAGAACTTATGTATTTTAATAGTTCGATTTGTATATACATTTCAGAGCTGAATTTATTAACTTTATTATAAGCTTGCTGTAATTCTAGTTTCTGTTCAGCCAATAATAGATTCACTTTCTTAAGATCTTCTTGTGTTTTTAATAGAGCTTCATTCGTCGCTTTGCTTTCATCTAAGAGTCTTGTCTTTTCAAAAAGTTGTTGATTCAATTCTTCTAAATTCATATGAAAAATATCATATGAGCTTATTAATATAACAATGATTTCACTGATAAGCAAAATAGGTGCCCAAGTAAAAAAATTGTGTTTTAACAGCGCAAGCATATGAATAAATAAAGGTGATATAGCTATAAGCAAAAGCAAACGACGCATATGATTGGTACTAACATCGATAATTATAAACATCTCAATGCATAAGAGCAGATATAAGATAGCTCCAGCTGAGCTTGTATATCTATTGACTGCAAGTATAAGTAAAGTCACTGTAAATAATTCTACTACTTTTACGATGCAATAGATAAATAAGCGATTAAAATAGCGTACCTTATACAAAAATATATTTAATCCATGTGCAAATAATATCAGAAGAACATGTAGGAGATTGGTCTCTCTAGTATTCAAGAAAATCAAAACATTAGCTAACCAAACCACAACCATTAAGTGATGAAGTTTAATAAATTTCTTCTGATACCTAATTAATCTTTCCAAGCCTTCCACCCCATTTCCTTAAGCCCAGAAAACCTTAATAATATCTCCATCTTTAATGTTTTCCAGATAGGAAGCTTTATTCCCATTAAGTAAACAAGTAATCTGACCTTTTGGATGATTAAGATTAAAGTCTATAGCATCAAATATATCTACAAATACATAATCCTTCTTATCCTTTAATAAGACTTCTTCATTATTCACATTGATACGGATCTCATTTTTAGAGCTGGGATCCTCAACAGCTGACAAACTATTTTTCTCACTAGATATTGAATGAGTCTCAATGTGATCACCAATTAAGAGTAAGGTGTCTATACTTGTTTGTTTGTTATTAACATAAATATCATTTGCCTTAATATGTATATCGGATAACTCTAACACTTCTTTTACTGTATAACTATTCATAGCTTCTACTTGATCATCTTGGTTGATTTTATAATCGTCCGTGTTTGGCATTCCATTGACGCTGATCTTATATGGTAACTCAATTCTTTTTCCATCTATGTAATACGTAATAGGCTCTAACGCTTTTATACTCTCTTTTATGGTTAATTCAGGCGGCTGTCCATGCTGTGCAGAAATGAGCGTTATTTTATCATTAGGTCTTATAACATGATTTAGTCCAATCTGCTCTTCATTAATCAGCATTTGTGCTGGAGTACCAACAGAACCTCTTGCTTTTTTGTTCTCTCCGTTTAATTTATAAACTAAATCCTTTCCCCGTCTTGCAATAAGATTCTTATGATTAAAGCCCTTATATGCTGCAACGTCCATTAAAGTTAAATGATTATGATCAAAAATTCTTATTTTTTCTCCATTCACCCATACTTCAATAAAATCATTTCTATGAGCTTCAAGACCTGTTAAACAGATGCCTATTGGTGTTACCATATCTGGTCCTTTTATTCTCTTTTCATATACATCTATATGATCTAAAACCTCTATCCCTCTTAAGGCTACACGTTCATTAGCTATTGATAAATTTTTAGCTAACAAGGTGGTGAAATTATTAATTAAGCCACCGCCACCAACACAAAAAACTGCATTGGTTGACTTGCCACCATTTAAATCCTTAAGCTTATGGCTGATTTCCACAGCTAGTCGTTCAAGAGTGGGTTTAAGCTGTTGTATAATAACCTTAGACTCTATTTTATGACTGATTCCCATAATATCTTTAAAGGTTATGGTTCTGTTTTTACCTAGCTTAAGCTTCATATTCTCAGCTGTTTGAAAATCAACTAAATGAGTATGTACAATCTGTTCGGTTATTTCATCCCCTGCAAAAGGAATCATACCATAGGCAACAATACTACCTTCTTTAGTAATAGCAATGTCTGATGTACCAGCTCCAATGTCCACTAACGCTATATTAAGAAGTCTATATTGTTCAGGTATCGCCACTTGAATAGCTGCAATCGGTTCAAGCGTTAAGTGAGCAACTTCTAAACCGACATTTTGAATCACAGCATACAAGCTGTCAACCACCTCTCCAGGTAAGAAAGTAGCTATTAAATCGGCACCTATTCTGCTTCCTTTATGACCTTCCAGACTTGTCATAGCATAATCATTTAGAAAATATTTAATAACACTATAGCCAACACAGTGATACAGATTATCATTTTGATCTATTTCCTGTTGTATTCTACGGTGTGCTTCTTCTATGCCTTTAAGTTCAAGAGCGTAAATCATTTCTTTTTTTATTGAATCTGTAGCAGGGATGGTTTCCTCTACATGTACCTGACAAGTTTTTAAAACTCGACCAGCAGCCGCAATACAAACTTTGGATAGCTGAATATTTAGCTGCTTCTCTAGACGTACCTTGACCTTATTAACGGTTTCTGATACTTTTTGAATATCATGAATTTGTCCATCTATCATCGCTCGTGTTTCATGTTTTTCAATGGCATGCCCTATCACATGAAACTTCTCTTTATCTTTATAACCAACAATTCCAACAATACTTCTTGTTCCGATATCCAATCCAAATACATAATCTTTAAAGTGTACAACGTTAGTAGAAATCATATAATTCTCTCCTAGATATATTGAACTTAGTTTTAGTATATTTCACTCTATAATTTCAATATATACTCCTAGATTTTATAGGCTGAATGATTCAAACTATGACTTGTTCTATATCACTTAACAATTTAACCTATATAACAACATTATAGCTGACAATTATTAAGCATTTTCCTAGTACTATACATCATATCACATTTTAACATAAATTGACATATATTTATTGTTTGAGTTTCATATTCTAATTTTTTTATTTTTTAAACACTATCAATAAGGTTTTTACGGATTAACCAATAATAAATACTTTTTGTGAAGTACCATTATTATGCATGCAACAGGATTAACACAAACATCCTTCATTATAAACAAATTTCAGATAATTTATTTTCTAAAAAGAGATTGAGCCTTAAATGTTAACCTTTTATTGGTTAGCCATTATGGCTCAACCACTTTAATGGTCTAAATATATAGTCTCAATACCCTTAAAGCTATCATAAGTGGATGGTATAAAAGTACCATAAACTGTATCATGAGTTAAAATAGCAGATGTTCTAAAATACAGACTAAGATAGGGTAAGTCATCAGCAAAAACCGCTTTAAATTGATCCATAGCTAGACTTAAGCTCTCGTCATTAATAGCATTAAAAATATCTGTTAGAGTTTTATCCATTTTTTCACTTTTATAATGGATAAAATTAATATCATCATTGATAGATTGTGAATGAAAAGCAAAGGTGAAGTCAGGCACTGGAGATAATTTGTATCCAGCGAGAACCATATCAAAATCATTGCTTAGCAATTGATTATTGTAAGTTTCCATCTCTAATGCTTCCAACTCAATGACAAAACCAATTTTTTCTAAGGATGTTTTAATACTACTTGCTATATTTGTTCTTATAGGATTGTTCTGATTGACCAATAACGATAATTTAAGATCAACTTTAATGCCATTAATGGATTTATCTAGTATCCCATCTTGATCGCTGTCCGCCCAGCCATTGTCACTTAACAGCTTCTTTGCTTGTTCCACATCATAGGGGTAAACCAAGGTATTTTCCTCTAAAAGCCATGACTTAGGATGCAGTGGATATTCTGTGAGCACAGCATGATTCATATAAAAGTCATCAATGAGTTTTTCTCGATTAATTGCATGAGCAATAATTTTTCTAATTTCTTTATTTGCTAAAACCGGATGGTTAAAATTGAATCCTATAAAATCATAATAATACGTAATATATTCGGTAAGTGTTACATCTGATTTCTGAGCATAATGCTGCCAATCAAACTTACTAGGATTTAATACATCAATAACCTTTTGCTCAAATGACGATAAATCCACCTCTGGATCTCTAGTAATAACTGCCTTAATATTTTCTACATAGAGATTTCCTTTAAACCAGTTAGGATTAGCTTTTAACTCTATCTGCTTCATTGAATCATAAGAAGCAAAAGCATATGCGCCTGTACCAATGGGCGTTTTATTATGATCGATTTCTTTCTTTATAATCGGAAAAGTTAGATCATATAAACTAAAAGCATAAGGCTGCTTAAAATAAATCCTACAGGTCTTATCATCTATAGCAGAAGTTCTTTGTATATTTGCTACATTGCTTTTGTAAATAGAATGTTCCGCTTCAAGGATGGTATTAATAGAATAGATAACATCCTCTGCCAAAAGAGGTTCTCCATTATGAAAAACGATATCGTTTTTTAAGTGAAGGGTTAAATAGCTTCCTGTATCATTCATTTCAAAATTATCGACTAAACTTTTAACAGGTTTTTGATCTTCGTTTAACTCAAATAGTGAATCATAAACAAGCTTTAATAAAGCATCTATTGTCCTATCCTCATTTATAAGGGGATTAAGGGAATTAGGATTTCTTATGCTTACTTTAAGTTCCCCCCCAAAAGCAGGAACTACTTCCTTTGGTTTTTGCACGTCTTCTTTTTCAACAATATTCTGATTATCACTGTTATTGGTTGCTTCATTCTCATCTGTATTTACTTTAACACAGCTAGTCGTTATACTTATCGTAACGACTAGTAGTAAAAATAACAATAACCGTTTCATACTATATAGCCCATTCCTTTCGTCTCATTCATTTAGCACCTTCATCTCATTGATGCAACTTATACAACTCACATTATTTTCCTAATCCAATAAATGATAACCGTTCTTCTATCTGCTTCAAGGTATACTCTAAGGTTGCGCTGTTATCTATACAATAATCCGCATAAGTTTGAAATATTTCATCGCTATATTGTTGCTTCATTCTGCTTTGCACTTCTGTTAGAGAAAATCCTCTATGGTTAATGAGTCGTTTGATTCTTATATCTTTGTTACTGTAGATAAACCATAACTCATCCACTAACTCATAAAACTTAGCTTCTATCATAACAGCAGCTTCTAATACAATTAACTGGAAAGAACATAGCTGATGAATTATCAACTCAATCTCTTTAAACATAAAAGGATGCGTAAACTCATTAAGCTTTTTTAGATTTTGGCTATTATTAAACACAAGATAACCCAGATTTTTCCTGTTAATTGTGCCATCTGTATTGAGTATTTCAGCTCCAAAATAATCAATTATTTTTTTATAGGACGGAGTTCCTTTTTGTATCACTTGATGTCCTATTTCATCCGCATTAATAATATGAGCTTTATAGTGCTTTTCTAATAGCTTCGCTACAACGGATTTGCCACTGCCTATGCCACCAATTAAACCAATAACCACAGCCAGACCTCCATTACTTTGCATCAAACCATGACTCACCAACATGAACATCCACTTTTAGAGGTACATCTAACGGGACTGCCTGCTCCATTTCATGAATTAGTAGTTCTTGAACTTTTTCAACTTCACTACTATGTGCTTCAATAAGTAGTTCATCATGTACCTGTAAGATCAGTCTAGATTTTAAATCAAGCTTTTCCATTTTGTTCTGAACACGAATCATAGCAATTTTAATAATATCAGCAGCACTTCCCTGAATAGGTGTATTCATTGCAACACGTTCTCCAAATGAACGTTGAACAAAATTCCTTGATTTAAGCTCAGGAACCGGTCGTTTTCTTCCAAGCATGGTTTCGGAGAACCCTCTCTCCTTAGCTAACCGAATGCAATTATCTAAATAAATCTTGACACTAGGATACTTCTTGAAATAATTTTGTATATAATCTTGTGCTTCCTTTCGGCTAATATTGAGATCTTGACTTAACCCAAAAGCACTTATGCCATAAACAATACCAAAATTCACAGCTTTAGCATTGCTTCTCTGTAGAGAGGTAACGGATTCTAAAGGCACATGAAAAACTTGTGAAGCTGTAAGTCTATGAATATCCTCGTTCTGATTATATGCCTCAATTAACTGTTCATCTCCAGATAAATGTGCAAGCAACCTTAATTCAATCTGAGAATAGTCAGCATCTATAAAAACATAATCTTCTTGAGGAATAAAAACCTTTCTTATCTCCCTGCCTATATCCATTTTTATGGGTATATTTTGAAGATTAGGTTCTGTACTACTGATTCTGCCTGTTGAAGTAATGGTTTGTCTGAAAGTTGAATGTATCCGTGTATCGTTCTTAATATAGTCAAAAAGTCCATCGGCATACGTTGATTTAAGCTTAGTTAAATGTCGATAGTCAATAATATGACTAATAATAGGATGTTTGTTTTCCAACTTTTCTAAGACATCTACAGCAGTAGAATAACCCGTTTTGGTTTTTTTAATCACTGGAAGCTCCAAATGCTCAAATAAAACAACACCGAGTTGTTTAGGTGAATTTATATTGAATGACATCCCTGCTAAATCAAAAATAGCTTTTTCAGTGGTTTGGATTTTTCCACCTAGTTTTTTAGAATAAGCTTTCAAAGCTTCAACATTAACTTGAATACCTGATGCTTCCATCTGGTACAACACACGAATCAAAGGAAGTTCTATGGTATAGTACAAGCTCTCTAAGTCATTCCGCTTCAAGGCGTCTAGTAATGGATTATAAGCATGTAAAAGAACATAAGCTGTATTACCAGCAAAGAATAGCTGCTCTGTATCAGAAAGATTAGCAAAGGATTTTTTACTTCTACCTTTTCCTAGCCATTCTTCCTCAGATTTGATTTGCAGGTTTAAAAATTCATTAGCAATATCATCAATTGTATAGGACTCTTTAATTGGGTTTATCGTATATCCAGCTATAGAACAATCAAAAAAAGACGGCTGTGGTTCAATATTGTAGTGTTTAAACACAGTATAATCATTTTTCAAATGTTGTGTAATCATTACTTGATGCTTCATTTCAAATATTGGTTTTAACTGCTCAAAAACCTCAATATCTGTAAGCTTGTCTCCAAACGGAAGAAATACCGTATAGTCTAGCAGTCCAATACTTATTCCTAATAGCGTATGCTCCCCTATAAAAGCGTAGGAGAATACTTGAGATACCTTTAATTGTTCAATAAGTTTATCAAGATCCTTTTGATTGGATATTAAGTGATACTCCTCTTCAATAATTTTTGGGGGCTGTGTTTGATTAAAGTATTTTTCTACTAAAGTCTTAAACTCTAATCGCTTAAAAAGAGTGTAAGCCTGCTCCGTAAACATATCTTCTATCGTCATACTATCTAATGTAAATGGAATATCACAATCTGTACATATCGTTGCCAGTTCTTTACTTAACAACGCCTGTGTATAGTATTCTTTAAGATTCTTAGCAGCTCTCGGAGGTTTAAGTTCATCCACATGTTCATAGGCTCGTTCTATAGATTGATAAGCTTTTATAATTTTTCCCGCTGTTTTTTCTCCAATACCTGGAACGCCTGGAATATTATCAGAAGTATCTCCCATTAATCCTTTTAAATCAATAAATTCTATTGGATTCACGCCATATTTTTCTAGAACATCTTCCCAATGGTAATGTTCTGTAACCGTTACGCCGCCTTTTGTTTTGGGAATACTTATTTTTATACGCTCAGTAGCTAGCTGTAGAAGGTCTCTGTCTCCAGATAATACGGTTACATCTAATGTTTTCTCTTCGCATTTCTTAGCAATAGTTCCTAACACATCATCCGCTTCATATCCTTCAACTTCATATATATTAACATTCATAGCTTCCAAAACTTGCTTAATTAAAGGTATCTGGCTCCTTAATTCATCAGGCATTCCTTTGCGATTACCCTTATAGTCCGTGTACTTTATATGTCTGAATGTGGGTGCACTTAGATCAAAAGCAACCGCTAAGTAATCTACCATTTCCTCTTGAAGCGTTTTAAATAATATGGTTAAAAACCCATAAACTGCATTGGTATATAATCCTTCTGAATTAGTAAGCAGAGGAACACCATAAAAAGCTCGATTCATAATACTATGTCCATCTACTAACAATACTTTTTTATTCATCTATTTCATCCTTTATTAATCACCATTATGTTAACCCTTAAACATTATATCAGAACCTATGAGGATTAACAATAACTGGACAAGGATTTTAGAAATAATAAGGGCTAAGGTACTACATCTTTGAGTATACCCATTAATACAAAAAATAAATGTGGTATTAAATCCTGATTAATTTAATAGAGTGAATGTGTATTAGGTAAAATCACCTTATACCATTCACTCTTATTCTAATAAAGTAAGTTAACTCTCTAAACTTGCTTGCTGTCCATTGGGTTAATACTTTCACTTCATTATTTAATATTTTTACTTTTCTTTCATTATTGCCTTTTTCTATTTCTGTTGACAATCATCATAATTAATAACGAGATAATTATAACACTACCTATAATAATAAATACCCCATACAATTGGACACCCTTATCCGTTTCTTCTTCTATCTGCTCACCGATTGTCATATCCAAATTTTCAATTGAATCGTTGGTGTTTTCTGAGCTTTTAGTTTCTAAGCTTTTTGAATGATATTCTTTATCTTTTACATGATTCCCTTCATCTATTTCAGAAGCATCACTATCACAGAACACCGTTTGATCCTCAGAATTTAGCTGTTCGCTAATATTTGGTTCTGATGCGACTGAAGCTCTATCCACTTCTCGATGACTTTCATCCATATTAGTATCATCCTTGGTCGTATTACTATCTATAGACTTTTTTCCTTGAACGCCTGATGCTTCCTTAGAAAACTCCTGCGTGTTTTCAATTGTATCACTATTATATGCATCTGTTTTAATGCTCATATTAATCCGCTCTACTTCAGCAGTTTTATGTTCTGGGTTATTATACGTTCCAAGCTTTGATATACCAATAATTCCAAAAATTAAAACCACAACAAAAGCTGCTGCTACAACTGAATACCAAGGGTTATATGAAGAAGTTTTTCTTGTATTCTGCTCTTCTGCTTTAATTCTAGCCATTAATTGAGCATGAAAATCCTTTGGCAGTTCTTTTTCTGAATTCAATTGATGCGACTTATGAACGACATTTTCCAAGAGCTTTAATTCTTGTTCACATTCCTGACAGTCTTTTAAATGATTTTCTATCTCTTGTTTCTCCGATTCTGATACTCTATTATCTATATAAAGAGAAATTAATTCTCTTACGTCATTACACTTCATGATACTACCTCCTTTCATTGAATTAGACGAAAGATGTCTGACTTTGTTCCCGTTTCTTTACTATCTCCTTTTTTAATTGCTGCCTCGCTCTAGAAAGCCTCGATTTTACCGTTCCTAAGGTGCAATCTAGTATTTTTGCAATTTCCTCATAGGAGAAGTTTTTAATATCTCTTAGTATAATGATGGTTCGATAATCCTCTTTTAATTGATTAATAGAATATCTTATTTCTGTCACATTCTCATTTTGAATGGCGACCTCTTCCGGTGTCTTCCCCTTATCTACATATTGCTTCTTATAGCTCTTTTCTTCACTTTCGTAGGCTTGATCTATGTAATCTAACTTTTTTTCATATTTTTTTAGTTTTCTTAGCTCATCAATACACGTATTAACGGCAACACGGTAAACCCATGTCGAGAATTTAGATTTAAATCTAAACTTCCCTATTGACCGGTAGAGTTTAATAAATACCTCTTGAGTAACATCTAGAGCATCCTGCTCATTCCCCATCATTTGAAAGACTAAATTGTAAACTGGTTTTTCAAATTGTAGGATCAATGTTTCAAAAGCTTTCATGTTACCTTTTATTGCTTGTTTTATAAGTTTTTTACTCACTTCCATAACTAACGGATTCACCCCTTCCTACAAATAGTTCATCTTTATTAAAAAAAACTATTGCATTTACTTAAGTTATATGTTAATATTAGTTCTTGTCAGATTCTTAGCGGATGTGGCGGAATAGGCAGACGCAGCAGACTCAAAATCTGCCGGTGGTAACATCGTAAGGGTTCGACTCCCTTCATCCGCATGATAAACACATCCTAAGGATGTGTTTTTTTTATGTTTATTTATCTAAGAGAATTTCATAATACTAAATGTAGTCTTTCGCACGTTAATAAAGCTAAAGTTCATTCAATCTGTTGAGTATAACATTATAAATTTCTCTCAGCCAATAAACGACTGGAAGTACTGGAAGTTAAGATTTCTTATATATACTTTCTGTTCCCCCACATATTGCAGCGTTTTAAATCAAGGTAATCATTATAGGCTTGTTCAAGTATTTGTTTTTCATTATTAAACTTCAGTAGATGGTATGCTTCATGAAACTTATAGTAGCCTGAATCAACAAAGAATTCCTCCCTTTGAGGGCGACTAAAATAATTATAGGATTTCATTAAATACCAATGAACATCTTTAATCACTGTGTCATTTGCAATCATAAAAGAGTATTGACTTTTACCGATGTATTTTATAATATTAGCTTTAACACCAGCTTCTTCTCGCACTTCACGGATGGCTGTTTCTTTGTATTCTTCATCATCTTCTACCGTTCCTTTTGGAAGTACCCATCCTTCATATCGATGTTTATAATTTTTATATAATAGCAGTATCTTGCCTTTGTGAATGACCACACCGCCACAACTAACAGCTTCAATCATAATTTTGCCTCCTGGGTACTCTTATTAAACTAAAACAATTTAAGAAATAATTCATAATCAAGATTATAAATAAGTTTATAACATTAAATCATTGGTCAGTTTTATTTTATAAAATTCACATCTACTACTATACATTTTTTTTATACAATACACAAGTCACATACTTTAGTTTTTTAATCCTATGAACATATGTCCAATGATTCAATTGCATGCAAGTAATAGTATATTCTAATGCTTTAAATATAGGTCAAATAATTCTTTAGCAATAGGAGCTGCATTGGCACTGCTAGTTCCAGAAGTCTCTACAATAATAGATAAAGCAATTTTAGGATTGTCAGCTGGCGCAAACCCCACATACCATGCATGAGGCTGACCAAAAGGATTTTCCGCTGAGCCTGTTTTTCCTGCTATTTTTATTCCATCTACACTTGATTTCTTACCTGTACCGTTTTCTACGACCTCTACCATGAAAGTTTTTAGATGTGTAGAATACTCGACATCCATCACTTGTTGATAAAGCTCAGGTAATACTTTCTTAACTGTTTTTCCATTGTAGGTTTCAATTCTATCAATGAGATACGGTTTCATTAACAATCCACCATTGGCAATACTAGATACGATTAAAGCATTGTGAAAAGGCGATATTAATGTTTTACCCTGTCCAATGGCAGTCTCCGCTATTTCGTTAATTGTAGAGTTTTCTTGTAAGGTAAAGCTACTCTTTGAACTAGGCAAATCAAAATCAATGGTTTGATTAAACAGAAGTCTATTAGCAGTCTGTATAAAATCATTGACATCCATTTCTGTTCCAATATGTGAAAAAGCGGTATTACACGACACGGCTAATGCCTTCTTAAGATCGACTTTACCATGAGCTGTATTTTTATAGCAGTGAATCATTTTACCATTAAATACATCTTGTCCAGTACATGTATAAGAAAAGTCTTCCCAAGGATTATTTTCCATAAATGCTAAAGAGGTGATAAGCTTAAAAGTGGAACCTGGCGGATACAAGCCTTGAGTTGCTCTATTTAATAATGGTGATTCCTCTTCATTCTGAATAAGCGTTTTCCAGTCCTGCGTAATATAGTTAGGGTTATAATTAGGCTTAGAAACCATACTAAGAATTTTCCCAGTAGATGGCTCTATAGCTACAACAGCCCCTTTTCTATCTCCTAATAGATCATGAGCCATTTTTTGCAATTCAGCATTCAAGGTGGTTACAACATTGTTTCCAATTGTATCTTTATGAAACACAGATATGGATAGTTTTTCCAGTACACTGATATCCGAACGAAGTAAATCTATATTCGCAACAGCTTCTAAACCGGTTTTTCCATGATCATGATAACCTAATACATGAGCAAAAGTATTACTAAAGGGGTAGACTCTATATAATTCATTCTCTCTTTTTAGTGTCTGTGCTAGTACTTGTCCATTGGTATCTAAAATTTTACCTCTAATTATAGTCTTTTCTAATTGTTCCAATCTAGGATTATATGAATTAATGGTAACATTACTGCTATCCAACGCAACATACTTAATAAGATTAAAGATAAGAAGCAAAAACAAACCTACATAAATATAAGATATCCTTTTAAGCTTTTTGTTTCTTTGGTTGATGTTTTGCGTCATCCTCTTCACCTTCTTTCTTAGATGTTTGCATATTGGAAATACCTTGTACAATACCAACCATAGAAGCAGACACCAATATAGATGTGCCGCCATAACTGATAAAAGGTAAAGTAACACCAGTAATAGGTATGAAGTTAGTAACGCCTCCAATAATTAAAAAAATCTGAAATGCAAACGTACATCCAATGCCACTTGCGATGAGGTAATAAAATCTTCTTTCTGTCTTTAATGCAATATGAATAATGATGATATAAAAAACAATTAAGGTAATAATCAGTATAACTGAGAATATGTTACCAAACTCTTCACTAATAGCAGCAAAGATAAAATCCATTGTCACAACCGGGATAGACTTTGGCATACCTTTTGTTAAACCATATCCACTCCAACCTCCTGCTCCAATGGCAAAAAGCGAATGAGCAATTTGATAGCCTGTATTGTCTATATCCATCCAAGGATTCTGCCATGCTACAACTCTTCTTTTGACATGTGGAAAAAAGCGATAGGCAATAAAAGCACCTAAACTACCTCCAGCTAACCCTCCAAAAAAATAGATGGCTTGACTGGTTGATAAGTAAACCAATGTAATAAATATAATAAAAAATATTAAAGCAGTTCCTAAATCGTTTTGTAAGACCAATAGAATAATTAAAGCAAGCGATGGAATTCCACATATAATAATATCTATCCAACGATTCTTTTCATATAAATAAGCAGCTAAGAAAAAGATAAAAGTAATTTTAACCACTTCTGAGGGCTGAAAGCTGAAACCCCAAATACTGATCCAGTTAATAGCGCCGCCCTTTTTTTCTCCAAGAAAAAATACAGCAATAAGCAGTAAAAGCGATATAGCCATATACACCCAGCTAAGATGCTTTAGAAAAGCTGCTTTTTCTATAAGCTTAGGCAGGATTAAAGCAATCAAATAGCCCAAAACAGCCATATAAAACTGCCTCTCACCTACTTGATAATTGATGCGTGTTAAAATAATGAAGCTTAAAGTAATGAAATAAAACGTTAAATTCCATAAGAGTAAATGGGTTTTTTTATAAAAACGTTCTAATATATACCATACCAATAAGAAAAACAAGACTTCTTGAATATATAAAATAATAATATCCAGCTTATTTTCATACGCACCTAGAAGTATCACAAAACCAAAAAAATGCAGACTCAGTATAAAGATTTTCTGCCATTTATTCAACAACTTTAAGGTATCATTATGAGCATCATAAGATAAGCCATACATTTTATAACAACAATATAAAAAGGCTATAGCTAATATTATGAAGATAAACTGACTAATATAAATGAATGCATTCAACATAAAACATCCATTCCTTTCTTACGTAGATGTTACTATATCTACCGTTTAGATAAAGGTTACTGTATGCCTCGATTGAAGTGACCTCTATTGAAATCCTTTATAGAAAGCAGATCCAATACTTCTTTTTGTGTTATTTCACCTTGCTGAAGACAGCAGTCTACTGCTTTCATAACTCTATGAACTTGTTCTATAGGTTCAAATGTGAATTCAACCCGATAACAGGTTACGTTCATTGTCTGAAGCTGAGTCATAACATCCAATAGAAGTGTAGGACTGGTATTATAAATCATACTGTAACACGCCTTGTCTCTTTGGTCAACTCTGAACCGTTTACCATATCTATCCTGTAAAGCATAGGATTGCTCTTGACTAGTTGAAGAACGCTTAAAGGCATTCCCTATCATACACTGTGCAGTTACCATTAAGGGTAAGTACCCATACAATAAAACACCCGTATGATAATGTTCTAATTGCCTCAGTTCCTTTTTATTTAATTCTGGAGATAGCATTACTCTATCTGACCCCTGCTGTTTTAATGATCTAATCGTCATGTTATTAAAACAATTCATATTGTAGTCAATAATAAGAGGTAATTCATTGTTTTTAAATTTCTGTAATTGACCGTAAGTTCTTATGACATAACCGTCAAATGCATGGCTCATAGAGTCGCAGATGTCATCCTTTTTTTGCCTGCAAATCCTTGGTAGAGCATAATACAACTTCTTATTTAGCTTTTTACAGGCTTGTAGCATCATGGCTTGTTCATGAGTATTAAAGAACTCACCTTCAATAAGAATAGCATCTACCCACAAAAAATCCTTAACTACATTAAATTGTTCTATTGAACGAACCATTACATCCATTCTCAATTCTAAATTTTCTCTGTACCCTGTATTTGAGTGTGTATCTAACTCTTTAATAAATTTTTTATAACTAAATTCTATATGTGGCTCGCGTCTGTATTTATCTAATATCGCTTGGGTTAGTTTTTCAACTGCTCCTCGACGAACTTTATTTATCTCGCTGATCGGCAAAAAAATAGAGGTATCCATATGACCATACGTACTTTCTATATGAAAAGGACTGTTACCTGTTTTTTTCAGCTGCTGAATCAGTCGATCTCTTGTTATTCCAAGACTCTTGGCTTTTTCTACACAGGAACCTACTTCAAAAACCTCAATATCATGATATATAAGCTTTACTAAGAAAGGTTCTGACACTCTAGCAGAATAAAAACATTGTATATTAGGCTTCATATCCTTCTGGATGATAGAGTTTTTTATTGTCTCTACCAAACGTTGGTTTTTTAGCCGATAAACCTTTTCTCCACTTACAAATGTGTTATTTTTTAGCTTTAGAGTCACAGGCTTATAGCTTTTAGAATACTCCTTTACTATAAAGCTGATAGGTTCTTTATTCTTAGGACGTATTTCTATACAATCTCCACTATGTATATCCTCGTCAAACTGCATAGTAACAGTTCCTCTTTTCTTATCCGTATTGATAACTTGTCCTACTTCTAATCCCCAGTTTTTAGGATTAGTCATTGCCATCATCCTTTTACCATAAGAAGTTTTATAGTAACCTGTCGAAAAAGAACCTCTGTTATACAATTCTAGTAGTACTTTTTCATCTTCAGGATCCACCTTATAACTTTCCCTATTTAAGATATACGCATCTCTATATTTTTTATAAATAGCAGTAACACCAGCCACATAGGCTGGTCCTTTCATGCGCCCTTCTATTTTAAAGGAATGAATACCTGAATCTATAAGATCGGGTAAAAGCCTTAAGGTTTGTATATCCTTTGGACTAAGCAGATAACGTTTTTTATCATGTATAACCTTATCGTCTTTAACAAAATGATAGGGTAACCGACAAGGACCTGCACACCGTCCTCTATTGGCGCTTCTTCCTCCAAGAATACTGCTCATCAAACACTGACCCGAATAAGCAAAGCAGAGTGCTCCATGGACAAAGCATTCTACTTCCATAGCTGTATTTTGGATGATAGCTTCTATCTCTTTTAGATTCAACTCTCTACTTAAAACAACCCTATCAAAATCTAAAGTTTTTAGAAATTCTACACCTCTCTCATGATGGATGGTCATTTGAGTACTTCCATGTATGGGCAGAGATCCATAAGCCGATCGAATTAAAGCAGCCGCTCCAATATCCTGCACTATAACCGCATCAATACCTTCACAATAGAAAGGATAAATAAATTTTAGCAAATCATTCAATTCTATTTCCTTAATAACAGTATTCACAGTTAAGTAAACCTTCACATCATGAATATGACAATAATCTATAGCCCTAAGAAGTTCTTCGGTATCAAAGTTAGATGCATAGGCTCTTGCACCAAAATGTTTACCCCCAAGATAGACAGCATCACATCCCGCATGAACAGCTGCAACTAAACTCTCAAACGAACCAGCCGGCGATAATATTTCAGGTTTATGCATAAAGAACCCCTTCCACAACGGTATACATATGTCCATACCACTTTAATCAACATTCTATTCCGTACTTTATATCAATATATAATTTATGTATTCTATTTATATAAAATATGTGAACACATAAATATTTACGTAAATTATTCGTAACGAAAAATTTTGCTCCTTCTAATAGACTCACAGAAAGGGTGAATCGTAATAGCACCACAGCGTAACAGGAGTGGAGCGTAACCCCTGCTAAACACGGACGTTTAGGGGGTTATGGAGCTAATACGATTCACCCTTGACCCTTACCGTATAGCAAAATTTTGACCGTCTTTCGTAACCTACAATCAATCCACCAAACTAAATCATTTTGTGTAATACATTATTTAAATCATACCCAATTCACCTTAAACTATCCCCATTTTTTATCTTGTATGATAGATTCATCTACTTACTTCCCATACTATAACTACAAGATAAGAAAAAAGTAGTAATCATATATTACTACTCATCATCTACATCAAAAGTATTAATGTAATCATCCAATTCTTGCTTAATTTTTTCTAATTCATATTCTAACGATTCAGTTTTTGACAACAGGGATAATTTCTCTTTATTCACATTTTCAAGATCATCCTGTAAGTCCAGCACTGTCTGCTTAGCATGTTTCAATTGAACCTCTTTATCTTCTAATTCATTCTCCATTTCTTTAATTGTTTCTTTAACCTTGAACAAATCATCAGCGATGTTTATCGCTAGGAGAACAGATAGCATTTTGGTATTCAATTGTTTCGCATTTTCAGTGGCTTCAAGCTTTTCCATCTTATTATTAATGTATAAGGCAACTCTTTGAATGTATTCTTCGCTTTCATCACCAGATAAGTTATAAACACTACCACCTATCAGCACTTTTATATTATTTTTCGGTGACATAGAAGCCCCCCTTCAACCTATTTATCTTTCAACATTATAACATATAGATACAATAATTGACAAATACATCATACATTTTTGAGTATAGTTACTTTGACACAGTTAATATAGTGTACAGATAGTACCTATGTTAATTGATCTGGTGGTACTTAATAAACCATTGAACAAACGCATCTAATCCTTCTTCGATTGAAGTTTTCGGCTGATATTGGATGACATGATTTAACTCTTCTACCTCAGCATAAGTCTTTACAACATCTCCCGGCTGGATAGGCTCATAGTTTTTTATTGCTTTCTTCCCCAGCTTCTCTTCAAGCAAAGCAAGAACTAATTCAATTTCCACTGGATGCCCTCTTCCAATATTATAAATCTTATAAGGGGCGGTACTTTTACTACAGTCTTTTAATGTATAGCCATCCTTATAAGGCTTTGGTTTTATAGGCATGATTCGTATAACACTCTCTACAACATCATCAACATATGTAAAATCTCGTAACATCTCTCCATAGTTATACAACTGAATCGGCTTATGCTCTACAAGGTTTTTAGAAAACAGGTAATAAGCCATATCAGGTCGTCCCCAAGGACCATAAACTGTAAAAAACCGTAGTCCTGTAGTAGGCAAACGATAGAGATGACTATAAGTATGCGCCATAAGCTCATTCGATTTTTTTGTTGCTGCATATAAACTGATTGGGTGATCAACATTATCTTTGGTTGAAAAAGGTACTTCTTTATTGCCTCCATAAACAGAGCTTGATGAGGCATAGATAAGGTGTTCACATGAATGTTTCTTACATGCTTCTAATAGATTAAAAAAGCCGATCATATTAGATTGAATATAGGCGTCTGGATGAATTAAACTGTAGCGAACGCCAGCTTGAGCAGCTAGGTGAATGACATAAGTAATAGGATATGCTTCAAAAACCTGTTCAAAGGATTCCTTATCTTCCATAGAAGATAAATAGAATTTAAAATGGGTATTGCCATTGAGTTGTTCTAATCGGTCTTTCTTTAATTGGACATCATAGTAACTATTAAGATTATCTATCCCTATAATCCTGTACTTTCTTTCAAGAAGCTGCTTCGTTACATGATACCCAATAAATCCTGCACAACCAGTAACTAAAATAGTACAACACATAGTACAGCCCTTTCATTAATTGTTGTACTATATTCTATGGTAAATACATAAAAAGTAGTCGTATGACTTTTCTCAATTGTGCTATTTATGGGGGGTTAATTTTCTTGCAATAAATTCACATAGTCCATCTGACGATCCTTCAATGTTTTTTCATGACAGTTTTCCCATATTAAATAGGCTTCGCCATTTTCAATCGTTTTTATGTCTTCTCCTATAATATCATAGTTAATGTCGGATTGTCTTTTTGCCTCAATGATACACATCTTTGTGAGTTTTAACATTTCATCATGATTGCCCATAATGTAAAACTTGGTAATACCTCTATGAATAGCCTTATCAATTTTTTCTTTAAATTGTTTTCGTATCTTAGCCAATTGTTTAAAGCTCTTAATAGTAAATTCATAATTCAATTTACTTTTCTCTATCTGCCCCGCTTTAGTTACCTCATACTTAACCATTCTAGCATTTTGATACGTAGCACTTAACAAACCAATGGTTATCATTTCTTGAATTAAACCATTAATCGTACCTAAGGACAATCCTGTCAGTTTTGACAATTGTCTTTGTGTTACTTTATCCTTGGTATGTATTTCCTCTAGAATAACTAACGTTCTCTCCCAATCCATCTTATCACCACTTAATTAATTATTATAAGTTATTCCACACTTTATGGATTAATCTTATTTATGATTAAGCGTATCCTTGAAGTTTAAGTCTAGTTGTTCCATTGTATGGGTCTTACCAAAGGTTTTATAGCCCAAATGGGTATAACATAGAGGTGTCACAACTCTTCCTCTAGGTGTTCGATTAATATAGCCTAACTGTATAAGGTAAGGTTCGTATACTTCTTCAACCGTTCCTGATTCTTCCCCAATCGTAGCAGCTAAGGTATCTAAGCCAACGGGACCCCCTTCATACTTCTCTATCATGGCTTGAAGCATCCTTCTATCATTCTTATCCAAGCCCATTTTATCAACGTCAAGTAGATTAAGGGCATAGTTTGCAACCTCTAAGGTAATATGTCCATCATACTTGACTTGAGCAAAATCTCTTACTCTTTTAAGTAATCGATTAGCCAGTCTTGGAGTTCCTCTAGAACGCCTAGCAATTTCTTCTGCTCCTCTATCATCAATCGTTATATCCAGCACAGAACTGGAGCGTTTTATGATATCCGTCAACTCCTCAATGGTATAGAACTCCAGCTTATGTATAACGCCAAATCTGTCTCTTAAAGGCGAAGTTAACAGGCCGATTCTTGTGGTTGCACCTATTAAAGTAAACTTAGGAAGCTCAATTCTTATCGATCTCGCCGCTGGTCCCTTGCCAATAACAATATCAATGACATAATCCTCCATTGCAGGATACATAATTTCTTCTATCTGCCGATTAAGCCGATGAATTTCATCAATAAACAAAACATCTCCCGACTGTAAATTATTGAGAATAGCTGCCATATCCCCTGGGCGCTCAATAGCTGGTCCAGATGTAACTTTAATTCCGACGTTCATTTCATTAGCTATTATATTGGATAGTGTTGTTTTACCTAACCCAGGTGGCCCATAAAGCAAAACATGGTCTAAGGGTTCTTTTCTAAGCTTAGCAGCTTCTATAAAAACCTTTAAGTTTTCTTTTGCTTTTGCTTGTCCAATATAGTCATTCAATAGCTTGGGACGTAAATTCTGTTCTATAGCAGCATCCTCATCCATCAATTCTGTATTGATTATCCGCTTTTCCATTCTTTTTCATCCTATTCTGTTTATTCGTAAGGAGTTACGCATCCATTTAAGTTAACGATAGTTTTTTTAGTGCAGCCTTTATCAATTCTTCTATTGTCATTTCTTCGTTAAGCGAAACCGACCGAACGGCTTTTAACGCTTCTGTTTGAGTATATCCAAGAGCCGCTAATGCTTGAACCGCATCGTTTATTTGACTGGCTGCAAGGTTAGAAGAAACCTTGATAGCTTCTACTGTTGATGGCTGTACCGCTAGCTTAAGCTTATCCTTAAGCTCTAATATAAGCTTTTGAGCTGTTTTTTTACCAATGCCCGGGGCTTTTGATATTGTGTTAACATCCTCTGCAAGAATAGCCATTCTTAAATCATCAGGAGATATGGTTGATAAAATGCCTAAGGCTCCTTTTGGTCCAATACCATTGACAGTTATGAGCTTTTTAAAAACAAACAAATCATCTCTAGTTAAAAAGCCATACAGAAGCATAGCATCTTCGCGAACATAGAGATAGGTATGTATCTTTATTGTTTCTCCAGTATGTGTAAGATTTGCTAGGACGGACATGGGCGTAAGCACTTCATATCCTACCCCTTGAACATCTACAATGATAGAATTCTCACCAATGTAATCCAATACACCTTTTATATATGTAATCATTTTTTCACCTACCCAGTTGATATTCTAATGAGCACAAATGATAGTTTTCTATACACCTTAACCTATAAGTAATATTTCCATTTATATGGTTATTAAATTCAACTTAAGAGATACAATTCCTTTTTATAATCTTATTTTTGTATTATATTGAAACGCTTCTACTCTATCAATGCAAGGTAGTTTAATCTACTTTTTTGTTGAGTATCATTAATATGAATAGACTTAAAAAAATTATACTTTATAATGATGATTAACGCAATGATTAATAAGTTTAAAGCGATTATAGATCCTAAACCCTTCATTTTCTATGATTATTCAATATAAGCCTAGTTAAATTTATAACTAATTTTGCAAGATTATATAATTTGGCTTGCAAAATTGTGTTGTCTATGATAGTATTGTATTTGAAATCATATAGTTGGAAGATTGAAGGATGGTATGGTAACCAGCCTAACATAAGCCAACATTTCCTTTGTTAGGGGATTGTTGGCTTTTTTTATTTGCAAAAAACGTTAAGAACTAAACATAATTGACAAACTAATTAGTGTTATATGGGTACATATCAATCTAGAAATGCAAGTCGGGTTATGATTTTATTTATAAGTTTGAACATTAAAAATATGGTAAAATTAATCTTTAATTTTCTTATATTTGTATCAGACAAAAAATTCTTATTTAAAAGATTAAACTGCTGATGGGATTAATATCGGGGTATCCATGCATATTTTAGAGCTTTTATGCAAATATTTAGTTTTACTAACTCTAATAATACACACCCTTAACGCTTATTATATGAAGATATTATAACTGTCTTCCGATAAGCAATAAAACACTAAAACTTAAAGTAGACCATGCTGCTAAGATTATGTCAGGAGGTACTTGAAGTGACAAAAGGTCAAATCGAATCAAAAGTTAGTGAAATTGTAAGCAAATTTGAAGTTGAGTTTATGGGAAGAGGACCTAAAAGAATAAGAACAATCATTGTAGGAGATCTAGTTATCATTCGATTGCTAGGATTTTTAAGTCAAGCCGAACAGAAACTTGTAGAGAATAATGACGGAGTAGAATTATTAAAAAAAATGAGAACCCTATTATTTGAAAAAAACCTATTACATTTTCAAAATTTAATTAATGAAATTCTACCCTATGACATCTTGTCTGTACATTCTGATGTTAGTACGGTCACTGGAGAAAAAATGATTATTATTACCTTCAAACAAAACATTGAAAAAAGAATTAATCCATCGGAAGATGAATAAACACCATTAAATAGTCAAACATAATCCAAAACAGTAATAATCTATGTTTTGGATTTTTACATAAAACTATGTAGGAGGTTCATTATGAACACAAGTGAATACTTTAACTTAAATGATGATATGAAAGATATACTACTCCACGCACCCTCTATTATTATTCCAGAAAGTAGAGAACATATCTTAAGACTTGCTACTAACGATCAGCCACATTTTAGTGTTGTTTATAATATTGAAGGAAAAGGCATGGTTGAAGAAGTAACAGTAGCCAAATGTAAAAATGGTTTGGCAGTTAATTACAAAGAGCCCCATATGAGAAGACGTGATCCAGAATGCATGTATATCGCTGATAATCTAGAAACTGACAAAGCTAAGTATAAGGATAAATTTGGTGATTTTGACGAGGTTAGAAAAGAAACTTTCAAATGGCTAAAGCAACAAGACTTGATCGTTATGCCATTTATTTCTGGCGATCAGAATCACGGAGGTTATGAGTCCATACTAATCGCCCCTAAGAATGCAGCATTTTTTGTTGGAGGATTAGCAGACTTACAAGGATTCATACCTAAGAATGAGATAAGAAAAGGCTTTAGTCCCAAAGCAGTGATTTACTTAGCCCCAACGTTTAGACATACTCATTTCAATGGAGAACAAGTAGTTGTACATAATCGATTACCAGAATTACACGAAGTGTTTTCATTTAATCTTTATCCGGGACCAAGTGCAAAAAAAGGTATCTATGGTGTTTTACTTTCTATAGGCGAAAAGGAAAATTGGCTGACCGCTCATGCATCATCTGTCAAAGTCGTAACACCATCTAATAAATCCATTATCATCATGCATGAAGGTGCTAGCGGCGGTGGTAAATCCGAAATGATAGAAGAGATGCACAGAGAACCAAATGGACAAATTCTACTGGCTGAAGATAAAACAAGCAATAAGAAGCTATTTATGAAATTGCGTGATACTTGTGAATTATATCCTGTAACAGATGATATGGCTTTATGCCATCCTTCCTATCAAAATGATAATAAGCTTGTTATATCAGATGCAGAAGCAGGTTGGTTTTTAAGGTTTAATCATATTACAGAATATGGTACTTCACCTATGCACGAAAAATTAACAACTCACCCACCGGAACCACTGATTTTCTTAAATATGCAAGGCGTTTCAGGATCAAGGATACTCATTTGGGATCATACATTGGATGATGTCGATACACCTTGTCCGAACCCACGGGTTATTATGCCAAGACATTTTATAAAAAATATTATCGCCGAACCTGTCAACGTGGATGTACGCTCCTTTGGTGTTCGTATGCCATTATGCTCAAGAGAGAATCCTACCTATGGTATTGCTGGAATGCTACATATTTTACCACCAGCTCTCGCTTGGCTATGGAGGCTTGTGTCACCAAGAGGGCATGCTAATCCAAGTATTCTAGATACAGAAGGAATGAGCAGTGAAGGCGTAGGCTCATACTGGCCATTCGCAACAGGAAAAATGGTCACTCAAGCCAACTTATTACTTGACCAAATCGTTAATACACCTGAAACAAAATATACTTTAATGCCTAATCAACATATCGGCTCTTATGAGGTCGGCTTTACAGCTGAATGGATTAACAGAGAATGTTTGGCAAGAAAAGGCGGTGCTCACTTTGATAATGAACAGCTAACAAAAGCTAGATGTACAACATTGGGTTACGCACTTAGCAACTTGCACGTTGAAGGATTTGATATTCCAAAAGAGTTATTACAAACCAATCATCAATCAAGCATAGGTAACGAAGCTTATGATAAAGGAGCACAGATTTTAGTTAACTTCTTTAAAAAAGAACTACAACAATTTTTAGTTGATGACTTGAAACCACTAGGCAGGAGAATAATTAATGCTTATATGAATGACGCGTCATTAGAAGAACTTGAAGCAATCATTTAATTAACAAGCAGAAATACTATAAACACCATTTAAGAATGGATAGAACATATCTTAAATGGTGTTTATTCTAAATTATACTAAGAACCATCTTTATTTACCAGCATAGAGTCATAATAGATTTAGGTTCTATTTCTAATTGATTTCCTTTCCCTTGATCCACAATTTCAAAAGGCAAGGTCTGATCCGATGTATTGAGAACAATAACCACTTTTTCTCCATTTGGATTCATAAAACCAACTGTTTCTAAATGACTTGAATAACTAGAAGTCAGCATTCTACGAGCCTGAGGCTGTATGAATCTGCTAAAATGACCAATGTAGTAATAGGATAAATGAATATCAATCACATCATCCTTTGTATGACACATAATAGGTGCATCACAATAATTATTCACATGATTAGGTCCTCCCGTTTCATCTAGTATAACATTCCAATCCATGAACCCATTCATACCAGCT
The DNA here is from genome assembly GCA_028277605.1 of Vallitaleaceae bacterium. Lineage (GTDB taxonomy): Bacteria > Bacillota > Clostridia > Lachnospirales > Vallitaleaceae > JANQFZ01. Next base: position 24,983 of record JANQFZ010000049.1, on the reverse strand, counting down.
TTAAAATTTCCAATCATATCATGTGCATACATCATAGCTTTCTGAGTTTGGTCGGTATCAGAGAATCTGGAATACTCTACACAGCCTTCCGTAAAAATCAGTTCCTTATCTGGATATGCTTGATGCACACATTCTAAAGCCTCAAAATGATCCCCAGAGTACCAGTGAAATGCTACACCATGAATGGAAGCTTTTGCTTGTTCGTCTGTAAATATCCCCTTCGTTCTCTCTACAATTAAATCTTTATTGTGATCCCAAACATATATTTTAACATCTTCCAGCTTAGCTTCATCTAATTTTTTTCTCAATATACATGCAAATTCTTTTTCTTCTTTAGCTGTATAAACACAAGAATCCCATGTTTGAACAGCAGCAGGTTCATTTTGTACTGATAATCTCCCAATCTTAATCCCTTCCATTTGATATGCCAAAACATAGTTTGTCATAATATCCGCCCACACATCATAGTATTTCTCTAACAAACGCCCACCTTGATTCATTTTTTTATTGCTTTTCATAAATGCTGGCGGACTCCAGGGGGAAGCTAAAAACTCAATAGAAGGATTCCATGAAAGCGCTTCTTTAATGAAAGGGACTTGGTATTCCCTATCCCCTTCTATACTAAAGGTAACACACGTATCATCATTTTCCTCCACATAAGCACGGTTACCCAACGAAAAATCACAGCTCTGTATATGTGTTCGGCAAAAATTATATTGATTACCACCCTCTCCAAAATACAGCCTCATGATCTCCTTTTGATTGGTGGCACTCATCTGATGCCATACATAAGCTGATGCTTCTGTTAGCGCACCTCCAAAACCAACGATTTTTTGCCTCAATTCATCCTCATACACTTTAATGACTTGCATCTCAGCTTTAGAACGATCCTCTAAATCTATTTCCCATTGCTTAAATTGATGATTATTATTCGTCATAAAAACTTTCATATCGCATTCTCCATTCTTATTGCTCTATAGTCGAATCAAGCTTTTCACGATTTCTATTCATTTTTTCATTTCTTATATTGACAATAGCCTTCCAATGGTTTTTTTCTCTAAAGGTTTGATAATCCTTAAGCAACTGTTTAAATGTATTATCGTCTTGTGAACGAATCATTGCTACCAACGTAGTTACCCAGTTAGTATTGACAGCACTTAAGCTTCTAGCTTCTGCAGTCCCTTGGTCTGGTTCAATGTTCTCAATAATAAATTGTGTCTTAAGCTTACCTCTTCCCCACTCTTTTAACTGTTCCGTAGAGGGAATAGATTCTGAACCTAATCTATGGTAGCGATCATGACCAAATAAGCAGAATTCACCAAGACGGATTTCTTTTTTAAAACGATCATTATCCGTTTCTTTAAGCGTGCGTATTTCAGGCAATAGTTCAATCTTACCTTCTTCATTAAATTTATAGGTTTCTCCCTCAACACCAAAGTTCGTTAGGATACCCGCCTCATCAGAAAGCAAATAAGTAAAGAGCTGTATAGCTTTAACAGGGTCTTTACAATCACGAGTCACGTAGTTAACTGCCCATCCAGATAATCCAGACTGTGCTAGAGTAGGAGCATGACCTTTCGTGCTCTGTGGTCCATCAATGGCAATATAAGCAGAGTCAGGATGGGAATTCATCCATATTTGCAAAGCTCCTGAACGTTGAGGCGTCCCCCCCAACATAATGGTCGCAAATTGTCCAGTTTTTATTTTCTCTTCGTAAGCTGTCCCATCATCTGAAAAACTATCATCACTGATTAAACCTTGTTGATAAGCATTGTTAAAGGTTTTTATCCATGACAAATAGTCCTCATCCATATTCCTATCATACCAAGTACTATCCTCATTCACAATAGGTACACCGATAAAATTCTGAAAATCTTCCCCTAAAGAACCAACACTATTGCTCATTTCATTAAAACCAAAGGGAATTATATCTGAGTATTTATCTTTTATTGCACTAAGTACGGATAAAAATTCTTCTTGAGTTCCCATAGATGGACGAGCAAGCGCTTCATAGATGTCTTTCCGTATCACAAAAGCAGTCGCTGCATCAATATAACCTTTATCATAATCCTCTTGGCTATTGGAAAAGTCGGGATATCCATAGGTTTTCCCATCAGATAATTGAAACCAATCCAATGTATCCTTTTTGGCAGTCTGATAAAAATATGGATCATACTGATCAGCTAAATCGCTTAGAGCATACGCCCACTGATTTGCAGATTGTGCTACTTGGGAGCTTGAGTTAAATATCGTAATAATATCTGGCAAATCTTCTCCAGCAAAATAAGTATTAAGCTTCGTATCATCTCCAGTAATGAATTTAACATCAAGTTTTAAATCCTGCTTAATTTTTTTAGTTACAACATCATTGCCCCAATCCGTATTCCACCAGTCTGCATTCACATACCAAGTTAAGGTGGTTTCTTCCTTGCTGTCCAACTGCCATGCAGGCGTATTACGATTCACCTCATAACGACCATCAAGTGGCTGAAGGACGCCAGTTTTAGAACTGGAATTGGATTGACCGCATCCCACTAGCATAAGCGCTGTAAAACATAACCAAATTATTCCTACTTTTGTAACCCTTGTTTTAAGTTGTTTCATTGTTAATCCTCCTAACATTTATATGTAAAAACAAATAAAAAGCGAAAAATTTTCTAGTACCTTATATATTTAATTATAAAGGCAAGCGACTTACCCTTTAACTGACCCTAACATCATGCCAGTTACAAAATGCTTCTGTAGAACTGGATAGATGATAATAATAGGTAAAGTGGTTACTACAATAGTCGCTAATTGAATGCCTTTTGAAGTTGTTGTGATGGCAACACTGGTTGGATTTACCATACTTGTGACTTGCTGCTGCACAATAATTTCATACAATTTCATTTGTAATGGATATAACGCTTCTTTTGTTATGTAAAGCTTTGTTGTCATAAAATCATTCCATTGGTAAACACCATGAAATAAAGCAATTGTAGCTAGTACAGGCTTTGACAATGGTAAAATAACCGATAAAAACGTTCTCCACACCCCCGCTCCATCTATTCGAGCTGATTCTTCTAATGACTCTGGTACCTGCCTAAAGAAATTCATAAGAATAATCATATCATAATAGCTAAATAAAGCTGGAAAGATATAAACCCAAAATGAATTCAATAGTCCTAATGACTTGATTAATAAATAGGTGGGTATAATACCGCCTGAGAAAAACATGGTAATGACTCCTATAGTTGTATACAGCTTACGTCCCTTTAACGTTTTTTTACTCATACCATAAGCAACCATAGCACAAAAAAAGACATGACAGATGACACCAAGTACTGTTTTCAATACAGAGACAATAAAAGCACGCCAAATAGAGGTATCTCTAAATACAGCTTTATAATTTTCAAGAGAGAACTCCGATGTCCAAAAAATATTTATACCACTTGCTGAAGCTTGAGCACCACTTAATGAGTTAACAATGACATTCCATATAGGAAAAATTATAATAATCGAAAGTACAATTAAAAGAACTACAATAACAGCATTAAATAACTTTCCACTGCATAGCCTTTTTTTCGTAGTTGAATATAACGGTTTCATACTTCTCCTCCTATAATACAGATTGGTCGTTTAGCTTTTTTGTCAGCTGGTGAGCTAAGATAAGTAAAATAACAGAGACAATTGATACCCCTAGATCAGCTGCCGTGGCGTAAGAAAAATCTCCTTGCTGAAGCCCCATACGATATACATAAGAGTTAATGACCTCTGCTTTTGGCTGGTTTTGAGAGTTCATTAATACCATGGTTTGATCTAGGTTTGATCCTAACAAGCCACTTATAGTTAAAATAAAGTTCAACGTAATAATTGGTTTAATAAGGGGTAAGGTAATACTCCATATTTGGCGGATCCGTCCAGCTCCATCTATACGAGCAGCCTCATAAAATGTTGGATCAATACCAGCCATTGTTGCTAAGTATAAGATAGTACCCCATCCCGCTTCCTTCCAAATATCCGATAGAGATGCAATCCACCAGTACTTATCGGCATCAAGCAGTATATTTTTACCTTCATTAATCACGCCAAGTGTTATCAAAATTTGGTTAAACATGCCACTGGTTGACATCCAACTGATCAACATACCGCCTAATACAATCCATGATAAGAAATGTGGCAGATAGGATATCGTTTGTACAATTCGCTTAAAAGGTCCTTCTTTCACCTCATAGATCATTACTGCAAGTATAATCGGTGTAATGAAACCAAAAGCGAGTTTTAAAAGACTAATTCCAAGTGTATTAACAACAGAATCCCAAAAATATTGATCATTAAGAATGATTTTGAAATTCTCTAAGCCTATCCAATCAGCACTACTCAGCGTACTAACGATTGAATAGTTTTTGAAGGCAATGGATAAGCCATATAGCGGTATGTAGCTAAATATAATCAAAAATACAATACCAGGTAAGACCATACTTTGCAGCGCAAGCTGCTTTTTAAACTCGCTTCCCCATTGCTTAATCCTTTGTGTTATAGATTTTTTATCCAACACCCTTTCTTGTACAAGCATGTTTCATACCTCCACATTCTTATAGAAACGTTTCTATTATTTACATATATAATATCACTATTTGACCCAATAATCAAGAGTGGTTTATAACAATTTTAGACATTTTACACAGTTTTGCTTGCGTTATAATTAGAAACGATTCTAGAGGCTGTTGTATTAATCAATTACCAATCATCTATAACACCAATAAGTACTCTTTATTCTGTGTTACCTTCTTAACCATGAGGATTAATTTAAAACCGATAAAAAGAGATAACATGCTAGATGCTATCTCTTTTCAAAATACAATATACAGTTTATCTACACTAGTTAAAAATATATGTTTTACCCTTTACCGCTTAACGAATAACATAATTGATTTGCTTTATTAGTTTAAATGTGAGAAGTTATCTTAAATATCTCTTTGACTGAGATACCCCTTAGCTTTTAATAATTCAGCTATAAGTACAGCACCACCAGCAGCACCCCTTAATGTATTATGTGATAGACACACAAACTTGTAATCATAAAGTGTATCTTTTCTTAATCTTCCGATCGTAACACCCATACCATTTTCATAATCTCTATCCAATTTAGTTTGAGGTCTGTTATCCTCTTCCATATATTTTAAGAACTGCTTCGGTGCATTTGGTAATTGCAGGGTTTGAGGTTTTCCCATAAATTGATTCCATTGCTTTATCATCTCTTCTTTAGATGGTGGATTTTTAAACTTTACTGATACTGCTGCCATATGCCCATCTGATGCAGGCACTCTTATACATTGTGCTGATATAGTGGGTTCGTCAGCTATGACAATCTGTTCCTTTTCTATGCTTCCCCATATTTTAAGAGGCTCTTTTTCACTTTTTTCTTCTTCTCCACCTATAAATGGTATAATATTATCCACCATTTCAGGCCAACTGTCAAAAGTCTTGCCAGCTCCCGATATAGCTTGATAAGTACACACAGATACCTGCTTAGGTTCAAATTGCATTAAAGGATGTAAGGCAGGCACATAGCTTTGAATAGAACAATTTGGCTTAACTGCAATAAAGCCTCGTTCAGTACCTAATCTGGTCTTTTGCGCTTCAATGATGTCTAGGTGATTATCATTAATTTCTGGTATGACCATTGGAACATCCTGCGTCCATCTATGTGCAGAATTATTAGAAACAACAGGTACCTCAGCTTTTGCATATGCTTCTTCTAACTCTCTAATGGCTTGTTTATTCATATCAACCGCACAAAAGATAAAATCTACTTGTTGACTGATTTTTTTTACTTCTACGGCACTCTCTACAATGAGATTGCCAACACTTTCTGGAATCACAATATTCTGTGACCATCGACCTTCTACAGCCTTATAATAAGTTTTACCAGCAGAACGTGGACTTGCTGCAATACAGACTATCTCAAACCAAGGATGGTCATGAAGCAGCGTCACGAACTTTTGTCCTACCATACCAGTTCCACCGATGATGCCTACACGTAATTTTTCCATATTTCTTACCTCACTATTATGTTATAGTTAAATATATCTCAAATAACACTATAGAGATACTCTTACTTCATATATGTCCTCATATAATGTACATTTGTCTTTGTTAGACGTATTTTAGCATAGATAAGTAAAAAAATCAAGTTCAAAAGTAAAACTTATCTATATTAATGTCTAAAAATATCTTTTATCCTATGTAAATATAAATCTTTCTATCATTATATTATATAAAAAATCTATCCATGCTAATCCCCTAAATAGTTCTTAAAAAAAAGAAGCTTTCGCTTCTATTTTCTAAGATATATACCTCACTATATTGATTGAGCATAATTAATAACTCTATTTTTATTTTCTAAACAAATGTGACTTCAGCTTTTTAACGAATAATCTATCGGATCTTTTTAGCTTATTAAAACCTTTAGTAACCAAACTATTTACAATTGATTTTTCATCTTTTAGAATTTCAGCATCATTCAATCGACCTGACAACCATGCAACAATAGATTCCTTTGGTGATAAATAATCTTCGGATACACCGTGAGTAATTACAAATAAATACCCTCCATTATTTATACTATTATATAGCTTCGTAGAGACTTTATCTATATAGTTTTGAGCAAAATCTAGCACACCTGCTGCTATGACTAAATCATATTGATTTCCTATTGAATCTTTATTGAAATCACCTTCAATGACACTTGCACGTCCTTCTAATCCTTCTTCTTTTATCAAACTTTTAGGTAATCCTGATACTTTCGGATGCTCAAATACCACAACTTCAGAATTTGGATAAGCTTTTGCTATCTCAAAAGCTAAAGTTCCTGAGCCTCCTCCTAGATCTAATACCCTAAATGAATCGTCTTTACTAAAAAGAGAGGCAGTTAGCTCTAATATGTTTTGTACTCTTCCTAAATACATCTCTTTCCTTGAAACCTCTGCTAATCTATAAAAATCATATAATTTAGAGCCATCCTTTTTTTCTGAAAAATTAGGGAGTGGACCATTCTTAACACGCTCTTCTAAGTCATCAAATGATACCATTTCCATTTTAAATAAAAGAGATTCTCCAATATAATTAACATTATTTGAATTTAGTAATTTATCAGTTGACTCTGTGTTCCTGTAAAAACCATCCTTATACTCTAATAGCCCTATTGCTGCCAAACTATTTAAAAATACACCTAGATTTGTTTCATTATATCCAAGTTCGTTGGCAAGTTCTTTATGAGTTTTAAAATTACTTAAAGACGAAAATACCTTTAAACGTATGGCAGCCATTAGTATTTCTACTTCCCGGTAATCCTGTATTTTTTTATAGTAATCTAGCATACTTTTCATAAGTAATCCTCCTTGTTCACTACAGTAGTTAATATATAGTTCGTTTTCAATTACTAGCCAGTAATATAATGTTATTGATATTTTTAATGCTTAATTATTTCCATTCATAAAGATTGACTTTTTGACTCATATCTGTATATAGCCCATTTATATTATAGAATTTTTCTAAAATTTCATTGCCATTCTGTTCAACATCTAAATCAATAAATTTATCAGGATATAATAGCTTTGCAATATATAATACTTCTGCGGCTTGAGTAGCAATATCCCAACCTCTCATAGGTCCTCTTAGGGGATATACATGATTATCAATAACCGCTTTTGTTCCTTTAACTATACTATCCTGCTTAATACTATCAATTGTATGCCATCCTTTAACATTTTCTTCTGTAAATGAAGAGTGCATAAATATATAATCTGCATCCCATGCCAATATTTGCTCTTTTGTAACTTTAAACATGCTTTCAGAAATATTTTCTGCATTTGATGCAACGTTTATTGCACCTGCAAGCTCGAATGCTTCATAATATGCATCTGTTCTTGGATCATCAATGAGTGGACGAACCCAGTAGTATATGCTTTTCTTATCTTCTTCTTTTATCTTATCAGTAATATCAGTTACTAATTTTATTTTTTCCTTAGCAAAAGCAATTAACTCTTTAGCTCTTTCTTCCTTTCCTACAATTTCCCCCACTATACTAAATACTTCATAATTAAAACTTCCATATCCTCCAACACAAACAACTGGAATATCAATTTGCTTTTGAAGTACATCCGCATATTCTTTTCTGTTATATTCTACGAAAACGACATCAGGCTCTAATGATAATACCATTTCTATATTGGGTTCTGTATGACTCCCTACATTAGTAATTTTCTCCATCTCAGATTTAAATCTAGATACAATAAAATAAGTTTTCTTAAACAATCCATCTGGATTAAAAGCCTGATGATCATATTGACTCATCCCAACCAAACGATCCTGTGCTCCCAATTGTATTAAAGTACGAACTCCCTCTATCATTGTTAGATCAACAATTCTTTCTGCTGTACCTTCTATTTCAACTTTTCTACCTGCACAGTCAGTTATTTGAATGGTTTTCTCATTATTATTATCTAAATGATTATCTAATCTTGTTGAATCATCGTCAGACTCAGTTGTTTTATTTATTGAATCTTTCTGTTTTGCTTCATTTGAAGCTACTTCGTTAACATTATTCTTTTCATTCTCACCTGTACAACCTACAATACTTAAAACAATAGTTAAAGCTACTAAAATCTTTTGTAAATTTTTCATAAGTAATATCCGTCCTTTAATATAATGTTTATGATAATGATATCTATTATCATTATCATTCAAAAAATAGTATAGCATGTATTCTGTGTTTTTACCTGTATTCCCAGATACATTGTTTGCTGAATAAGTGAATAAAAAAAGAAGCTTTCGCTTCATTTTCTAAGACATATACCTGTCGATTTTCTTGGTATTAATTCCCCTTTTAACTGCTCAACACGTCCTTTTTCATTATGATGAATCATACGCATCATTAATTCAATAGCTTGAACACCTTGACGATCGATTGGATTACGTATGGTTGTTAGTGAAGGTGATAAATATTCAGCAACCTCTATATCATCAAAACCTACAACACTAACATCCTTAGGAATTTCGTACCCCAGCGCCTTTAATGCTTTCATACATCCTATAGCACTCAAGTCATTTCCTGCAATAAAAGCATCTGGCAAGGCAACATTCTCTATTCTGAGCATTGTTGTAACCGAATTGTAGGTGTAGGTTTCTTCGAAGTATCCACGAATAATCAAATCTTCGTCATAAGGAATATCATAGGCTTTTAGCGCATCGATATAGCCTCTTTTACGTTCAATACTATCGTATACATCATCTGCGCCTTCTATAAAACATATCCTTTGATGTCCAAGGTTAATCAAATATCTCGTTACATAAAAACCTGCCTGATAAGAATCAAACACAAGACTGCTAATAAACTCGCTAGAATAGCTTCTATCTAATAAAATAGTCTTTACACGGCTTTGGTCAATAATCTTCAGCTCTTGTTCTTGTATACGTTCCCCTTCATAAATAAATACACCATCAAATCCTTGTCCAACCATATGATTCATAATGACATTTTTATCCTTTGTGACAATTAGATTCATACCATACCCTAGTCTTTCACATTCATGGCACATGGATTCAACCAGCATATAAAAGTAAGGTCCTCTGACATTAGATGTTATAAAGCAGAGCATTTTTGTTTTCCCAGTCTTAAGGTACCTCCCATTAAGATTAGGAACATAGTTCAACTCTTTGGCAACTGCAAGTATTTTTTTTCTTGTTTCTTCATTGACTAAACTTGATCCATTTAAAGCATTAGAAGTAGTGGAAATAGCAACCCCAGCTGCTTTAGCTACGTCTTTTATCGTTACTTTTTTCATAGCTCATCCATCCTTTAATTATCTACTCTGTACCCCTCATTATCTCATTGATTACTTAGAGGTAATAGAAACGTTTCTAATATCATAACATATTTTAATAGGACACTGCAAGAAAGGATTCTAGCACTTATATCTCATCATTTGTAAACTTCTTTTCTTTTGCGACTTATAATTATCTCTCTTAAAAACTTATTTTATTCTTAAGCTTATGACTTGATTTAACTTGAATAAGCTTTGTGACAAATATATAAAACAGAAGCATCACCGAAAAAAGGTTCTGCTCCTGTTAATAATAGACACTTTTATGATAAAGATAATAAGATTATTCCTTAAGCTTTATTTTCACTAAAGCAATAGCTTATATTTTTGCGGACTACATTTTCTACTTTTTCCATGGCTACACGTCCATATACTTTAGGATCATACACGTCTTGATTATCTGCGAAAACTTCTTTTACACCATTACTATAAGCGACTCTTAACTCTGTAGCATAATTAACTTTACACATACCAGCTTTAACACATTGCTGAACAATCTCTCCATCCACTCCTGATGTACCATGTAATACTAGTGGAACATCTACCGTTTTACGAATTTCTTTTAACCTTTTAATGTCAATATTAGGTGTTCCTTTATATAAGCCATGTGAAGTACCAATTGCTATGGCTAAAAAGTCTACATCCGTACGTTTAACAAATTCTAATGCTTCAAGTGGATCCGTATTTTTATTACCATCACCACCATCTAGGTCATCTTCTTTTCCACCAACTTTCCCTAATTCAGCTTCAATAGGAATGTTACACGCTTTTCCTACATCTACAACTCTTTTGGTTAGTCTTACGTTCTCTTCAAAGCTATAATGAGAACCATCAATCATAACCGATGTATAGCCTTCTTTTATCGTTTTCACAGCAAGCTCAAAGCTAGATCCATGATCCAAGTGCAGAGCAACTGGGATATCTACTTCTTCCGCAATAGCCTTAACTATGGATTGATAGGTTTTGGGTGAAGCATAATTTAATGTTGATGGTGTTGTTTGAATAATAACTGGAGATTTCATCTCATTAGCAATCTTGATAACTGCCATTGCCATTTCCATATTCTCTACATTAAATGCAGGAACTGCATAGCCTTTTTTTTGTGCATTTAATAGTAATTGTCTTGAGGTTGTAAACACCGTAATTCCTCCCTAATTCGCTTGATCATTATCGTTTATATTTAAGTAATTAATGTCACACAGTCAACCCTCTTTATCATTGCTTTCACTGAAACCCTATCAGTTAACCATTATGATTCAATCTTGAGAGAGACATTTTTTTCCACCAGTACGCTGATTTTTTTGGATATCTTGTTTGATTTTTAAAGTCCACATAGAATAAGCCATAGCGTTTATTATACCCATTCGTCCAAGACAGTACATCGAACAAAGACCATACAAAGTATCCTCTTATGTTAATTCCCTGTTTCATACATTGATCAATCACAGCTAAATGCTGCTCAATATAATCTATCCGCTGCTGATCATCAACAACGCCCTTTATCAGTTTATCTGGACTACCCAGTCCATTTTCAGTTACATATATTGTTTTTGAATTTCGAAAGTCATTATTAATACGTTCAATCATATCTTTTAATCCAATGGGATAGATCGGCCAATCCCAATCTGTTGAAGGAATATTTTTATTGATAACGCGTTCCCCTATTCCTTTCAATCGATATTGTGATGAATTCTTCTTTCCTGTTCCATTATGATTAATTTCATTATCTCCATCATATGCTTTTATAAAATGGCTGGCATAATAATTAAGTCCTAAAAAGTCAAGTTCTTTTGCTGCTTTAGATAGATCTCTAATATCATGTTCATCAAAAACAAAAGTTCTATCATAGGCATCTAATATTTTATTAATCACATTTAAAGTTTTCTTTGAATAAAAACCATTAAATGTCGCCTCAAGCAAAAATTGATTGGCTAAAACATCTTCATTTTGAACTGCTATTCTATTTTTCTCACTATCTACTATTGGATATTTGCTTTCTAATATGTGAACAATTCCAATTTCCCCAATTAAATTAAGTGAGCGATATAAAAGGACAACTTTAGCATGTGCACACATCATATTATGTAAAGCATCAATAGCCTTTGGAATATCATATTTTATATTTGGTGGAAAATGACCTATTATATATTGTCCAGCTGCAACCGACCATGGTTCATTGATAGTAATCCATTTCTTTACTTTCGTTCCATACTCAGTAAAACAAACTTTAGCAAACCGAACAAAGTAATCAATCGTGTCTCTATTTAACCAATCTCCTTGTTTATGAAGCGTTAGCGGTGTATCAAAATGATGTAATGTTACAAAAGGTTCCACATTGTTTTCCAAGCATGCATCAATTAGTTGATGATAATAGTTGATTCCTGCTTGGTTAATTTTGCCTGTTCCATCGGGAAGTATTCTGCTCCATGATATAGAAATCCTTAGTGCATTGACTCCAAAATCTGAACACAATTTAACATCCTGAGGATACCTTTTATAGAAGTCACTGGCAACAGATCCATCAAATCCCGTGTTTTCTTTTGATAAATAAGCATCCCAATAACAGGGTCCTCTACCATCTGTATTAGGTGACCCTTCTGCTTGGTAGGCAGAAAGAGCGGCTCCTAGTATAAAGTCTTTATCCAATTGAAATTTATGATTCATCTTTATAGTCTCCTTGTTCCCAACGAGCTAAATACTCATCGAAAAATCCTTTATCCTGAGAATAATCCTCTTTCACCATCTCATCAATTTGCTGAATGAGTTTTTTGTTTTCTTCAGTCTCTTGATAGTGTGCATTGAGAAACTCATCAATAATATGTTCAATTAGTCCAATACCACAGACTCTACCACCCATACCAATAACATTAGCATTTAGCGTTTTTTTAGCATATTTGGCTGTTTGAACATCTTTAACTACTGCTGCCCGTACGCCCTTAATCTTTGAAGCAGCAACCGTTATACCAATGGCAGTTCCACAAAATATAATTCCGACATCTGCTTCTTTTGTAGCAACTCTTTCAGCAGCTAATTTCCCATAAATAGGGTAATGTGTCCGTATTTTGTCATAAGTGCCCACATCAATAACTGAATGCCCAAGATCTATTAAATATTGCTTAACGTGATCCTTAATTTCAGTAACAATATGATCACATCCTATTGAAATTATCATCTTAATTCTCCTAGCATAGTTTATTTAGCATATCTATTCTAATTTGGTGTCTACCACCCGCATAGTCAGAGGTAACAAAACGCATAACTATCTGCTCTGCAATTCTTTTGCCAACAACTCCTGAACCAAGTGTAATAATCGAGGTATTATTGTGTTCACGTGTCATTCTTGCTGAATGCTCATCTGATAAAGCAGCACAAATGATGCCCTTATGTCTATTAGCAACCATAAATGATCCCATTCCATACTCATCAATTAAGATACCTTGACCACCATGTTTTAAAACAGCCTTTGCTACAAGATTGGATGATGTTACAAAGTCAGCCTTGATATTTTCCGTTAAATCATTTACTGAATAACCTTTTTGATACAGAAAAGCTTTTATATGATTTTTAAACTCAAGTCCATCAACATCTGATCCTATAAATATTTTTTTTGTCATGGTTCTCTCCTTACATAGATAATTCTTTGTTACCTGTTACTTTAAAGAATATTAATAATGAAACAATCATTATTATGGTCAAAATAGTTGAAAGCGCAGCAGCTACCCCGAAGTTACCTCTCATTACTTCAGTGTATATTGCAACACTGATTGTTTTGGTACGTGCCGTGTATAAAATAATGGACGTGGACAACTCACTAAAAATATTAATCCAGCTCAGTATAGCACCAGATATAACACCACTAATCATCATTGGCAGTACTACTTTAGCAAAAGTTTTTATTTTGGAAGCACCTAGACTTATGGCTGCTTCTTCAACACTCACACTGGATTGCTCAAGTGCCGCAGAGCTAGATCTAATGGTATAGGGCATCCGCCTAATAGAAAAAGAAATAATTAGAATTAAGGCTGTACCACTAAGAAGCAATGGTTTGTTATTAAATGATGTCGCCATAGCAATACCAAGAACTGATCCAGGAACCAGCAGCGGAAACATGCTAACGATATCAATGATTTTGGTTATCTTATTCGATCTTCTGACTGTTATGTATGCTATGATAATGGAAAACAGTATAATTACCACCATGGATACAATGGCTAAGTAAAATGTTGTTTGTATGCTAGAACCAAGTTTTTTAAATGCCATACTATAACTCTCTAATGAAAATTGATTGGTAAAAATCTGCCCTTTTGTTGCTAAAAACGATGTGTAAATAACATATATACGGGGTATCAAAGCCAAAAATAAAATGAAATAAATGTAACTCACTGGAAATATCTTCTTACGAAATTGAACATCTTTTACTTGAATAGGATGCAATGTATTCATTGTGAAGCTTTTTTTCTTTTGGATATATTGCTGAGCCATAAAAATAAGTGTGGTTACAATAACCACTAATATACTAATAGCCGCTGCAAATCCTGCTTCACCGCCTACTTCGCTTATGAACTCATTATATATTAATACGGGAATGGTTCTATATCCTTTTCCAATTAACATTGGTGTACCAAAGTCTGATAGAGTTCTCATAAATACTAATAATGAACCCGCAAGTATGGTTGGTGTAATTAAAGGCATAATCACTTTAAACATTTTCTTTAAGCCAGTGCATCCCATGCTCTCAGCTGCTTCAATGAGTGAATTATCAATATTCTTAAATACACCCATTGAGTATATGAAAATTAATGGAAATAGTTGTAAAGACATGACCAATACAATGCCACCAAATCCATAGATATCAGGTGTTAATAGCCCAAATGTATTCTTAATAAAGTTGGTTATAGCCCCATTTCTACCTAATAACAGTATCCATGAATAAGCGCCAATAAATGGAGGTGAGACAGACGATACAACTATAAGAATCTGAATTAAATTCTTTCCTTTCATCTTCAAAGTGGTTAAAAAATATGCCAATGGTACAGCAATAATTACTGAAAAGAAAGTTACAGCAACTGTGACTTTTACACTGTTCCACAATGCGTCCATATAATATTGTTTACCAAAAAATTTTTGAAAGTAATGCAATGAAAAACTATTGTCTCCGTATTGTACACTTGATTTTAGCAACATAATCAAAGGAAATATCAATAAGATTGCATACAACACAAACGTCAATACAGTCAAATAAGACCATATGTCCTTTCTCTTATTCATTTTAATTATCTCCTTCTAAATTATATTGATTGATATCTATATCATTAATAACGCCTAATGTATAGTTAACAAAGCCATCTTTTCTAAAGACATTAATTTTTTCTTTTTTAATGACAAGTTTGACGCGTTCTCCTTCCATTATTTGTGATTTTAATGAGGATTCTTGGAGTACTTCAACACATTGACCATTATCAAGCTCTATTATGTAATTGATAGTTACGCCTAAAAAAACATTAGACTTAACCATCCCATTCAATCCAACCTTGGCTTTATGATCAATGATAAACTCTTCAGGTCTAATGGACACTTTTACATCTTCATCTTTTTTAACTAAATGAGTATCTATGTTATCCATTTCAACTTTATAGTCCTCAGACAAAACCAACTCATATTTCCCATGATTAACCCTTATTTTGCTTTCCATGATGTTGCTATGACCAATAAATGTGGATACAAATAAGGAAGCAGGACGGTGATAAATGTTCTGCGGTGTTCCTATATGATGAATTAACCCATCCTTCATAACACCAATTCTATCTGAAACAGCCATTGCTTCTGCTTGATCGTGTGTTACATATATGGTCGTTATTCCTAATTTCTTTTGAATATTTTTGATGGAACTTCTCAATTCTACTCTCAGTTTTGCATCTAAGTTAGAGAGTGGTTCATCCATCAGTAGTAGTGCTGGATTGATCACAGTTGCTCTAGCTAAAGCTATTCTTTGTTGTTGTCCACCAGATAGCGTACTGGGCATCCTATTTTTGTATTGATTCATCTGCACAACATTTAATATCTCATCTACTTTTGTTTTTATTTGGTCTTTTGGTACTTTTCTATTTTCTAAACCAAAGCTAATATTTTTGTTCACAGATAGATGGGGGAAAATTGCATAATTTTGAAAAACCATCCCAATGTTTCTTTTGCTTGGTGGCATACGATTGACTATCACATCATCAAAGTATATTTCACCCTCTTCTATTGAATTAAATCCTGCAACCATTCTCAACAAAGTCGTTTTACCGCACCCTGATGGACCTAATAAGGTGAAAAACTCTGCTTTATTAATACTAAATGATAATCCAGGAATGACTGTTAAATCTTTATAACGTTTCACAATATTATTAAATTTTATATTAATACTCATATCTAGTCCTCAGCTTTCCAACTCTAGCTATTTTAATATTTAATCAAGTAGTGTAGAGATGATAGATATTCATCTATCATCACCTACGAGTTTCATTTCTTACTTAATAGTCGTTATAATATCCGTATATTTCTCTTTTAGAGTTGTCGTGTTTTCTCTTACATAACCAATATCTTCAAATACTAATTTTATATCTTCAAAAGGTACTAAATAATCTGCTGTTGCTACGGCTTCTCTTACTGGTCGATTATTCAAATTTTTACCTATATATTCTTGAACTTCTTTTGACAATAAGAAATCAACAAATAATTTAGCGTTTTTAAAGTTTTTAGCGTCTTTTACTATAGCAACCGCTGACCCGTTATAAGTCGTTCCTTCTTCTGGAAGTACGACACTTACGTTAACACCTTCTCGAATATAAGTAATTACAGGATCTTCCCATGTTAAACCAACTATATATTCGCCATTGGCAACACTTGCATGTGTGTCTCCTGAACCACTAGTGGTAATACCACCAATATTTTCTAATAAAGCTTTCATATAGTCCCAGCCTGCTTGCTCTTCATAACTGCCGCCTATTGCTAGTAAAGCTGTGGTTAAATGTGCAAAAGCAGAACTGGAAGCAGCAGCGTCGTTATGAGCAATTTTGCCTTTTAACTCAGGTTGTAATAAGTCTTGATACCCTTTAATTTCAATTCCTGCTGCCTCAGCTAAGTCATTATTGACAATAAAAACAGTTCCATCTAAGACATAATAGGTAGATTTACCATTAGAATTTTTATATCCCTCTACAACATATTTATCATTTTCAGAAACATAGTCTTGAAATAATTCTAAGTTAGATGAATGCTTAGCAGCAGATCCACCCCACATTAAGTCAGCAATGGGATTGTTTTGCTCAGATTCAATACGCTTGAAGCAATCACCAGTTCCAGCAGCTATGACTTCAACCGTAATACCTGTCTCTTCTTCGAACATAGGAATAATTGCATTGACTAAGTCCTCAGAATTTGGTGTATAAATTGTAAGCACTTTATCATTCTTCTTCTCACCACAAGCTGTAAAAATTAACATTACCATCATAATACTTAGTAATCCCGCTAGTAATTTTTTCATGTTATTCTCCTTTCTTTTGATATGTTCAGTATACTAACTAGTAAAAAAGGTTACAATACCATAATCCTACTTACGGGTTGACTATCTTACGTTTTCAACAATAATCACTGATATATATTAGTTTTATGGTATAATATTTACAGGAGGTGTATCATGGCAAAAGATAAATTCAAAAATATTATACAAAAATATTTTTTATTTAACCTTACCATACCTTTGATTGTTCTATTAACTCTGTTTGTCTTGGCAAATTCAATTCTTAATTATGTTGTATTAACCAAGCTTAACAAGGATACCGTTCAGGACATACAAAAATTACTTTATAAAACCAACAACAACTATATTGAGTATACCTCTTATCTTCAAAAGAATTCAGTCATTCTTGATTACATTGATTCAACTATTGAAACACCTTATTTGGATGAACTCTACATCAATTTTAATAGTCAGCAAACTATTTCTAGTACCCTGTTTCTTATAAAAGGGGATGGAACCATTGCGTATTACATAGGTGATGATGAATCCGATTTTCAAAGTCATCATAATATTGAGCGGCTACTTAAAAGAATAGATTTAAAAGATAATCAACTAATAAGGGAAGTCGAAAACGTTAAATCTAAAGGTCAATATAATTATATTTATTTGTATGGAAGAAAGATAACAACGGATAAAGGAAATATCGGTTACTTAATCCTAGTATTAAGCAAAAAAGATTTGGAGAAAATTTGTTTTAACAAATATTCTACGTTAACATTAATTACGGATGAGTTCAACAATGTTATTGCTACTTCGAATGATATAATTTTAGATTACATTGGTAAATTTATACCCAAATATACCTCTTATAATACTTGCACCTATAATGACACAGAATTTTTTATTAAAACAGTGGAATTACCTAATAGTAATCTGAACATATTTTCTCTTACCACCTTGTATACACCCTTTATTTATAGTTTTTGGTTTTTTATTTTTGGTTTATTAATCATTTTATTATTTGTTTTACTATCTAAAATAATAACAAAATCTTTTACAGATAAGATAACATCACCCATTGATAACTTGCTTAAGGCTATGAAAGAATTTGAATATGGCAATTTAAATTGCTATGTTGATATTAAATCTGATGATGAGTTTAAGCTTCTTGGTGATCAGTTTAATTCTATGCTTACCAGAATTAATCATTTAATTGCCTTAAATCAAGAATTATCTGAGTTACAAAAAATGGCTGAGATAAAGCAATTACAATCTCAATTTAACCCACATTTAATTTTTAATGTTCTTGAAACATTGAAATACACCATTATAACAGATACCCAAGAAGCTCAAAATATTATTCTTACGTTATCTAGTATACTCAGATTTAACCTTGACAAAACTCAAGACTTTGTAACATTAGAAAAAGATAGTTCTTATATATTAGACTACTTGAAGCTACATAAATATCGTTTTAAAGAAAATCTACAGTTCAATATTAATTTATCTCATGATCTGGCGAACTTAACGATCCCCAAATTGATGATTCAACCTATAGTTGAAAACTCAATTAAATACGGATTCAAAAAAAAGAAATGCATTAGAATAGATCTTTCATTTGCTATAAAGGATAATGCTTTATTCATAACAATTAAGGACAATGCAGGCGGAATTAAACAATCAAAATTAGATAAAATCAATTCTGCTAACTCATTAGAGTATCATAATGATTTAATTGGATTTGGTCTTTACAATATTAATAAAAGAATAACCTATTTATATGGCAATGAGTATGGACTAGAAATGTCAAATAATGAAAATGGTTTAACTTCTACAGTGAAGTTACCCATCATTCGAGAAGAGGGAAAAGAAAATGTATAAAGTCATTATCGTTGAAGATGAACCATTAATTAGGCAGGGATTAATCTATACATTTGATTGGGAGTCCCACAATTGTATCATTGTGGGTGAGGCTGCCAATGGAATAGAAGGCATAGAATTAATTAAAACAATAAATCCAGATATTGTGATAACAGATGTAGGTATGCCAATTAAAGATGGTTTGGAAATGCTACAGGATACACAAGAGTATGCCTATCGTTCAATCATCCTCTCTGTGTTTGATGAATTCAATTACGCAAAAAAAGCCATCAATTTAGAAGTTGTTGATTACTTACTCAAACCACTTGACCCAAAACAATTATCCGAATCTCTGAAGAAAATAATTAAAAAAAAGAAGTCTAAGTCAAAAAAAATACCTATACCTACTATTGATCTTCAACCATTGAGTAGCTCCAAAGCCAATAGTCATATGAAAAAAATATTAGAATATATTCGCGAAAACTATAGGCATAAAATTACCTTACAAGATCTTAAGAATTTAACAGGGATGGGCTCCACTTTTATAGCTAAGCAATTTAAAAGCTATACAGGTCATACCTTCGTTGATTATTTAAATAGGGTCAGAGTAAAAAACGCAACCAAGTTAATGCTTACTACAGATATTAAAATATATTCCATTGCAAAGACGGTTGGCTTCTATGATTACAAGCATTTTATAAGAGTTTTTAAAAAATACTTAGGTTATTCTCCAAGCGAATTTATCAATATATTTGGTTCACATACCAATAGCACAAAAACACATTCTGATCAATAAAATTATATTACTCATTATTTTTAAAATTCAACTTTTCATGTACTACGCATTAATAAGGGACACATCACGTGTCCCTCTTAATATGAGTATAACAACTCTAAAAATTAACAGAGGCAATTTTAATACTTATGTAACACATATAATATATTTCAATGTTATAATTGAATCTATTATTATAGATAAGGAGTGCTTAAGATGAGTGAAAAACTGTACTTATTCTCTATCATATGTATTTTAAGTGGGTTGTTGATTGGATGTACGGATATGAATAACGTTCCTACTAACACAGCATCCAAACTTCAAAAGCAATCATACATTACGGAAAGCCAAACAGAAGATAATACAGAACAATCCCTAATTGATAATCAGAGTAATGTTCCACTGTTTTATAATCAAGAAAAACAGGATGAAGGAGATTCATCATTTTCACAACAGATAGATATTTCACATTCTAACCATTTATTGGAAATTATAGATGATTACTCTATAACACAATCTATTGATATTACATCCCACGATTTCATCAATATATAGCTTTTATTAGTGATAGTAGTCATTTAATTGTATCAGATATTCAGCTAAAACATCCAAAGTTAATAATGAAATGTTTTATGGATCCAGATGATACACTAAATGGTTCAATGCCAAGAGATCCTAGATTCTCTTTAGATAATAACTTGCTTATTTTTACTTTGCAAGGATATGAATGGACTTATGGAGATATACTATATAACTCAGAAAATCAGATGTTAACTAAACTACCTAATACTATTATCATGATACCAGTTTCCAATGGATAAACAGCAATCTATTAGCAGAAGAAGGATGGTATGATGGTTATGCTTTAGGACTCATAAATCTTAGAAACAAAGAGTATATAAAACTGGATAATTGTTTAGTTTCACTTCCAATTAATTATGGATATTGGTATAGAGACATTACTTTGATTCCTTTCTACAATGAAAAAAAACAATTAGTATTACTTGACATATCTAACAATTACCTTATAGAACTAGATATCCCACCAGAAGAAGAGTATGTGGATATGTCTATAGATAAATTAATTACAAAATCAAGTACAGATAACACATATAAAATTTATGAAATCAGCTATTAACTCATATACTACGCAATATTTAATTGCTAGTATCATGAAAAACTAATTACAAAACTAGTATGCTATAATAACGAAGACAGCAAAAGAAACAATCAACGTTAACCCAGTTTTATAATGAAACGTAAATATTAAGGTTCCATTATGTCGTATTTTTACTTAATTAATATTTATTGGTCTATTGGGTATATTACCTGTAATAACTTCTAAAAGAAGATTTCCAATTTGTGGTGTGAAGAACTCTTCACTTGATGATAATAATTCATCTATACTCCACCATTTATAGCCATTTAGAGTTCTTACGTCATCAAGTGTCATGTTTTCAACAGAAATATCTGTATTGTCTGATTTAATAAGATAATACCTTTCGTAACTAACAAAATCTCCTTTTTTACCATTAAAGACTACTTCTTTTGTCCATACCCAAGGCCCTATCGAATTGAATATTAAGCCTGTTTCTTCAAATAATTCTCTTTTTAATGCTTGTTCAAAATTTCCACCTTCTTCAACCCCACCACCAGGAGTTACCCATAAAACCTTCTCGTGAATTTGAGGAAATCTAAATTTAAACAACAATATTTTATTTTCACTATTGATTAATAGTGCTCTGGCTGATTTTCTTATAAACATGCTATACCTCCTATGTGGAATATGTCTAACTTGAAAATCCACCACCAATAATACCTACCGACTCTGTAACATAAACAAAACTATCATCATCTAAGCTTTTAATGTAATTCTTTAGATCTACAAGCTCAGTATTTGTTACGACTGTTTTTATCATCATTTTTTTTCTAACATCACTAGTATCTAAGCTCTGGGTAAAGGTAACGCCACGTTTTAGTTTTTTCTGAATAAAATCAGTTATATCCAAATAACTATCTGACATTATATCAACAACATAATTTCGCTGTGTTCCCACAACTACATAATCTGTCACTTTACTAGCAACATAAGTACTGATCAAAGAATAAATAATCATTGTGAAATCAGCATAAAGAATAGATGAAAATATAACAACTGTATTTAGAACCAAAAAAAAATGACCTAACTTTATATCTCTTGTTTCCTTTAAATATAAACCAACAATTGCTTCAGGACTATTAGAAACCTTTTCTTTAAGAACAATACCACTACCAATACCAAACAATAAGCCACCTGTAATAGCTGCTATAATGGGGTCGGTATTAAACTCAGGCATAATCTGTCCAGTAAATCCTGTGTAAAGTGTAAACAGACCAAAGCAGAAAACTACATACAAAACTTGTTTTTTTTCATACTTAAAAAATGCCCATAAAATAATGGGTAAGCTTAGTAACAGTAATATCAACTGTATATTAAATCCCGCTAAATTATGAATAACGGTTGCCATCCCTCCAATACCTACAGCTACCAGCTGGTTAGGTATTAATATTTGAGTAAATGCTGTTGCCGCAATGAACTGACCAATGAATATAATTACTATTCGTTTTATATTATTTTTCATTATGCTTATCCCCTTTTTAGTTACATGATGTTTATTTACCAATAGACATTATATCACATGTCTATAAAAAATAATATTATTTTATTAACAAAAGTCAAATGATGATTTCAGTTATTAATAATGATGTTGATAGCAGAAACAATAGCTGCATCAACATCATTGGGATAAGCTAAATATTAGATTTTCACTGTCTTTATTTACTAATAGTAAATGGGTTACACATGTCTTAACTAAATAGTATATCGGTATTTTTTATAGATTTAGTATAAAATCATCTAATAACTTTAATGAACGATCCTTCTTATATTCAATACTCGATTCTTGATTATCCAATGGTTTAATATACGACTCATAAAGATGTTTTATCCATTCCCTTTTAAATTTAATTTCATATCGTGATAATCCAATCAGCTGCTTTTCAATCTCTGGTTTTTTTATAACACATGGTGCTACACCACCAAAAACTACTCTAATGTCTTTTATCTTTTGATTTTTTACTAAGGCTGCTCCTGTAAATGAAATTTTAGATACATCAGCTTTTCTTCCACCAACTTTTTTATAATAAAAAGTTGTTAATGCTTGCTTTTTAATGATAATCTCTCTTAAACTCTCATTTTCTTCTAAAACGGTTTCTCCCGGTCCTTTAATAAATGCCTCTATGGGCATCCTTCTTTCGTTATCAACTTTCTGACAAACAACCTCAGCTTCTAAGAGATAAAGGGGTGGCAAAGTCTCTCCAGCTGGTGAAGCATAACATATGCTGTCACCTATTGTCCTCGTATGTCTTACTTTAGGAGAACCCAAAGATGCTATAGCTTTTCTCAATATCTCAGGAACATGGGGACAAGTCTTAACAGCTTCTAAAGTAGCAGTAGCCCCTATATGTACAGCATTTTTCTTTCTTTTAATAATATTTAGTGGGTTTTTAATCATTAAATCTGCTTGGTCTGTAATAATCGTTAATTCTTTATTATCTAATAAGCTTACAGCTTCCTCGTAAAATCGTGGTATAATTCCATCTGCCATAAATCCATTCCCTCTTTCTATATCTATTTTTAATGACTACTATAATAATCTCTCCTTAATGCCCCTAAAGAATTGCTGATTTCCTTCAACCCTCGTTGTACAAGCACCTTGCATAACTCTGTTCTATACGTTTTTGACCCCGTCCTATTAGAACCAAAGTTCATTTCTTGAGAGGCTATATTAGCCGCTTTACGTATAACAGTTTCAGTCATGAAGCTTTGTCTTTCTAGATAAATCATAGCACTATCTGCCAACTTAGCTTTACTAGGTCTTGCTCCAACCGCTATTTTAATTCTTCTATCTGTTTGAGAAATAGCTACGTTAAGTGTTGGAAAATCTGTTTTACTCTTTTTCATCGTTTCAAAGTACGCCTTGCCAGCTTTTTTATGAATTAGTAAATTAATGAGAATATCTTTATCCTTTTTATCAGATTTTAGATAGTCATGTAGTGGTATCTGTCCTTTGTGATAAAAGATCAAATCGGTATCTAAAACCAATAAAGGGGTTAATATGTTAGAAAAACCAAACCTGCCAGCAACAGTTCCACCAATAGTTGCTATATTTCGTATGGGTATACCTTTGATATGTCCTATACTTTTTGAAAGAATACCATCATAATAGTTTTGAATGGATACGTTCTCTTCAAGCTGTTTAAGAGTTGTCATGCATCCCACTAAAAAGGCATCCTTCGTCTCTATTATTTCATCTAATTCTAACAAGGATAAATCTATTACCATATCCATATCTGATGGCAATCTTTTTAACCATGCACCACCAGCAACAATAGACGCATTCTTTGTTTCTGTTAATAACTTATACGCTTCCTCCAAGGCTTTGGCCTTATAATAAGTCTTAATATTCACTTTTTTTGATCTCTCCCTTCTTTATTCTTAAGTTAAGCCAAGTAAGCCTTGATTGTATCCATATCCTCGTTTTTATTAGGTATATAGGTTAATAAAAACCTATTAGGAAGGATTTTAGATTAAATGCTATAAGTTTTTTAAGAAGTGCTTTGATATAAGAATAGGATCACACCCCGTGTATTCTTCATACAATTAAAAAAACAGTCATAAATAGTTTGCATAATTATAACACTTTAAGCTGTTTTTTATAGCACAATTTGTAATACGATTGGTACTACATAAATAGACCATTAATAATATATATGTTACTAGTACAAGCTATATTCCTTATGTTTCATATTCTTTTAAAAAAAAGTAAAAACAGGTGTATGCATAATATCAGATAAAGTCATTATATGATAATTAGCAATGAAAAACCTATAATTATATTATATTATTTGTTATTTAGATAATAAATCTAAATTATTT
>JANQFZ010000030.1 GCA_028277605.1 Vallitaleaceae bacterium | reverse complement strand
AGAATTTACAAACTAATTGAAAGCATCACTTAAGGTAGTTGAAGCTGCCTTATTTTTTTAATTAATAAAGCTAATGTAGTCAAGTTTTCTATTTTCTCAAATCCTGCATTTTTCTTTAATATCTTAAATATAATATTTAATACAGATAATCATAAGTTTGAATATAAGGGAGGCTCTCTTCTTGAAGATGGACAAGAGTAAGACAAGGATAATCATTATTGCTATAGTTTTATTAGTGATTATAGCTTTAGGAATAGTAGCTTTTTTTATGTATAAGAAAATAGATAAGGTTGTCAATAGAAATGTTATCTATGAAGGAATTACAATCGAAGGAATAGATGTAGGTGGTCTACCTAAAGATGAGGCCTGTCGTAGGATAGATGAAGAAGTTAAAAGTATGCTTAATCACAATAGGATTAATATTTGTTATAAGGAAAGTGATAAAAATTACGAGTTGGATTATGCTTACTTTGAATTCAAGAGCAACTTAAATGAAGTGATAGATAAGGCCTATGATATTGCAAAAAAAGGCAAATTATTAGATCGTTACAACAAGATTAAAGAGCTCCAACAAGGTCAAATCGATTTCAATCTGACCTATAATTATAATGCAGAAAAAATTGATGAGTTTTTAGCTTCTATAAAAAATGACTTTTCTACTGAACCAAAAAATGCTATAATACATAGAAAAAATAATGTGTTTATTATAGACGATGAAGTGGTTGGTCAAAATCTAAATATTCAAGAAAGTAAAACTAATATTCTTCATTCACTTGATAAAAAAGGGTATGAAGCCAGTCTGGTTATTGATGAAGTGACACCACAATATACTAAAGCTTATTTTAGTCAGGTTAAAGATGTTATTGGAACTGCTTATACAGAGTTTAACGCTAATAAGGTTGGTAGGACAGAAAATCTCCGTATCGCAAGTAATTTTATTAATGGGACTGTACTCATGCCTGGAGAGGTGTTTTCAACTCATTCTACTATCAGTCCTATCAATACAAAGAATGGATATAAACCAGCCCCGATTTTTGTGAATGGGAAAGTTGAAGATGGCATAGGGGGCGGTGTTTGTCAGGTTGCAACTACTTTATACAATGCAGTTCTAAAAGCTGAGATGGATATTATTGAGAGAAAAAATCATTCTATGCCTGTTACTTATATTTCTTTAGGCAAAGATGCAACCATAGCAGGAAGCTTGGTTGATTTTAAATTTAAAAATAACTATGATTATCCAATATTTATTGAAAGCTATTTAAGTGGAAATAAGCTGCATATGGTACTCTTTTCTAAGGAAAATAGAGCTCCAAACAGAACCATAGAATTTGAAGCAGCTATTATTAAAAAAATCCCTCCACCACCTGAAAAAGTAACCGTAGATCCAGGACTGAATCCAGGTCAGCGAAAAGTCGTAAGAAAATCACAAAGAGGATATATTGTAAAACTATATAAGAAGGTATATGTTGATAAGCAATTAAAGGAAACGATATTGGTGAATGATAGTTATTATAGACCTATCAGTGCAGAAGTAAGAGTTGGTAAAAAAGCAGTAGAGACCTTTAATGTAATAGATGAAGAAACTATCAATAAAGACAATGATCAAGAGCCAATAGAAGAAGATAACGTAGAAAATCAGCCAATAGATGAACAGCCAGAAGAAAAAGAAATGATTGAAGAAAGCATAGAAGACAGTGATAGAATAGAGGATGAAATCGTAGAGGAAGAAAACGATGAAGAAGAGGTCATAGAGATTGATGATATTGATATTAATGCTAATGATGTCTTTGACCAGATAGACGAAGGAGTGACTACAGAAGATGAAAATGGGGAAAGTTCAAGAGACGATTCTTAAACGTACCATTTTTAAGCAGCTACAATCAAAACGATCAGAAGTCTTAGTTGGGCCAGAGGTGGGGGAAGACTGCTCTGTACTAAAATTTGAAGAAGATGAATTATGTGTGGTGTCAACCGATCCTATTACAGGTGCTGTTCACACAATAGGTAACTTGGCTGTTAATATTACAGCTAATGACCTAGCCTCAAGCGGTGCAGAACCTTTAGGAATTCTATTAACTATTCTTCTACCAAGAGGTTTTTCTGAGGCTAACTTAAAAGATATTATAAAAGATGTCAATGAAAGTTGTATGAAATTGAGTATACAGGTCATTGGTGGACATACCGAAGTGACGGATGCTGTCAATCAACCGATTCTGTCTGTTACGGGTATTGGTAAAGTTAAGTCTGACAAGCTTATCTTAACCCAAAAAGCAGAAGTGGGTCAGGATATTATTATGACAAAGTGGGCAGGACTTGAAGGAACTGCTATATTAGCACATGACCATGAAGAACAGTTAAAAGCACACTTTAACAGTTTAATGATTGAAAATGCTAAGGCTTTATCAGAACATATTTCTGTAGTAAAAGAAAGCATCATTGCTGTAAAACTTGGAGCTACTTCCATGCATGACATTACAGAGGGAGGTGTTTTTGGAGCGTTATGGGAATTAGCAGCTTCTGCCAAGGTAGGGCTGGAGGTGGATTTGGATGCTATTCCTATTAAGCAGGAAACCATAGAGATTTGTGAATACTATGATCTAAATCCCTACAAGCTTATGTCAAGTGGTTGTATGCTCATAACAACCTTTGAAGGGGAAAAGTTGATAAAGGAACTTAACGCAGCACATATTTCAGCGTCATGTATTGGAAAAATAGTAGAAGGTAATGATAAGACCATTATTCAATCTAATAACAAACGGTCTCTTGAACCGCCAAAAACAGATGAATTATATAGAGTTATTAGTCAATGAATGAAGCATACATAGTCAATTTAAGGAGGGAGATACTATGCGTAATGAATTACTAGAGATTATACAACATAATAGTAAAATAACAACGGTTGATTTAGCAGCTTTATTAAACAGTGATGAAGAAACCATTGCACAAGAAATCACTGCCTGTGAAAAAGAAAAAATTATATGTGGTTACCATACACTTATTAACTGGGATAAAACCAATAGGGATAAAGTAACTGCACTAATAGAAGTACAGGTGACTCCCCAAAGAGGACAAGGATTTGATAAAATCGCTGAACGTATCTATAGATTTAAAGAAGTAACTGCAGTTTATCTGATGTCTGGAGGATTTGATTTTACGGTTATCATTGAAGGTAAAACTATAAAAGAAGTAGCCTTGTTTGTGGGTCAGAAATTAGCGCCGCTAGAGTCAGTAAACAGTACAGCAACGCATTTTGTATTAAAAAAATATAAGGACTATGGTTTTATTCTCGAAAAAACTAAGAAAGATGAGAGAATGGCGGTGACACCTTAATGAAAGACTATTTATCTAAGCATGCAAAAGTTATTCCACCATCTGGCATTAGAAAATTTTTTGACATAGTAAGTGAAATGGAAGATGCTATTTCACTTGGAGTTGGAGAGCCTGATTTTGATACACCATGGCATATCAGAGAAGAAGGTATTTACTCACTGGAAAAAGGCAAAACTTTCTATACCTCTAATTCAGGTATGTTAGAGTTAAGACAAGAAATAGCCTTATATCTCAACAGAAAATTCAATTTAGACTATGATTTTAAGTCTGAGATTCTTGTTACAGTGGGTGGTAGCGAAGGAATCGATTTAGCATTTCGAGCTTTAATTAATCCTGGTGATGAGGTTCTTATACCTGAACCCAGTTTTGTTTCTTATAAGCCTTGTGCATATCTTGCAGGTGCCAAGGTTGTGCCTATACCGTTAAAGGAAGAAAATAATTTTCGTTTGACGGCACAAGAGTTAGAAACCTACATAACAGAAAAGTCAAAAATTATTGTCTTACCATTTCCTAATAATCCTACAGGAGCAGTCATGGAAAAAGAGGATTTAGAAAGTATTTCTAAAATTATTTTAAAACATGATTTAATTGTATTATCAGATGAGATTTATGCAGAACTAACCTATGGAAGAGAGCATGTTTCCATAGCAACTATTGATGGTATGAGAGAACGGACCATTATTATTAATGGATTCTCAAAAGCATATTCTATGACGGGTTGGAGAATGGGATATGCAGTAGGTCCGTCTGAGGTAATACATCTCATGACAAAAATTCACCAATATGGCATCATGTGTACGCCAACGACCAGTCAGTATGCTGCTATTGAAGCTTTAAAGAATGGAGATTCTGATATTGGTTATATGAAAAGGGCATACAATCAGAGAAGAAGATTTGTGTTAGATTCCCTTGGGAAAATGGGTCTTCGATGCTTTGAACCCTTAGGTGCCTTTTATGTTTTTCCGTCCATACAAAAAACTGGTTTATCATCGGAGGACTTTGCTAAGCAACTTCTTCTTGAACAAAAAGTTGCTGTAGTGCCAGGGACTGCATTTGGAGAAAGCGGTGAAGGTTTCATTAGATGCTCTTATGCGTACTCGATTGACGATTTGAAAATAGCGTTAGAAAGAATAGAAGCTTTTGTTAATTGAAAGCATCAAAATAAGCTACATAGGTTTCTAATATGTAGCTTATATAGTAATTCTTAAGACTCTTGACAGTCTGGACAGACACCATAAAAATATACCTTTTGACTTAATATCTTAAAATCAGTTTCCTCTTGTACCTTATCAATTAAGCTATCCAGTGCATGGGTATGGAAGTCCATAACTTTTTTACATTTAAGACATATTAAGTGTGGATGAGGACTAATATTAGCATCATATCTAAAACTATCTTCTCCAACATTTAATTCTTGTATGAGGTTTGCTTTTTTTAATGCATCTAACGTTTTATAAACGGTAGCCAAGCTCATCGTTGGATGTGTTGGTTGTAAGGCTTGGTAGATCGTTTCCGCACTTGGATGTTCGGTTGTATGATATAATACATTAAATATTGCTAGACGTTGGGGTGTTACTTTTAGATTCTTTGCTTTTAACATTTCTGCAATTCTTTGCATCGTTAACACACCTCCTTAATAATCATTA
>JANQFZ010000085.1 GCA_028277605.1 Vallitaleaceae bacterium | reverse complement strand
GAACTCACAACCTCTTCCATTGAAGTATTATTACTATTAATTAAATCACCTAGTTCATTAATCTGATGTGCACCAGATTCTGTCTCATTCGCCTGTTCCAAAGCTCCGTCTGCTAAACTCTGGACTGTATTGGCTACTTCATCTGCACTCATAGAAACTTCTTCAGCCGTTGCATTTAATTGTTGAGAAGATGAGGAGACTAAACTAGCTGAATCTTGCACTTTCATGAGCAAATCATAAAAATTATTCCTCATTTTAACCATTGAACGTGAAATATCTCCAATTTCATCTTTACGTTTTAGATATTTTACAACTTGATGATTTTTTTGATAAGTAAGATTATAGTTAGCCATTCTACTAATACCATCCGATAAAGATACAACTGACTTAACAACATATTGACTAT
This sequence comes from Vallitaleaceae bacterium, assembly GCA_028277605.1. Lineage (GTDB taxonomy): Bacteria > Bacillota > Clostridia > Lachnospirales > Vallitaleaceae > JANQFZ01. The sequence continues at coordinate 18,805 of JANQFZ010000085.1, read as the reverse complement.
TAAAATACAATACAAATGCCATTACCAGTATACCTACAAAAACAATACAGACCAACAATATAATCAAATTAGTAACGTCTGCCATCATTTCGTTAATCGGAACAATAATCGAATAAGTCCAATTGAGATTCATACCTTTAAAATGAATAGGCTCATAAAACTTATAGACATCTTTACTTAAGCTTTCTGACCAGCTAATGTTATTAAACGACTTACCTTCAGCAATCTTTAATAAATTATTCTGACCTCTTTCTCCTTCAAACTCGCCGCCAATTTTATTTATCCTATCATCTTCTGGATGAGTTAATACAATACCCTGTTCATTAAGTAGTCTTCCAAATCCATTGTCAAAAAGTTGAATTGTTGAATTAATCAATGTAAAACTTTCTAAAGAAATATCAATACCACCTACTCCACAAAACTTACCATCAATTATAATAGGTTCACAAAATGTAATGGAAGTCATGGGCTTACCCTCTAAATCATAAGTGATGGGTTCAGTTATGCAGCTTTTATGCGTGCTCTTCACCTGCTGATAGTACTTGTTATCCTCAATATTTTTAATAGTACCTAATAATAAGTCATCTCCTAGTTTCCCGATACACGGCATGAAACGCCCCTCACTATCAGAACCAGGACTATCTTTGTAATTACTATCCTTTGAGTCAAATGCATTTGGTTCCCATGCTGCCCATGCATATGCATAGTTTTCATTATTTTTTACTAATTCTTCAAGTAAATTAATACCAACAGAGCGTTCAACACTACCGCTCATTTTTATATATTTAAAAGTATTACTTACTGCTTTTGCATCTTGAACAGCTTCATTGAGCATGGCTTCCATTTCAGAAGAGATTGTCTTAGCTTGTAACTGAATTTTTTGAGTGGTTTCTTCTTTTATCGTAGAATATGTACTAAATAATAAATAGCCTAAGCTTCCTCCTGATATCAATATTATTATTCCTAAGTTTAGAAAAATCAACCTTGTTCTTAGTTTCATTTTATGCACCCTTTTCAATATAGTATTATAATAGTATTAGTAAATTATAAGCATTGTTAGATCTATCAATGCAAAAAAAGAACGGTTATATACTCCAACCAAAGTTTCATATAGTTTAAAATTATTAAAACTTATTGTCTATTTTCTTGTCACTCTTCTTAGGTTTAATATAAACTCTTGGTTCTGTATGTGTCCTCTTACTAAACATATAAGAGTAATAAAACACTGATAGGAGCATTCTAAATAATAATATCATATAAGTTAGAAATAATAAAGAGTAATTGCTCTCATTTGTTGCTTATCGCTTTATATCGTTTACTTTATGCTATTATTATGGAGGAATGATAAATGAAAGATAAAATAATTGACCTAAATTCAATGGGAACAAATATTAAAAAATATAGAAAGCAAAAGAATCTTACACAAGAAAAATTAGCTTTACTTACAGATTTATCAGTTCAATATATTGGGAATATAGAAAGAGGTAATACAACAGCTTCAATTGAAACAATAATGAAGATATGTTATATACTAGAAATTAGTCCTAACCAAGTGCTATTATCGGCAACTGAAACGACTTCTAACGCCCTTATCAATCAAGTTTTGTCTATGCTCAGCAGAAAATCCGTATCTTTTGTAAAACATATCATTGCTTATATTAACTTGCTTGATAATACTACATATAAAAACTAAAGAAGAACATCCGTATAGATGTTCTTCTCATAACATAACAAATACTTGCTATTTAATCTTTATTATTCTATAGTCCCATGCCCTTACATCTATTTCTGTATTATTGATAAGTTGCTTTGTTCTTAAATCCTCAAGGGATGAGTAGATTTCTGGCAAAGATAAAACTCTATGCTCGTCAGTGGGATTAATAAATACTAAGCAATTTTCCCGTCTATACGCAAGGCATTGTGTATCATCAATAATATGATCTAACCATTCTATATCTCCACTAACAAAATCTCTATTATCTTTGCGAATACTTATTAATGATTTAATAGAGTTACGTAAATCATGATTCCACAAAGATTCATCCCATGGCATACAACGTCTATGATTTTCAGAAGAGCCTTTATGCCCTGATAAACCAATCTCATCTCCGTAATAAATAGATGGACAGCCTGGATAAGTAAATATAAAAACATAAGCTAATAAAAGCTTTCGACTATCCTCACCTGCCACAGACAAAAACCTTGAGGTATCATGCGTGTTAAGTAGATTATACATACTCTCTGATGCATTTTTAGGATAATTGACAATAATATGATTGATAGTATCTATAAATTCCTTTTTAGTCATTTGGTTTAGAGCAAAATAGCGTTTACAAGCATCTGTCACAGGGTAATGCATAACAGAATCATACTGATCGCCTTGAATCCATGGTAAGGCATCATGCCATACTTCTCCTAGAATAAAAACATCTTTATTAATCTGCTTAATTGTTTGACGAAACTGCTTCCAAAAGCTATGGCTAATTTCATTAGCTACATCCAGCCTCCATCCATCAATATTGAATTCTTCAACCCAGAATCTTCCAACATCTAAAAAATAATCTCTGGCAGCTTCAAACTCTAAGTTCACTTTAGGCATATGAGGGGTCGTGGCAAAGGTTTCATATCCTCCTTTTTTAACGGGAAATTCCTTGATACAAAACCAATCTTTATAAATAGACTGCTCACCTTTTTCAACCACATCTTGACAAAAAGGATGTCGATAACCTACATGATTGAAAACTCCGTCTAGCATAATTCGGATGCCTTTTTCATGAGCTTTCTCAACAAACTGCTTAAACAGTTCATTGGTTCCAAATCCTGGGTCGATTTGATAATAATCAATCGTTTGATATTTATGATTACTGTTGGCTTTAAACAAAGGACAAAAAAGTATGCCTGTTATACCTAAGTCTACAAGATAATCTAACTTATCCATAATACCTTGCAGGTCACCCCCCATATAATTATTAAAAGTGGGTTCGCTTCCCCAAGGCTCAGTATTTTCTGGGTCATTACTTTTATCTCCGTTGGCAAATCGCTCTGGAAAAATCTGATACCATACGGTTTCTTTTGCCCATTGAGGAGTTTTCAAAACATCAATTGCATTTAAATAAGGAAAACAAAAGAAATTGGATAGATCATTCAAAACTTGTTTTTCCTTATCTGTATCATCAAGGTCTATAATTCTTCTTTCTCCATATAGTAACCTCTCGTTATCATTTTCTAAAATAAAGGCATAGCGCGATCGTTTCGTTTCTCTTGGTACTTCAATAAAGAAATAATCATGATATTGAGTCGTTGCTTCTAACTTCATGGGTATATTTTCGCTTTTCCATCCATATGAACCTGATGCTTCAAGATTACCTCCACCAGCTCCTCCTCTTTCCCATAGATAAGGATCGCCTATACGACAAATCGCCTTTTTAACCTCACCCTTCATAGCCCTAACACGTATATGTAATGTTTCATTATTATAACCGTACGCGAAATTACTCTTTGGTCTGTGATAAAGTCCGCCTTTATGAATCACAAAAATCATCCTTTCTTACTTCATAAATATTCTACATTTTTATCATACATCAAATTGAAAAAGATGATTGTACCATACTGATGTTTATGGTAATATACTAACAGAGATAATTGTCAGGAGGATATCCATGTCTTATAGCTATCGATTAAAGCATTCAGAGGTTCAAGCATTTTTATTTTATTTTCGTCATCAAGATGAAACCGCACTTATCACCATGATAAAACAATGGCAGGAAATAGAAGATAAAGACGAAGCAACTATTGAAGATAAAAAGATTAATATGATTGTACTTTTAACAAATATTATACAGTTCTTAATTCAGGAGGGGTTCTCAAGCACACCTCTCATGGAAAAAAATGAATTTATCATCACAATAATTAAGAAAATGAACAGTCTTCCAAAATTACATCAATATGAAAAACAAGTGATATTAGAATACTATCAGATATTTTTACTCAAATTTCGTAAAACAGACAATCTAATTGTCAATCATATCCTTAATTATCTCTATGTTAGACTGCATTTACAAGTCAGCATAGAAGAAATCGCTACTTCTGTCAAAGCATCTAAAGGACATTGTTCAAGAGTATTTAAAAAAACGATGGGATATTCTATACTTCATTACTATACCTTGCTTAAAATGGAACGAGCAGAATTCTTTTTGAAAAGTACGAATAAGTCTTTAACAGATATAAGCCTTACACTTGGCTTTCATGATCAAAGCCACTTTACAAAGACTTTTAAAAAATATAAGAGCTTGACTCCAAAACGTTACCGTCTAGAACATCAGCTATAGCCAAGAAAAATAAAAACACGACCTACTATTTTTCGGTCGTGCTTTTATCTCCTATGTCCTAGCTAGCTATAGATGTAACTTTCATTTATATTGAGGATATGACAAATAATTTTTTTATATTTTACAGCTTTTTTGTCACTTTTTAAAATATCGCAAAGGTAGCTATCACTGATGCCAAGCTTTAAAGCTAAATCATGTTGGGTAAGATTATATTCAATTAAAGCTTTTTTTACTTTTTTGCCAAATTGTGTAGTTAATCTTTTACTTGGCTTTGCCATATTCTAATCCCCTTTTCAACATTGGTTAGCATCTGATTCTATATAGAGCGATTGTCAAAAGTTAAGCTTAAAATATTGCTTTATAAATGATTAATCATTTTTATACGTATAAGTATGGTAAATTTTCAAATTATACAGTATAATAGAGGAGTAATATTACGTTTTCGCTTAACCTATTTCATTGACATGTTGCTGTTAATTATTTACATATCGTCTTTATATTCACTATTATATGCTTATTTTTAAGCATTGTCAACGTTTTTTTGACATTATATTTAATTTTAAACAATTATTACGGAGGTTTTCGACATGAATACAATAGGTGAACGGATAAAACATTTAAGAAAAAGGAAAGATATTACTCAGAAAGAATTATCTGATGCGACAAAAATTAATAGAGGCAACTTAAGTAATTATGAAAAGAACAAAGTGCTACCAGCAGCCAATACTATCATTTCTTTATCCAATTATTTTGAAGTTTCGTGTGATTGGCTATTAAAAGGGTATGAGCATGAACCCGTTAGATATACGGATACACTAGACCAATCTTATAGTAATCGTTTAAAGGTTATATCTTCTAATGAAACTAACTTAATATTAAACTTTAGAAAACTCCCGTTAACTAAGCAAATGAGATTTATTGGTAGAGTTGAAGAAGCTGCTGAACTATATGCCACTGATTTAAAGCCTGAAGCACAACCCGAACTAAAGCCCCCATTAAATCCTGATTGCACAGACAGAAAAGAAAATATAGAAAATGTGTGATTTTTTTATTACCTTATTTAACGTATTTTTACGCTTTTATATAAATAGAGCATGTAAGGGCTTGTAAAGATACATTAAAGACAAATGAAAGCTAATAATAGAATTTTCTTGCCAAATACAATAAGATGTCTTTTTTGAAAGTTTATCAATAAAGACATCTTGAGCATTTGACATAATAGCTACCGTTGTAGATAGCTTAGCACTTAAATTCTTTCATTCTCTCTAAAAGTACATCAATAGATGCATTCGACTGTTCCTTAGATGTTCTAATAACTTTTGATTCATTGCTAATATTTTCTGCCTTACTAGAAATATGAATAAGACCTTCTGTATTATCGCTAATAACTTCTGATATCTCGCTCATACTCTTAGACAGTTCCTGAGTAGCAGAATGAACACTTGAAAAAGAAAGATAAATATGATCAAGCTTTGATTTATAAGTCAATGCATCATTACTATACTGTTGATTCAATGCACACATATCCTCATAATCCTTCATTATACTACTTTCAAAGAAGGATATAATTTTTTCGATTTCTTTAGCCATCCCACTAACTGTATAGATTACAATTTCTACAACGTCTCTAATCTTATTGGCGCTTTGACTAGAAGTCTCTGCTAACTTACGGATTTCCCCAGCGACCACTCCAAATCCTTTTCCAGCTTCTGAAGCTTTTGCAGCTTCAATAGCAGCATTCAAACTTAATAGATGGGTTTGCTTTGTAATATCTAATATCGTTTGTGTAAGAATATTGATTTTTTCTACCTCTCTGGCTTTTTCTACTAATTTTGAAAGCTGTTCTTTTGAGCTATCATAGAGATTCTGTGCATTAGAAATCTTCTGGTTAACCTTTTTTGCGAGTTGCGATGCTCGTTCGTTACTTTCGAGAGCCAAATGTGTTCCTTCATTAATTTCATTTGAGATAGAACTAAAGGATTTTGCAATATCCTCAATACGCATTGTAATATGTTGAGTAGAGGCAGTAGTTTGTTCTGTACCTGAAGTCAACGTGCTCAAAGTATTGGACATAGTCACTATATCATCATCTAAAGCATGTAGCTGCTGTTCAATAGTATTTGAATACTGAGATATATCTCTAGAAGACCCATTTACCGTCTGGACTATTCCTCTTAAGCTGTTTATAAATCCATTAATAAGTTCACCTATCTCCTGAAATTCATTATGATTTTTAAGCTTTATCTGAGTTGTTAAATCTCCATTCTTAGTAGCTTGAGTGAGCTTGCACCGAACTTCCTTAATGGAAACACTTATGGTTCTAGCTAATCCTATAGTAAATAGTAAAGCTATAGTTACAATAATACCTACAGCAGCTAATGTAATGCTTAAACTGTCATTTAGGGTATTTTTTAACTGTATCCGTATATGCTCCCTAGCACCATCAATATTGATTTTCATATTATCAGAAATAGGCTTAATATGCTCACTGAAATTCATAGATTCATCTTGAAAATCTAGGATGGTAACAAAATAATTAAATTTACTTAAGTACGTTTCAACATCCTTTTGCAATGCATTGAGATAATTGTGCATATCTTCTGATTTTACTTTGGTTCTAGTCTCCTCAATTAAATCAAACATTGTAAAAATATGATTTTTGACTTTATCAATATAAACCTCATCATCACTTTCTAAAAAGCTGTTTCCCTCTTGAGTTGCCTGCATTAAGTTATCTTTGATATCTGCCATGTGATTGGATATACTGTAAATATTCCGTATAGAATGGGTTAAGTAATAGAACAAACCACCTATCAGTACAATCAAAATAATAACTACCGAAAAAAGAAGTGGTATTAAAGTTCGTATATTGGTTAGTTTAAAATTTTTCATAATCAACCCACCCGATTTTAATTTTAATCTAATAAACTACACAACTGTTTTTGCACGCATATTTCTTGTTTTTACATCAAAGATAACAGCTAAAACTAGAACTAAACCACGAATGATGTATTGATAGGATACTCCAACCGTCATTAAGTCCATTCCTTTTGTTAAAGCTGCCATGACTAAAGCTCCAATGATAGATCCGGTTACTTTTCCAACGCCTCCAGATGCTGAAGTTCCACCAACATATGCTCCAGCAATAGCATCTAGCTCTAGTCCCATACCTGCTGTTGGTGTCGCTGATTGCAGTCTTGCTGTAAAGAGTATACCAGATAAGCCGGCGAGTAATCCCATGGATCCAAAAACAATAAAAGTTATCAATTTAACACTAATACCTGACAATTCCGCAGCTTCTGGGTTACCACCAACTGCATAAATATGTCGACCGAGTGTTGTGTTTTTAGTGATGAAATTATAGATGACAATGACAACAGCGACAATGACAGCTGTCCATGAAAATCCTTTATACATTGCCAGCTTGTAAACAAAATACATAATGATTGCACTTATAAATACCAGCTTAGTAATAAATACTGAAAGTGTACTAACATGTAGTTGATAGGCTATAAGCTTACGTCTATTTCGAATCTCCATATATATCAATAGTCCAATAGCAATAGCTCCAAAAATAATGGTTAATAAATGTAACCCTCCAACATGTGCGATATCTGGTATATAGCCATTACCAATAGCATTGAACGATTTATTCTTTGTAAATATTGTTGCACTATTGGTGACACGTATTAATAAGCCTCTAAAAATAGTCATAGCAGCTAATGTTGCAACAAAAGCAGGTATTTTAAATTTTGCTACCAGAGTACCTGTCCAAAAAACACCTATTGCGGCACCTAGGATAAGAATTAAAGGTACAATTGCCCATAATGGCATGCCTAATCTAGAGGTCAAAATAGCTGCAACCGCCCCCAAAAAACCCGTTACATAGCCTATGGATAAATCAATGTGTCGGATGACAATAACTAGTGTTACACCAACTGATAAAACAGCTATATAGCCCGTCATATCTATTAAATCTGAGAGTACACGCGATGTCATAAACAGTCCATCAGTTAAAATAGTAAATATAAGCATAATGACAGCCAACGCAATGTACATACCATAATCTCGAATGTTTTCCTTAAAAGATACTAATATATTCTTAAACATAGTCTCTGCCTCCTAAACTGTAGCCATTTCCATAATTTTTTCTTGTGATGCTTCTTCTATAGAAATCTCACCTGTTAATCTTCCTTCTGCCATAACATAAATACGATCACTCATACCCAATATCTCTGGTAACTCAGAAGAAATCATAATGACACATAATCCATTAGATACAAGCTCATTCATAAGAGTATATATCTCATATTTTGCACCAACATCAATACCTCTTGTGGGTTCATCTAAAATGAGTATATTAGGTTTAGCAAACAGCCATTTACCAAGTGCTACCTTTTGCTGGTTACCACCACTTAGATGACTTACCTTCTGAGCAATGGATGGTGTTTTTATATTCAACGATTGTTTGTAATCATTAGCGACTTTTATTTCATCGTTTTTATTAATAATATAAGTATTAGAAATATCTTTTAGATTGGCAATTGTGATGTTTTCTTTTACATCCTGAATTAAGATTAAGCCATTACCTTTACGATCCTCAGATACATAAGCTATACCATTATTAATAGCCTGTTTCGGCTGTGTGAAATGAACCCTTTTATTCTTTATAGTCATTTGTCCAGATAGGACATAATTCTTTGAATTACCAAAAATACTAAGAGCAAACTCCGTACGTCCCGCTCCCATTAATCCTGCTATGCCAACTATCTCACCTTTTTTTACATTAAAGTCAGCATTTTTCACAACATATCTTCCAAGTTTTTTATCAAATGCTGACCAATCCATAACTTCTAATTGTACATCTCCAATATGCTTTTCCTTACGTTTAGGAAAAATATCATTAATTTCACGTCCTACCATATATTTGATGATATCTTTTTCATTGATTTCACCTTTATCAGCGCTTAATGAACAAATGGTTTTACCGTCTCTTAAAACCGTTACTGTATCTGCTATACTAATAACTTCCTTCAACTTATGTGAAATCATAATAGAAGTAATCCCTTGTTGCTTAAGATCTATTAATAGTTCAAGAAGATTTTCACTATCATCCTCGTTTAAAGCTGCTGTAGGTTCATCTAAGATGAGTAATTGAACTTCTTTACTTAAGGCTTTGGCTATTTCAATTAACTGTTGTACTCCTACCCCTAGGTCAATAATTTTGGATGCGGGATGAACGTTAAGCTTTACCTTTTTCAGCATTTTCTCTGCTTCTAATTTGGTATTATGCCAATTTATAATACCTGATTTTTCAACCTCATGACCTAAAAATATATTTTCATAAACCGTCATTTCAGGAATTAATGCTAACTCCTGATAGATGATAGCAATCCCTTTTTTCTCACTGTCGCTAATTCTTGAAAACTTTTGAACCTCACCATTTAATACAATATCTCCTGTATAGGTTCCATGCGGATATACACCACTTAGAACTTTCATCAAAGTAGATTTTCCAGCTCCATTTTCTCCAACTAGACAATGAATCTCACCTTGTTTTACTTTGAAGTTGACATTGTCTAGTGCTTTTACACCAGGGAATTCTTTTGTCATGTTTCTCATTTCTAATATATTTCCCATACAATAGCTCCTATTCTTTTCAGCTGATACTGACTTGATATTAGAATAGTGATAGACTAAGAGCCCATCACTATTCTGATATAGGGTTAACAAATTAAATGATGTTATACTAGACTATTTCTATAATCCTTCAAATTCTGAAGCATCATAGTATCCTGATCCAATAATTGTATCCTTAACATTATCTTGAGTTACAGTTATGACTTTAATATCTTTTGCTGGCACATCAATATTACCATTATTATAAGATCCATTAGTCTCAACAGTTTTACTTTCTAAGACATCCATTGCTGTATTGATAGCACCATCAACAAGATTTCTAACATCTTTAAGAACGGTCATGCTTTGTTTTCCATCAATGACATATTGTATAGACGGAATCTCAGCATCTTGACCAGTGATAAAGACTTCAATACCTGATTCTTTAGCAAATTGGTCATAGATAGCTCGTGATGTACCATCATTAGGTGCAAGAACAAATGTTTTACCTGATGGTGGTGCTGCTGTAATATGAGATTCTGCTTTAGACTTAGCCACCTCTGGTTTCCAATCAGTTGTTATCTGTTCCATTATTTCTCCCATTTCTTCACGTGTTAAAGTAGTTTTATCCTTGTATTCAACTGCTTTGGATGAGTTTTGTACAATAAAGGATCCATCTGCAATCTTTGGCTGCAATTTGTTCCATGCACCTTCAAAGAATAAGAAAGCATTGTTATCGGTAGCTGCTCCTGCGTATAGGTATAGTTTTTCTCCTGAGCCTCCATTCAACTGTTCTACCAAATATTGTCCCTGTGCTTCACCTACAGAAACAGAATTAAAGGTTACATAATAATCGACAGCATCTGTATTGGTGATAAGCCTGTCGTAAGAGATAACTGTAATACCTTCCTCTTTTGCAGATTCTACTGCCGCAGCAGCAGCTGCACCATCATGAGGCGTTATGATAAGCACTTTAATTCCTTTGGATATTAGTGTTTCTACATTTTGTTTTTCTCTGGCTGGATCACCCTGACTAAATAGTATATCTACACTATAATCGGTTCCTTCTAAAGCTGCTTTAAATCTTGCTTCGTCCTGTACCCAACGAGGCTCTTCTTTTGTTGGCAAAACTATTCCAATACTAACCCCTTTTTTATTAGTACCGGATGTACTTTGTGAATCCTTATCGGATTGACACCCTGTAAAGGCAATCATACTCATTGCCATGGTAAAAACAAGTAACACTGATACAATCTTTTTCATCTTAAATACCTCCTAATTCTTTTTATCCATAAAAACGGATAACCCATTGATGATTTAAGTATAAAAAAAACTTCATAAAACAGCCATAGATACAATGATGCTCTATCTTGATTTTTTTAATCTAACTCAATGGCTACCTAAACTAAGCTAAATAATCTTAACCTTAAATATTTACAGAGACAATTTTAATGTTAAATTTATCTTACAGAAAACATGCATAAAAGCACACTTATAACCACTTTCCTAGGCTTACTATTTTTCAAAAAAAAAAAAAAAAACGATGAAAACTCATCGTATTAGTCTAGCTGTATCTTTTTATGTATTAACCTTAGTTTTAATCTCGAAACACAGCATCACGATCATGAAATCCATCAGCAATCACCGTTGCTTCCATTGTTTCTTTTGTAACAGATAAAACATCCAGCTTAATATAAGGGATATTCAAACTTCCATTATGAATGGTTTCTTCTGTTTCTAGTGATTCACCTCTAACTAATTGAACAGCTAACTCCACCGCTGATTCAGCTAAAAGCTTAATAGGCTTATAGACAGTAACATATTGAGTCCCTTCTATTATTCTTTGACAGGCTGAAATATTAGCATCATGACCAGCTACATAGACATTTCCTGCTAACCCTTTTTCTGAAAGAGCTCGAATAGCCGCTTCAGCTAATCGATCATTGGCACCAATAATAGCATCTATAGATTTACCCTGACCTATAACTTCTACAATTGCATCATAAGCTGGTTCTTCACGCCAATCTCCAGCCCATATTTCCTCCACAATCTGAATATCTCCTGCACTTATGGAATGGCTTAAAACATTCATATAGCCCTCATGAAACATAGAAGAATTATTATCCTCAGGCGAGCCGTTAATAATAACATAATTTCCATTTGGAACAACTTCGACTAAAGCTTCAGCTTGCAGCTGTCCAACTTTTAAATTATCAAAAGATATATACGCATCAATATCAGCATTTCTTATTAATCGATCATAAGCAATAACTTTGATTCCTTGTTTCTTTGCTTCCTTGATAGATTCTGTCAGGCCATTTTTATCATAAGGAACAACGACAATAACATCTACTTTTTTCTTGATAAGTGCTCTAATCTGTTCATTTTGTATCTCATTGTCTTCATTCGCATTATAAATCAATACCTCTAAGTCTTGCTCCATAGCTTTAGTTTTAAATATCTCTTGATCGCGCTTCCAACGTTCAATGACTAAATTATCAACACAGAAACCAATGGTTATTTTTTTATTGTCTAGTTTTATAACAGCTTTATCTTTATTTGTCTTACTTAATAGTATACCTGTTATGATAATAATACCTAACCCTACTATCCCAATCATTATTAACTTTTTTTTTGCTACTCTCATTCAATCCCCCTCTTTATTTAAAATCGGTTGGTGATACACCCACCAGCTTTTTAAATAATCGGCTAAAGTAATTTGGATCATGATAGCCTATTTCATAGCAGATTTCTTTAACGGAGTACCTCTTAGTTCTTAACATCTCCTTAGCAATATCCATCCTTATCTTACGTACATACTCAACAAAGCTTAATCCAATCTCTTCTTTAAATATTTTGCTAAAATACTGCGGACTAATAGAAACTTCCTTAGATATATCAATTAAGCTCATCTCTTGTTTATAATGCTTATCAATATAATTCTTTGCTTGCAGAACCACCTTCGATACATGCTGATGTTTTTTGCTTTGAACTATTTGAGCTATATAGACGATTTTTCTTATACACCAGTTTTGTATTTCAACAAGGCTATCTAGGCGTTTCAATTCACTAAAGTAAGTAGAATAGCCAGCCTCTTCTTCATCCAGTTTATTTCTGTAAGAACAGCTTAGAACCATTACCATCAGCTCAGTAATAATATTATTCATATCCATAATGGTTAAACCAATTTTTTTTTCTAGTTTATGAAAAAAGACATTAAGTGCTTGTTTAAGACTTTCTTCATCGGCTGTTTCTATCAATTGAATAATGCGGGTTTGGTCTTCTTTAATGTCAATATAAGTATAATCACTTTCTTTAACCTTGAGCTCTGAAATATCATTGATATGTAAGATTTTTTCACTTGTTATACGATTTAGAGCATGCAATGCTTCTTCCATTGAATTTTTGATTTTATTGAGTGGGCAGCAAGAACCAATTCCTATATAAATACTACTATCCATAAACTCAAAAGTTTTTTCGTAAATATGCTCAGCTAAAGTCATTGCTCTTAACCTTTGTTCATATTCTTTCTCGTAGGTATCCTCATAAATCAAAACGGTCATACGATTAATAATCATAGGTCCTATAATGCATTTGCACTTATACTTAATTACATTTTGGACTTTTGGATAAAAGGTATATCCTTTTACACCCATACCAATCTTATTTCTAATTTTTTTATAATCCTCTCCTTCTCCAAATTCCAATACCATAATATAGCCATACTCTTTTTTTATTTCAAATAATTCCTGATAATTCTGCAGTTCCTCACCATAGTCTGTATTTAGTAATAAGGAATATATAAAACCTTGCTCTAAAATAGGTATAATTTTTTGAAGCTTTTCTTTATTGCGTATTTCATTAAACTTCTGTGCACGTTCCTTTTTTATCTCATCTGTGACTTTACGAAGAACGTCAGCTAATTGACGCGGATGAATGGGCTTTAAAATATAGTCACTGACTCCAAGCTCTACGGCTTGTTTTGCGTATTCAAATTGTTCATAAGCAGATATAATAATGAATTTGGTATCTTGATATCGTTTCTTTATCGTTTCTATAGCTTCTATTCCATTGATACCGGGCATTTTTATATCCATAAATATAATATCGGGTACAATGGCTTGACAAGCTTCTATGGCTTCTCTTCCAGAGTGTACCATAGCAACAATCTCTATATCTGTAAATGTATCCTCGATCATAAATTGAATACCATCTAGTACAATCTGCTCATCATCTGCGATCATTAGTTTATACATTGATATCACCCCATTGATATATCATGCGGTATTCGTATAACAACCTTAACCCCTTCTCCTATAGAGCTTTCCACACTAAAAATTTCAGTTGTATGATAAAATAGCTCCAAACGGTCCCTTACATTGCGAATACCGATACCACATGCCGAGTTATAAGTATCATCTCTTTCTTTATTCAGTATGTGTTGGATCATTGCAGCTTCCATGCCTTTACCCGTATCCTCTACAGTAATAATCGTACTATCACTGCTTTTTATAGTCTTTAAGGTAATCGTCCCCCCTTCTTCTAAGCCGCTTAAACCATGAATATAAGCATTTTCCACTAAAGGCTGTAAAATTAAAGGTGGAACCTTTAATTTTATAGTAGTTGGATCAATATAAAATTGAAATTGAATACGCTGTCCAAAACGTACCTTTAGTAGATCGTAGTAATCTTTAATATTCTCAATTTCTTCTTTTAGTGTACAACTATCTCCCATTTTTTTAATGTTATATCGAAACAATCTTGACATGCTTTCAAGAAACTCACTTGTTTTGGTTGCCCTCTCCATGATTGACATCTGAACACCAGCATTAATTGTATTAAATAGAAAATGTGGATTAATTTGTGATTGCAGAGCATATAACTTGGCATTGTCAAGAAGGTGAACCATTTTCATATTTTTCATTTGTTGATCCTTTAGCTTAGCTTCTGTCTCTGCTTGTTTTGTTAGTTCATCAACGTATTGTCCTATGCTGTTTTTCATCTTGTTAAATGCGGTAGCCAACAGAAGGAACTCATCTTCAGAATCAACAATAATATCCTCTGTATTAAAATTACCATGAGCAATTTCTTCAGCAGCATAAGATAAATGGCTGAAAGGTCTTACCATCCGTGACGTAATTAAGTAAACAATACAAATGGATAAAAGGATGAGGGTTATGACAATAATATAGGTAATCGTCTGCAAACGTGGTATTTGACGTACAAGTTCTAGATAGGATTTTGAATTTCTTGTGAGCTGCTTGCTATCAAGCTGATCAATATAGTCGTAAATAAAGGCTTTGATTTTTTCACTTTTTTGGTAATGTTGGTAATACTGCCTGGCATTTCTCTGTCTTTTATATTCGATGGCTTTGGTTGCCTGCCCAATATATTCATTGACTAATTCCTTAATATTTTTCATAATTAAATCTTCCATATTGTAGAGATCGGCTGGCTTATCTCCCATTAGGCGTTTAAGTTCTTCAGTTGTAATGTTGTACTCGTTTAAGCGTGTAGAACTTTTGGAACTAAGAAATCCTAATAGATTTTCATCTATTTCATTCATCATAGTTTCAATCTCAGATAAAAATATATGTCTTTCGAACATACCTTCTATCTGATGCTTATATCGGTCAATAATATTTAGCGAATATAAACTAAGTATGGTCATTAATAAAACAATGCTTAAAGAGTAGACAATTAAATTATTCTTGATCGAACTAAACCTACTCATCTTCATGTTCTTTGCTCATCTCACTTCTATATTCCAAAATGGTAGCTTCGTTAATAACTCGTAAGTCTATATTAACATAGTTAGAAGCTAATCCAGTGTTAATATAGTCATTAAAAACTTTAATCGCTTCTTGACCAATAACTTCGTAATCCGTAACTATAGAAGCCTCAATAATATTACCTTTCTCAAGAAAGTTTAAGATTTCCTCTTCATTACCATAGCCAACGAGAATAATATCTCCTATGAGGTTCTTATCCAGCAGTACTTGAACAACACCCAATGTATTCTGTCCATTCGTACAGAATATACCGCTAATACCTTCCTCTTCATTTAATATCTCAGTTGCTACTGTTTCAGCACTTAAAACACCTTGTTCTGTGTACCGGACTAACTCAAGTGTAAGATTGCTATCAGCTTTTAATACATCTTTAATCCCTAATAATAGCAGATCTTCTGTTATAGAATAAGTTTCATCATAACCTTTTTGTTCTATAACTGCAATTTTGCCAGAACCCTTAATAGAATCCGCGAGCACCTTTCCAGCAGCCTGTCCTATAGCATAACGATTAACACCAACATAACTAATTCTACCACTACTGGCTATATCCTCGTTCAGAGTAATAACAGGAATACTCATTTTGGTTATCTCTTGAATTTTATCTATGATAGTCTGATTATTAAAGGCATGTACAATAATGCCGTCCACTTTAACATACGCTGCCATATCAAGCGCGTCAAGTAAAGCTTGATTGCCATTTGTGCGATCTACTTTGATAAGCTCAACCGCTATTTGATATTCTTTGGCACTATCCATCAATCCTTTTGTAAAAGCTTCGCTATACGCTTGGTCTGAAGCGTCTAAAATAACCATTATATGATAGTTTGCATTCTTTTTAGATTCCCAGAAGAATTCATTCTGAGAAGCTTGAGAAAGGGCACTTGAAACCCATAGTCCCATACCAACTGAAACAAGTAGTATCAAAGCTAAAACAAAAACTAAGGCGTATAACTTTTTATTAACCATGTGAGCGCTCCTCATGCATTATCCCTTTTATTTTACATGGTTTTTAGTCATTTTGTCTATTTTTTATGAAGATGAAATTAATGAGGTTTAGCATTATTTTAATATGTACTATACTCTTTTTGTTGATTTTACCATATTTGATTGTAGCTGTAAAATATAAAATTACTATCAAAGGTTTAGGTATAGAAACAGGTTATTAATAGTAGCACTATTAATATATTACCATAAGAGGAATTATTAGATGATATTCCTTTTTATACTTTTCTTCATAAATATAAAAATAGCCAACTTATTGTTGACTACCTCTCTTAATAACTAATAACCATTAAAATTACTTTATATGAGATTTTTATATATCAGTATTCTATGTTATATTATAGACATTTATTATGATTGAGCAGCCTATTTTAGCAACAAATCATAATGTGATTTTCCATTGCTATTTTGTTCACTATAAAGCTGCCAATTCTTTAGAAATTCTTTAATTAT
The DNA here is from genome assembly GCA_028277605.1 of Vallitaleaceae bacterium. GTDB lineage: Bacteria > Bacillota > Clostridia > Lachnospirales > Vallitaleaceae > JANQFZ01. Next base: position 1,611 of record JANQFZ010000085.1, on the reverse strand, counting down.
CTTATTAGTTTGTTTAATAGTATTTGATTCTAAAAACCTTGCTGCCACCTTCTAACTTGAAACTAGAAGGAAAAAAGTCCATATGACGAACCAGTAAAGGTACATACAATTTTACTGCACCATTAGCTGTTAAAAGAACGTTATCTCCAATCTTAAAGCTAATAGAAGATGACGGTCTTTTGTTACTTTTTATAATTTTCATCTCTCTCTCCTCGCAAAACAAAATTCACTATTTATAGTTACTATGACTCAATCTTTATTTTTAGTATATCTAACTCCTGATAATAAGTAAATGGTATCAAAAATTGAGCTTTCCCATATGCTTATTGATAAATGTAAAACTAGAAAAAGATAATTGTTTATAATCTCATCCATTGTTATAATATATCTAAGGATTAGGAGGCTGTAATGAAAAGAAACTATTTATTTATCGTCTTTAGCTGATATGTTCATTTTTATTCATCTTACACCTTAGACTAACTCTAAGGTCAATACAAATCTGTCTGATTAAAGCAATATAGATTAGGAAAAATACTTTATCAGTGTTTTATAATAATAAGAAGAGAAATGCATTTCTCTAAAGAAAGGGATGTGGTACATTGAATTGGTTTAAAGCTTTTAATGATGCCTTAGAGTATATTGAGGAACATATTAACGAACCACTGAATTCAGAAACTATTGCTAAAGTAGCGCTTTGCTCAAAGTATCATTTTCTAAGGACTTTTACCATGTTATCAAACATAACCCTTGGGGAGTATATACGACACCGACGCTTATCCTTAGCTGCCAAAGATCTAATTCTTACCAATCAAAAGATACATCACATTGCTTATAAATATGGTTATGAATCGCCAGAAGCATTTTGTAAGGCTTTCAAACGTTTACATGGCATCACTCCATCAGAAGCAAGAAAAAAGAAGGCTGCTTTAAAAGCTATTCCACCACTATACTTTCAAATATCAATAAAAGGAGAAAAGCGTATGGACTACAAAATTTTAACTAAAGATACCTTTCAATTAGTTGGTTTATCCAGAGCTGTTACAACAAAAAATCAACAAAACTATACTATTGTCCCAAATTTTTGGAAAGATGTCTGCCAAAACGGTGCATTGCAAAAAATGAAAGCTACTACAGATACCACCTACGGCGTATGTTATGACTACAATTCAGAACAAGAAGAGTTTCGTTATCTCATTGGTATTGAAGGGCAACCTATTGATAAACTTAAGAATTATGAAGTTTTAGATATACCTGCTGCTACATGGGCTATCTTTGATAGCGTTGGTCCCATGCCTCATACTATACAAAACATTTGGAAGCGTATATTTTCAGAGTGGTTTCCTGCAACTCAATATGAACATGCGAATAATGTTCCTGAACTAGAGGTCTACCTACCAGGTGATCCTCAGTCTGAAAATTATCGATGTGAAATTTGGATTCCTATTGTAGAAAAATAGTCTACATCAATATTGATTTGGGTGGCACTAACTTTAGAAGTTCGTGTCACCCTTGTTAGTTTGCCCAGCATGGGCGTAATCTAATCGGTGCAAGACCGTAGTGTGCCTTGATAGTGGGAAACACATAGTCAAAGACAAGGGTGTCCATCGTGAG
>JANQFZ010000003.1 GCA_028277605.1 Vallitaleaceae bacterium | reverse complement strand
GAGATTTTAGAAATAAAGTGCCAATCGGAGAGCTTGAAATTTGCATTGCAGTGCGTACCTAATAAAAGTAGACATGTCTACACATAAAAGTTAATTGATAAATAGAAGACAGGATTTGATTATACCGATCAAATCCTGTCTTTTTGCGTTTAAAGAAAAAGAAAACAATGAGAATTAATTATGAAAGGAGTTTTTAAAATGTGCAAAGTCATAGCAATAGCAAGTCAAAAGGGTGGAACAGCAAAGAGTACAACATGTAGAAATCTAGCAACAGTATTAAAAAATATGGGATATAAGGTATTGGTTGTAGATTGTGATAATCGTGCGACACGTTCATAACTGAAAAGGTTATGCACTAAATAATGAACGTAAACAGTTCAATTTAGGAGAACTGATAACTCGACAGGTGTAATGATAGAGTAACGTCTTGAAATGCCTGCCTTAATACTCCGAAGGGCGTCTTCATGTTAGAGTGAGGAGGTCATAAAGCTCGGTGAAGTCAGCTGAGAATACACCCTAACAGATTATGCTGAGGAAATGCGAACCAGAGATGGTCGAGTGTACGATAGGCTGGAGGTCTTTAAAATATCTATGGTTAGAATTTTAATTATAAAATGATTAAATGACGAATTCTCGAATGTAAGGGTCTAAACGCAGAATTAGTCTAAAGGCTATATACACCTAAGTGTGTAGTTTGTGAGGTTTAGTAAGAATGGTTGTTATGAAAAACCTTATATTGTTACAGGCAATATCAAGCAAACAGGCTTATAGAGAAAACCTAAGGATATATATGATTGAAAAATCAAGATAGAGTTATCGGAACGTGGTAAGCAAAGAATGTGGAGAATTCTAACAACTCTTAGAAACATTGATAGGGAAAGCGAAAGTATAACCTAATCTTAATCTTTGTGAAAGTGGTGGCATAGTACCGAAGAAGCCGTGATAATAATCGGTGGAGGGATAGCCACTAGTCAATTATTATATTAAATAGTTAAATTTTAACTGATACAATTATAGGGTTTCGATTATGACTAAGAGAGGCAAAATAATCCAAGAGGAGAAAAGCTGACCTATAGCAATTAAAATGAAAATGCTTAAGAAGAAAAAACTAAGGAATAACGAATATTATAATATCCAAAGTGTATTTGACAAACTATATGAACAAAGTAAAAATGGTAAAAACTTTACAAAACTTTATGACATAATAATTAGCGAAGAAAACATTTTACTTGCCTATCGTAATATTAAAAAGAATAAAGGAAGTAAAACAGGTGGTACTAATAAAAGAAATATAGTTGATATAGGAAATATAGAGCCACAAAAACTAATTAATTATGTAAGAAGTAGATTAGGAGATTTCAAACCTCATTCAGTAAGACGTATTGAGATAGATAAAGAAGATGGAAATAAAAGACCATTAGGTATACCAACAATTGAAGATAGACTAATACAGCAGTGTATAAAACAAGTGTTAGAGCCAATATGTGAGGCGAAATTTTATAAACATAGTTATGGATTTAGACCAAATAGAGGCACACATCATGCCATTGCAAGAAGTTTATTTTTAATGAATATCTCAAAATATCATTATGTAGTAGATGTAGATATTAAAGGTTTCTTCGATAATGTAAATCACGGAAAACTTTTAAAGCAGATTTACTCACTAGGTATTAGAGATAAAATAATAATCTCCATTATTTCAAAAATGTTAAAAGCAGAGATTAAAGGTATAGGAATACCTACAAAAGGTGTTCCACAAGGAGGCATTTTAAGCCCTTTATTATCAAATATTGTTCTTAATGAATTTGATCATTGGATTGCTAGTCAATGGGAGGATATCCCTACATCAATTCCATACTCACGTACAAAATATGTAACTCTAAGGAGAGCATCAAAGTTAAAACCTTGCTTTATAGTGAGATATGCAGATGATTGTGCGCCACGAAGGCGTGTCCAAGTAGCGTAGCTACTTGAGGACAGCTATGCTGTACAGATGATGGTGGAAGACCCACCGAAATCGCCATACAGGAGGAGGTTTCAAACCACCTTAAGGTGCTATAGTCAAAAGCTATGGTATTGAGCGTTAAGGAAAAGGCAGTAATTAACTGTCAGGTGAGTGTTAAGGAGATGAATGACCAAGTGAACCACTTACGAAAATGTCGAAAGCGTAGAGATTCCATCAAAACTAGGGGGTAGTCGTTAACCTAGGATAGGCTTAGAGGAAACCTGTTTACTGTCTAAGCGGTGGGCGGCATAAAGGTGGCATGAACTTAACACAGGCGTTTGTACGGAACGTGGGAACCCACGGGCTGATGCTAAGGGAGTGTATCAAGTGGAAGAACCACAAGATAAGAGTACCGATGCAGTCATGGGGGCAGACCTTGTTGTAGTAGTGAGGAAGTTTCTGTAATGGAAATGGAGCGAAGAACAAGGATTATCCAGTTTCAAGGATAAGTCAACTTTGAAAGGAGGAGGAACTTATGCAAGAAACAAAGCCGTTTAAAATATCAAAACAAGTGGTAATGACAGCCTATGAGAAGGTGAAAGCAAACAAGGGAACATGCGGAGTAGACGAGCAATCGCTAGAAGATTTCGAGAAGAATCTAAAGAATAACCTATACAAAATCTGGAATAGGATGTCTTCAGGAAGTTACTTTCCCAAACCTGTAAAAGCAGTAGCAATACCTAAGAAAAGTGGTGGAACTAGGATACTAGGGATACCTACTGTAGAAGATAGGATTGCACAGATGGTAGTTAAAATATACTTTGAGCCAGAAGTAGAAGCCATATTTTACGAAGATTCATATGGTTATAGACCAAATAAATCAGCAATACAAGCTATAGAAAAGACAAGAACAAGATGCTGGAAAAAAGATTGGATATTGGAATTTGATATAAAAGGATTGTTTGACAACATCAGGCAGGACTATCTAATGGAATTGGTGAAGAGACATACCAACGATGAGTGGGTAATTCTATACATCAAAAGATGGCTCACAGCACCATTTCAGATGGAAAATGGAAAGATAATACCAAGAGAATCAGGGACACCACAAGGAGGTGTCATAAGTCCAGTACTTGCGAATCTATTTCTACACTATGTATTTGATGATTTTATGGTAAGAGAGTTTCCAACCATACCGTGGGTAAGATATGCTGATGATGGAGTAACACACTGTACATCATTAAAACAGGCAAAATACCTACAGAGAAGGTTGGAGGAGAGATTCAAACAGTGTGGTTTAGAACTAAACCTAGAGAAAACAAAGATAGTGTATTGTAAAGATGATGACCGCAGAGGAAATTATCCGAATATATCTTTTGATTTCCTAGGATATACATTTAGACCAAGGCAATCAACAAGTAAATACGGAAAATTCTTTACAAACTTTCTGCCTGCTATATCAGAAAAGGCAAAGAAAGCAATCCGTAAAGAAGTAAGAGATTGGAAACTACAACTCAAAGTAGATAAAGACTTATGGGACATATCAAGGATGTTCAATAAGAAAATACAGGGATGGATTAACTATTACTCACATTTCTATAAATCAGAGATGTATGGAGTACTACGATATATCAATGGATGTCTGATTAAATGGGTTCGCAGAAAATATAAGAAGCGAAAGCACAGGCGAAGGGCTGAATACTGGCTGGGTAGCATTGCTAAGAGAGATAGGAGATTATTTGCACACTGGAGGCTAGGGATATTACCAACGGCTGGATAATTGGAGCCGTATGAGCTGAGAGGTTCACGTACGGTTCTGAGAGGGACTTAGGGGGAAGTTCCCTAGGTCTACTTACTTTAGGATATATTGTAAAAGTTTAAACCATGCTAATAAATTACTACATGCAACAGAAGATTGGCTTGCTAGTCGTTTGAAATTATCCATAAATAAAGATAAATCAAGAGTTGTTAACCTAAAAACTGGTTATTCTGAGTTTTTGGGATTTAAGTTCAAATTATATAGAAAGTCAAATAAATGGGTTGTCAAATCACACATAAGAGATAAAACAATAAAAAGAATTAAAAATACAATAAAAGGTGCAATTAAATTAATTCAATATGGTAGCGAAGATTCGTCAAACATTTTAAACTTTAACAGAACTATTCTAGGAGTACACAATTATTATAGAATAGCAACAAATGTAAATGTTGATTTTAATAAAATTGCCTTTCATATCAACAAAACCCTTAAAATTAGACTTAGAGATAAGTATAAGAAAAAAGGAACAAAGAATAAATTGTTTCTCAAATATTATTCTGATTACCAAGGAATTGTTTATTATATTGATGAAATAGCATTATTTCCAGTAGCGAAAGTAACGAATAAACCTCCAATGTGTTTTACGCAGGAAATTTGTAATTATACAAAAGAAGGAAGAATGAAAATCCATAAATCATTAAAAGGTGTTAAACAAACTATACTTTATTATTTGATGGACAATCCTATTAAGAATCAAACTGTAGAATATAATGATAACAGAATATCATTATATGTCGGTCAAAATGGTCTGTGTGCGATAACTAAAGAACCATTACAATTAGGTTTAATGCACGCACATCATATAACACCAAAATTTATGGGTGGAACGGATAAATATCAAAATCTAATATTTGTTACAGATGACATACACAGATTGATACACATAAAAGACAAATCCTTAATAGAAAAATATATGATGAAACTTAATATTTCTAGATATTCCTTATCTAAACTTAATAAGCTAAGAGATTTAATTGGAAATTGTGAAATTCAACTAACATAAATAATAATTGATGGAACGCCGTATGAGATGAAAGTTTCATGTACGGTGTGAAGCGGGGGAAAAGCTGGAGATTACACCAAAGGCTTACCTATCGCTATAGGCAAACTTAACGGATTGCTTTGGAATTGAGAGTTCTGAACTGGATATAACACTTTATCATTTGATGGAGAAAGTCATTATGGATGAAGAACTACCAGAGAAAGATAAGTACATTATTACTAAAGAAAATGTTGACGTATTACCTGCCAGTATCCTTTTATCGGATATTGAAATTAAATTAGTATCAGCAATGAGTAGAGAATACATCCTTAGAACTATTATTGATGAAATCAAAGAGGATTATGATTTTGTTTTGCTAGATGCCATGCCATCTCTTGGTCTAATGACACTAAACGTTCTAGCCGCCTGTGATAGCGTACTGATTCCAGCAATGCCAGAGTATCTGTCTGCTAAAGGTCTTGAATTGTTATTAAAGACAGTATTCAAAATAAAGAAACGAATCAATAAGAAAATCGGATTTGAAGGCATCCTATTAACCATGTTTAATGAGAGAACAAATTTAGCACAGGAGATGTTAGAGATGATAAAAGAATCCTATGGCTCTCATATTAAAGTATTTGAAACAAAGATACCAAAATCGGTTAAAGTTGGAGAAGCCAATGCAAGAAGTAGAAGCATTATAGACTATATGCCTATAAATAAGGCAGCTATAGCCTATGAGACATTTACAAAGGAGCTGCTAAATAAGGAGTTGATGTAGATTGGGTAAAGATGAAGTAAAAAAGGTTCAGCCCTTTATGGCTATCTTTGGAGAAGATTACGAAGAAGAGCTTAGTAAAGATGAAAAAGCAAAACAAGATATGCTTAAGATAGAACAATTAATACCCTTTGAAAATCATCCCTTTAAGTTATATGAAGGAGAAAGATTTAATGAGATGGTAGAGAGTATCAAACAGTTTGGTGTTATTGTGCCAATCGTTGTGAGAAAGAAGAAATTAAAGTTTCAAGTGCTTTCGGGGCATAACAGAGTTGAAGCATGTAAAGCATTAGGGCTTAAAGAAATACCTGCAATCGTCAAGGAAGGATTAACAGAGGAAGAAGCATTACTTATTGTAACAGAGACAAATACAATGCAACGCTCATTTACAGATTTACCTCACTCAGAAAGGGCAACTGTTGTTGCAGTAAGACATGAAGCAATGAAAAAGCAAGGATTTAGAAGTGATTTACTTGAAGAAATTGAGAAGTTATCTAAATCACCAATTAGTAGTGAAGATTTAACTTCTCGCCCATTGGGCGAAAAGTTGAATACGGATGGTATGGTTGGAAATGAGTATGGATTATCAGCAAGAAATGTTTCCAGATATATTCGTATTTCAAAACTACCGAAGGAATTCAAAGAACTCGTAGACAATGGTAAAATTGCCATGCGTGCAGGAGTAGACCTATCTTATCTAAGGGAAGAAAGCCTTGATATCATCCATGCTATTGTAACTGAGGAAAATTTCAAAATAGATATGAAGAGGGCAAGAAATTTACGTGGGGCAGATAAAAAAACACCATTAACCTTTGAATCAGCCCATGCCATTATAAAGGGAGAATCTAAGAATAAAGAAAAAAAGCCGAAGCCACCGAAATATTGGAGCAAGGTATTCACCAAGCACTTCAAGCCTGAACAAGAGGAAGCTGAGGTAATGAGTATTATAGAAAAGGCTTTAGAGATGTACTATAAATCCCTTGATAAAGATAAATCTGTAATCAAAATGGATGAAGAAACAGAGGAAATGGAAATGTGAGAGGGGGATAGGAATTGAGACGATATAACAAGGTAAAGGATATATATGACTATACCTTAGCTGAAATAGTTAAAGACCGTAAGGAATGGATGAACTTCTTATCATTTCATGCAAGGGTATATAAACATACCTTTGATGACGCAGTATTAATCTATGCCCAAAGACCTGATGCCACCTTTGTTGCAGATATGAAGACATGGAATCAAAAGATAGGCAGATGGATTAAAAAGGGAGCAAAATCAATAGCAGTCTTTGACCAAAGTAAGGATTATCCAGCCCTAAAAAACTACTTTGACATCAAAGATACCACCGTAAGGCAGGAAAATAGATTTAGTTATCCTGCATATTGGAGAATTGATGAAAAAAATGAACCATTACTTCTAATAAGGCTGAAAAAGTATTATGATCTGAATACAATAGATGAATACTTAAAAGCTGTTACAGTAGTTAAATTAAATAAACAAGAATTAAAACTATACAAAGGTTTTGAAAAGGATATAGAGGAAAGCAGGCTATCAAGTTTTGATATAGAGAAAGTTAAAAATCAGCACAAAACAACCCTTGCAGAAAGTATCTATTATATGACAGCTACTAGATGTGGACTTAAGGTAGTCCCTAACTTTAAAGTCATAGGATATTTTGATACAAAGGCTTTAATCTTTAGAATGGGCAGTATCATAAGTAATCTATCAGAAGGCATATTAAGGGATATTGAAAAAGAAATTAAAGCCATTCAAAATGAAAGGAGCGTTGCAAATGAAGCCAGTCACCCTAGATTACCAAATGACAGAACAAGGATTTCTAGAACCCGTACTGGAAGTATCGAACAATCAACTGGAGATAGGCAAATACGGAATGAGAGCCATGAGTTATCTCAAGGAAGAGTACCCACACAGATACAGTCTTCTCAGGGCAGAGGGAACACTGATGGAAACCATGTACAAGGTCAACGAGGAAGCTCACCAGAGAATGGAAGTGCTACAGGAACAGATGTTAAAGATAGAGCCGATACCGAATCCAGAGAACTTCTACGAGAGCTACAGACACAGGGAGATGATAAGGACAAGGGCAGAGGAGATAGTACTTCACGAGATAGTGTACAAACCGAGATAGAAGCTTCCTTAGAGTCATCACATGATGGCTCTTTAATATTATCCAAAATAACAGATAAGCAGCT
>JANQFZ010000046.1 GCA_028277605.1 Vallitaleaceae bacterium | reverse complement strand
CAAAATCTCAAGAAGACTACGAACGTATTCTACGTGATGCAGGTAAATAAAAGCAAGCGATGGGGACGGTTCCTGTTGCTTTAACAGCAACTAGAAACCTAAGGGTTTTCTGCTGGGGCTAATAAAGGGTAACTAATACTCTATTGAATTATGTTAATAATAAGTCAATAGGCATAGACTTTATTATATATAGGATTATTGGGAGAGTGATAAACATTGAGAACAATACATAATCTAAGGTATGTAATACTTATTTTGATTTTAAGCGTATTTTTGACAGCATGCCAGCATGATAATCATGAAGACAATGAAATTATTAGCCATCATCAAGAAAGCTGGATCGATGATGCAACTATTTATGAGGTTAACATAAGACAGTATACTGAAGAAGGTACATTTAAAGCCTTTAGCGAGCATTTGCCAAGATTAAAAGAGCTAGGGGTTGAGATTCTTTGGCTGATGCCTATTCATCCTATTTCAGAAGAAGAAAGAAAAGGTGAATTAGGGTCATATTATTCTGTAGCCGATTATCAAGCGATTAATCCAGAGTTTGGAACAATGGATGATTTTAAGGAACTAGTTAAGACCTGTCATGATATGGAGTTTAAAGTAATACTAGATTGGGTAGCTAATCATACAGGCTGGGATAATCCATGGGTGAGTGAGCATCCAGAGTGGTATACCCAAGTAAATGGTGAAATAATTATACCATCAGGCACGGATTGGACTGATGTAGCAGATTTAAATTACAATAATGAAGAAATGCGGCAAACCATGAAGGAGGCTATGCTATTTTGGGTGAAAGAAACAGATATTGATGGATATCGATGTGACGTAGCTGGCTCAGTACCTTTAGACTTTTGGGAAGATGTAAGTGTAGCTTTAAATGAAGTAAAGCCAGTATGGATGCTTGCTGAGGATGGCTCCAATTATGCCCTTATGAAAAATGCTTTTGATTCTAATTATAATTGGTACCTGCTAGATTCAATCAATAAGTTAGCTAAAGGCATTGGTAGTATGAGAAATATCCGTTCAGCCATTAAGAGACCTACTATTTCTTATCCTAAAGGTTCATATCCATTGAATTTTATAACCAATCATGATGAAAATTCATGGAATGGAACGATTAAGGAAAGACTGTGTGATTCTAAAGACTTGATGAATGGACTTATTTTCACTGCGCCCGGCATGCCTTTGATTTATTCTGGTCAAGAGGCGTCTTTAGACCAAAGGCTTCTATTTTTTGAGAAGGATCAAATTGACTGGAGTGATCTAACAGAGCAGGATTTTTATGAAAAGCTTGTTCAACTAAAGAAAGACAACAAAGCTTTATGGAATGGTTTAGCAGGTGGCGATTTATCTTTAATAGATACAACACAATCATCAGTATTGGCTTACCAAAGACAGAAGGATCAGAATCAGGTTACTTTTATCGGTAACTTTTCTAAAGAGGAAAAAAACTTTTCTCTAAAAAAATTTAATGGCGGTAGCTATACCGATTATTTTACAGATGAAAAATTAACAGTAGATAGTAATAGCAGATTTAAGTTAGAACCGTGGGGTTTTATTATACTTATTCAAAATGAAGTTTAATATTTTAAGTGAATTTAAATGATGTTTAAGAGAATAAAAGTATAGAGGGGCAGACATTTTACATGTCTGCTCTGTATTATGTTTATTATGTGGATGGAGTATAAGTGTGCAATTAGCTGCTATATCAAGGATATAAGTTTATATCCTATGCCCTAAAGCTATAGTCAACAGCTAATAGAATAAAACCAATTAAACTAATCAAAGTACATAATACAATGGTATGGTTTGCTAATACTTCCATAGATGGACCTGATTCTTTGGTAGAGTCTTTAATGGTACCCTCTTTTTTTGATAGAAAAATAGGCAGAGAAAAAAGAGGAGGCAATAGAAGAAATGTATAGTATGCATAATTAAATATAGGTGTCAGGATTACTATTCGATTGATTATAAGAAGCTTGTATAAATATCCTATATCAAATACTATTACCAAACGTATCACCACAAAACGTAAGCTTAATAATAAGTAACTCTTCTTAAGCTTTAATCCATAACCAATTGTAATTAAAATAAGCGGTGTTGCCATACTTCCTATGTAAGTTAAAGTATTGCATAAACCAATCAATAAATGATTGGTATAGAAATGCGAATTTAATCCCAAGAGATTAATGATAACTCCAAGTAAAATACTAATTCCTATTGGAGATTTAAAAAAACCCATCCATACTAATGGGTTTATTTTCTTATTCGTTAATTCTAGTCTTAATACAGTGTAATAAAATAGCCAAACAAATAGTTCATGACCTAGACCAAATATGGAAATAACACCAAGGTTTTCCTCACCAAATACAATACTAAATAAGGGTATACCCAGTAATCCATAGGCAAAACTAGTACTTAAATATGGATTGAGTGTATGGGCTAACCATGATATTTTATTCAGGGATCGACCAGCTATAAAAAACAGAAGCAAAAGTATGATAATGGCTATAGATAAGAATACGTCTTCACGATTAATCTCCATTACTAAAAAAGTTTTAAATAAAACTGCTGGAAGAGCAATATTTATTACAAGTTTCTTTATGTTGTGTATGCTTTCTTCTGAAAAGGTTTTTTTATATCTTAAAAGTATTCCAAGACAGCATAACAAGATAATGGGGATAATTCTCTCTAAAATTTCTAACATGATTTACCTGCTTTCGTTCATTTTATTTGTAAATATCTAGCAAAAGCATAGCACTCTAGTACATATGCACAAAAATTTATTGAAAAAACACTTGCATTATGCTATATTGAAGACATTAAATTAAGGAGTGAAAGATATGATAAAACGACTTTTTAGTTCTTACAGTACTTTAAAAAGTCCAATATGCATAGGAAATCACTACTTACCAGTAGGTGACTCTAACCCTCATCATACTCATGATTTTGCGGAGTTCTTTTTTGTGACCTTTGGATCACTGATGCATTACTATAATGATAAGAAATTTATATTGAACGCTAGAACTGCTCAATTTATCTTTCCTGAGAATTCTCACCATTTTAAAGCAATTTCTAAAGAAGGATGCCGTTGGATTAACATATCTTTTCCTTTATCTTTACTATCAGAGGATATTAACCGTTTGTTATTGCTACTATTTCCACCCAAAGAGATTAAGGAATCTAATATTATACAGATCCCTTTAGGTATTTGGGATGTCTATATGCAAAAAATAGAATTTCTAAGTAATAATCTAGATAAAGAGAAGCAAGAAATTATCTTTCGAAGTTTACTACTTGACTTTTTAGTAACGTACATGGAACTTATTCAGCCGAACGATAGCATCATACCATCTTGGTTACTCAATACAACAAAAAAATTTAAACAGGGTGATAACTATACCAATGATCTTTCATGGTTGATTGATGTTTCAGGAAAGTCACAATCGTATCTAAACCGTCAAATGAAAAAATACTATAATATGACCCCGACTCAGTATATGAATTATGTAAGACTTGGTATTGCAGAAAAATTACTATTGAATACCAATCTGTCTATAACGGAAATTGCTCTAAAAGCAAGCTTTAAAACCATTCCATATTTTAGCAAACTATTCAAAGACAAGCATGATATGACACCTTCTGAATATAGACAGAAGAATAAGCATATTCATTTTACGTTATAAATCAACTATTTGATAGCACCTCCAAATGCAAATCCATTAGCCATAAACCTTTGAGAAAGAATGTATAGGACTAAAACAGGTAAAGTATATAAAACAGAAAATGCTGCCAATTCTCCATAGATTACTTGTCCATAAGAGTTAAAAAATTGAAATATGGTTACTGAAGCTGGCAGTTTTTCTATGGAGCTTAATAAAATAAAAGGGACAAAGAAATTTCCCCAGCTTGCTGAAAAAGCATAAATAAATACAACAGATGTGCCTGGTAAAATGCCAGGTAATATTACTTTTCTCAACCTTTGAGAAAAATTGGCACCGTCAATAGATGCTGCTTCTTCTAAAGCAAAAGGAACCCCATCCAAAAAGTTTTTCATCATCCATATACTATAAGGCAGAGATGTAGCAACTAAGAAAAGAGTTGTAGACCAAAGCTTATTTTCTATTTGGAGATTAAAAAAGGTTAAATAGACAGGTACCATGATTGCTGTTATAGGTAAACCCGTTAAAAATAATATGCCATAAAGTATAGTGGTTTTTCTTTTTAAGTTAAATCTAGATAGAGGATACGCTGCTAAAAGTGAAATAATAACAACCAAACAAGATTGAGAAAGCGACATAAAACAACTGTTTAAAAAAGAACTTACATTCAATGGATTGGTTACAGTCTTAATGTAATGATTAAATGTAAATTGCTTAGGTACTTGAAAGGCCATGCTTGCTTCTAAATCAAACGAAGCAAATAGTAACCATAGTAAAGGTAGAATAAATAATAAGGCTATAAAAATAAGTGCCAACGATGTGATGTGTGTTTTTTTCATAATTGCCTCCTTATAAATCGTGCTTTGATGCTCTAACGTAAAAAATACTTAAACTAATTCCGAAGATAAGTAATATGGTAGCAATGGCTGTACCATAACCAATTTGATAGGATTTAAATGCCTTATTGTACATATAAATAGGTATGGTTGTTGTGTCCATCCCTGGACCTCCTCCAGTTAATGCGTAGATAAGTCCAAAGAGTCCCAATGTCGATAGAGTTATAAGAACTGTATTGGTAACGATGGACCCTTTCATGGAGGGTATAATAATTCTAAATAATTTTTGTGTCTTATTAGCGCCGTCAATTGAAGCTGCTTCCAAGATTTCATTTGGGACATTATCTAAACCTGACTGAAACATCATCATGGAAAAAGCAGTACCTCTCCATATATTAGCACCTATTATGGAAATCATGGCAAAATTAAAAAGCCAAGGCACAGGACCTAAACCAAGAAAACCTAAAATCTCATTCAGACTACCATTTGAATTAAGATAAGCAAAAAACACAAAAGAAACAACTACCTCTGGTGTTACCCAGCAAAGTAAGACACAGGAACCTATTACTCTTCTGAATTTTCTGCTTTTATTTCGCATCAAATAGGCGATAGTAAAGCCAAGAACTTGTTGTCCAATAATAGCAGAACCAAACAGAAAAATAATAGTGTTTATGAATGATTTCCAGAATCGTTCATCTCTTAGAAGATCCGAATAATTTTGAATTCCAATCCAAGTCCAATTATCAGCATTTAAACCAGCGAGAGCCTTATTTGTAAATGAATAAAAGATAGAAACTGCTGCAGGAGCAATGTAAAATACAGCTAGTAGTAAAAATGCTGGTAGAAAAAAAAGAAGAGCTGTTATTTTTTGCTTTTTTGTTTTTATCATTGTTGCCTCCCGTTAATAGGATTGAACAGGTGATAGATGAGTATCACCTGCAATCTGATTTTATTCTGTGTAATTACCTTTTCCAACTAATTGCTTAACGTTATCTGTATAGTCATTCGCTGCCTGTTCGGCTGTCTTTTGACTTGTTATAACAGATTCAATAGCTTGCTGTAATTCAGTAGATACTGCTGTATAATAATCATTTCCAGGTCGATAATGTGTGAATTGAAGATAGTCGGACATAGTGTAACGATAGGTATTTAATGCTTTATAATCACTTAAATCTTTAGTATCTTTTCTTGGAGTCATTGATCCAATTAGGTTTGCATAGGTCATAGAGTGCTCACAATTCATTGCCACTTGAAGAAATTCAAACGCTAAGTTTTTATTCTCTGATAAATGAGATACTGCAAATGTCCATCCACCGCTCATTGAAGTAAAACCATCACCATTTTGCTTAGGCATAGGTGTAATACCAATCTTTTCTGTAGTGCCTTCAGGTATAGCTGTTTCCCAGTCTGTGCCTCTCCAGTTACCATCTAAATAAATGCCTATATCTTTAGTCGCAGGAAATAACTCAACACCAGTCTGCCATGCATTTCTATCTAACATTTGACCTAATTCAGCGGAAGTATAGATACCCATATCGACTAACTCCTGTACAAAGGATAATGTATCTAGCATTCCTTGGGAGTTAACCACCCACTTACCGTCTTGATACAGCCAATCATCTGTTCCAGATAAAAGCATTTCAACGGTTTGAATGGATGTAGATTCGCCTTGTGCAGCAGAGGCAAACATCCATAATGGATATTTAACATCATTATCATGCAGTTTCTTTACAGAATCCAAAATATCACGCCAAGATTTAGGATTCCAGGGTGTTTCTATGCCTGCTTGATTTAAAACATCAATATTATAGTATAGACCTCTAGTATCTGTGGATATAGGTATAGCATAAACGGAACCATCTACCATAACTCCCTGTTTAACGTTATCATAATAGTGTTCATCCCAATCGCTCCATTGATTGACGGGGAGTTCTGCTAAATAGCCAGCACTTACCAAAGAAGGCACTTGAAAGCTATCAAGAAACATGATATCAATAGTTTCATCGGATTGTAACATTAAAGAGGTTTTTGTATTGTAGTCACCTGTATTACCAACAACGGGGCTTAATTGTATTGTGACATTTGGATGAGAGGCTTCAAATTCTTCTTTAGCAGCTTTTAGATGCGTGGAATTCTTTTCTCCCCAATCAATATAAACAACTTTAATCTTATGTTGTTGCTCATCGTTCGTTTGGTTTGGACTCTGTGTGACTGTTTTTTCTTCTGATTCTGATTTTGGCTTAGAACATCCTATAAGGAAAACAGCTAAAACCGCAAAAATCATAATTTGTTTCAATTTCTTCATAATAATCCTCCTAGTATTTGGTGTTTTATTTCAAAAAGCATTCACAGACACAATTTAACTTTGTGAAATGCCCATAATAACCACTTTACTTTCTTTTAATTCTAAAACTCATTATCTCATGAGAATGAAAAGTATATTCCATGCTATTATGAGTACAAGGTAATTTTTGCTTTATGTTTTCAAGAAGGTCTATGATAAACACCTCTTCAATAGCAATGTTAAAGTCAATCTTTACCATACCACCTGAGCCATGTATCTCACATAGTCTAATAATAATATCATCAGAACAGTCTTCTGCCAGCTTGATTGCTAAGAGCTCTAGCTGTTTATTATTAATTTTAAATAGAGAAGTAGAATCAATAGCTTTTCCTTTATTCAATATGAGTGGATCATTTAAGTCATAAGATAAATGCATTAAGTCACTTTGTTGCCAATGTCCATCATGAGAATAAAATGAGTAGGTAAAAGTGTGTTCTTCTTGATCACTTGTGGTATCAGGATAGATAGGTGCTTTTAATAAACTTATACCAATTGTACTATCTTCTACATCACATCCGTATTTTGAATCATTGATAATAGAAACGCCTAATGCACCATCTGAAATATCTACATATTTGTGAGTTGGAACTTCAAATTGGCTCTGTTCCCAGCTTGTGTTTTTAGAACTCTTTCTTATATAGCCTCCAGCAGATGTATCCGTTGTATAAGTTTTTGATAACACATTGAGAGGAAATACTGCTTTTAATAGCTTTTCTTCTTCATGCCAATCGATCCATATGTCAAAATCAATTTGTGGTTTCTTTTCAAACAATCTTATAATCTGAACAGCATGACTTTTATTAAAATACCTTTCCATACGTATAGAAACTGCTAAAGGACCTTCCTCATGAACACATATATTACACCAGTCTGGCATGAAAGCACTTTGGTTTTTATAATATGAAGGAATATTCCATGCATTTAAAGCGCCTGACTTATCCTCATACATTATCCATTCATTGGCAATTTTATCTTTCTGGATGAGTTCTCTATTTCTTTTCTTATCTACAATGGATAAGATTTGACCATTTTCAGCTATTAATATACTGTAAAAATCATTTTCTAAATGAGTAGGACTAACCTTTAAAGTTGATGGTTTGTGAGGAATGGATGTCCTGCAAAAATTATAAAAGCTTAATCCATCTATTTTTGGAATCTCTGCAATATATATTTTTTCATCATTTGCTTTATTTATTTCTTGTACATAGTAAGTATTACCTGAATTATCTATCAAGGCATTCATATCATGATGCCATTTATAAGGCAAGATATGTGCATAATAGCTTCTAGGTGTAATAGAAGGATTAAATATACAATAAGTATCGGGTTCGTTTTGATTAAGCAAGCTTTGATAGCACTTATTAATGAACTCATCTGTTCTTAAATGAAAATCTTCATAAGACTCTACAGCTTCTATACCTACAGGATGGGTATGGCTTCCTGGCAAAATATCATGGAATTGATTGAGTAGGAGTTGCTTCCATAGTAATTCCATATGACTTTGATAGGATGGATTCTTTTGGTATAGATGGGATAATGTCATCAGTATTTCTGCTTTTTTTATTTTGAACTCACCTTGACGGTTGTATTTCTTTAATTTAGCTTTTGAAGTATAAGTACCTCGATGCATTTCTAAATATAAGTCACCATCCCAGACGGGTAATTCTTGTTCATTTTTAAAAGCTTCATCTAGAAAATCATGGATTGAATAAATTTCTTGATAGGGTATTCCAGGTAGCTTTTCCTGTCTGTGATAAATCTCAAGCATTTCATCCGTAACACCACTACCACCATCTCCATAACCATAGACCTGCAAGGTTACATCGGAATAGTTTTTGGATTGAAAATCATCCCAGTTTTTAATCGTTTCATCGGGATCCATCCAAGTAACAAAATGTATCGGTGGAATACAGGCATTGACTGATGTACCATCTAATCCTCTCCACTTAAAATGAGTATAGGGAAATTGATTCGTATCATTCCAGACACTAAGCTTATGAGTGACAAAGTAGTCAACACCACTTAGTTTAAGTATTTGAGGTAGGATAGAATTAACACCAAAGCTGTCTGGAAGCCATGCATTATTAACATCAATATCAAACATCTGCTTAAAGTATTTTTTTGCATATAAGATTTGTCGTACAAAGCTCTCTGCACTTATAAGATTACAATCAGGCTCTATATACATGCATCCTACTATTTCCCATTTTTTCTCTTGTATTCTTTCCTTAACTTTTTGGAATATGGATGGGTAATTAGCTTCTAGAGTATCATACATCCAAGCTTGAGAACTGGTAAATTTGAAATTTGGGTAGCGATCCATTAAATCTAATTGTATCAAAGCAGTTCTAGCATTTTTTTGTATAGATTGTATCAATTTCCAATGGTAAGCAATATCCAAGTGAGAGTGTGCTACTAGCGCTACTTTACCTTTTTTTCCAATCAATGTGGTTTTACCATATATTTTCTCTTGAATATATTGCTTTATAACTGGAAGATGTTGTATAAAGACATTTTTTGGGCTACCGTAATTAGGAAATAGTTTTAGTATATTTTTCATATGGTATTGCAAGTAATCTTTAGTATCTTTATCTGCTTTTTCAGCATAAGCTAAATCATATATAACCTTTAAATCATATTTTAAATCTATTAACGGTTGGTTTAGTAATAACAGTTTAGGGTATTCAAAGTAGTGTACACATCCAACATGTGTTAAGCTTACATCCGTATTTCTATCATCGTCAGGCTTGGAACGCGTATAGGCTTCCAGTTTTATGTGGTATTGATTTAAGGACTCATGAGCATCGACTAGTTTAAACCATTGCCTATTAGGATCTAAACCTGCTTTATAGGTACCATTAACGCTTACCATTATTTCAGATGAACCCTTCATAGAAAAATAAACGTCGTTACCCATAAAATGTGGAGGTATAGTAATATCACTATTAAATACAGCAGTAATATCTGGTCCACCCCATAGTTGACCTGAGGTTATGGCATGTGGTTTATCTTTCCACAAGTAGCCTGAAGTTGTATATGACCCTTGTTGTATGATCCAATCCTTTAATTCATACACTTCATCAATAATCATTGTATCAATTTGTTGAAATACAATTCTAATCCATTGTTCGATCGGTAAACTCCCTCGTCTTACTTTTTGATGCGGCATAGTTATCTCCTTAGCTTTTATAATAGGGTACATAACGATTAATTTTTATATTAAACAGTTGATTTGGATAAAGTTCTTTCATCTCCATAGACAGCCAATCCTGTATTCTCTTTTCACAACATAGACATGTAGCACAAGCTGCATAGGCTCCAATGACTAATGTTTGTCCGTTAAACGATTCAAACCTTAAATCTCCACCGTCCACCCTAGAGGCTGGTCTGATAGTATCATTAAACCACTTTTCTATAATATCTGACATAATTATAATCACCCCCCTGAACCCTTTAGTCATTGTCAATAAGTTTCTATATCAATAATAAATACATTTATGTAATTTGTCTAACTGCATATTGACGTTTTTTATACTATATTGACATTTTCTCCATAAATTAAGAATAGGGAGAGTTGCTGATGCAAAAAAGCAGTAGGGACAGTTCCTGCTGCTTTAGAGATAAATAGTATATATAGTTGGGTAATACTAAACCAAACAACATCTGTTATCATAATAATAAAAAAACAATCCAAGATGGATTGCTTTTACGATACTTAATTATATTTGGTTACTGGGAAAAACTTCTATAGAGTTTCTGGTGCTGCATAGTCTATACCAAAAGTCTCAACAGTAACTTTTTTCATCACTTGAGGAGTTGAGGGCTTATCCATTGAATCTCTTTGAACGCTTACAATTTTGTCTACCTGGTCTAAGCCTTCAGTAGCTTTACCAAATGCAGCATATTGACCATCTAAATGTGGTGCATCATCCGCCATGATAAAGAATTGTGATCCTGCTGAATCTGGGTTCATAGCACGAGCCATAGAGAGTACGCCTTTAGTATGCTTAAGCTGATTGGTGAAACCATTACTACTAAATTCTCCTTTAATAGAATAGCCTGGATCACCAGTTCCATTTCCTAATGGACATCCGCCTTGTATCATAAAACCAGGGATTACTCTGTGATAAGTTAGACCATCATAATAGCCTTTTTGTACTAATGATATAAAGTTATTGACAGTATTGGGAGCAATATGAGGGTATAACTCAGCTTTAATTATACCGCCATCTTCCATTTCTATTTTTACTATTGGATTTTTGTTTTCCATAATTGCCTCCTTGTGCTTAGTTGCTATGGCAATTATAGCAGAGTTGGAAAACATTGTAAAGGATAGATATTCTTTAAATTTAGTCAATATGTTTGCACCGTTATCTTGTATTTTCATAAGATGTATACTATAATTTTACTATAATAATAATGGAGGTTTACGATGGAGCAAGCAAGGATTGTCATGCGAAATTTAGTGAACAATATCGAGAAAGCCATTGTTGGAAAAAGACAAATGATAGAACGCTTGGTTGTAGCTTTGTCATGTGACTCTCATGTGTTGATAGAAGATGTTCCTGGTGTTGGAAAAACAACACTCGTGTCAGCGCTTGCTAAATCAATTGATGGTAAGTTTAGTAGAATTCAATTTACTCCAGATGTTATGCCTTCTGATATAACGGGGTTTTCTATGTATAATCCTAAAACGAATGCATTTGAATACAGATCAGGGGCTGTTATGACGCATTTTCTGCTTGCTGATGAAATCAATAGAACGCCTCCTAAGACTCAATCTAGTTTATTGGAAGCTATGGAAGAAAAAAGTGTGAGTATTGATGGACATACCTATGAACTCCCTAAGCCTTTTATGGTAATGGCAACTCAGAATCCTATAGAATATTTAGGTACTTACCCATTACCCGAAGCACAAATAGACCGATTTATTATGAAGTTGTCCATAGGATATCCTCCTTTTAAAGATGAAATCAATATCCTAAGATTATACGAACAGGTTAAACCAATAGAACGGCTTGAATCAGTAGCATCATGTGAAGATATCATCCGTTTGCAGCAAAAGGTTCGTGAGGTTTACATTCATGATACTATATTGCATTACATAGTCACTCTTGTTTCTAAAACACGTAATTGTGATGCATTCTTATTAGGAGCTTCACCTAGGGGATCGCTCTACTTATCTCAGGCTGCCAAAGCATGGGCGCTTTATAGTGGGAGAACATATGTTATTCCAGATGATGTCAAATACGTCTATCTACCGGTCATGGCACATAGGGTTTTATTAAGAAATGAAGCTAAGTTTGAGAAGATTACAATAGAAGATGTTTTAAATCAAAGCTTGGAAGAAGTGGGTATACCTACTGGTGATTTCAATGCATAGAAATAGAATCATTTATGGAAGTGTATTGCTTATAACTAGTATTCTTACCTATAAGGTTCCATCTTATATTTTTTCTGTAACCTTATACATCTTATTATTAATTCCTATTGTTTCTTTAGCAGTACTCTATTTTACCTATGCGCATTTAAGGATAGTTAGCAGTGTGAATAAGAGAATGATTGTAAAAGGGGATAAGGTGGATTACACGATTACTCTGCAAAATAGAAGTCCGTTTGTTTACTGTCCTTTAGAATTAAAACTAACTGGAGATAGAATTCTCTTCAAAAAACAATATGTTCCATCATTAAGCATTTTATATCCTATGTCGTCGAAAGAAATCATCATACCTCTTGAGTGTCGTTATAGAGGTAATTATCATATTGGTGTTGCATCCATTACATTTCGGGATTTTTTTAATCTATTTAAAATCAAGTATAAGAAAATAGAAACCCATCAGATTCTTGTTTATCCTAATGTAAAAGACTTAAAATATTTACCTATTAAGAATAGAATAGTTGAAGATACTAATATCGTAAAAGGGTATTTTAATGAAGAACATGATCAGTTTAAAGATATTAGAAGCTATGAATATGGAGACTCAATCAATCGTATCCATTGGAAATTATCAGCAAAATACAATGAAATGATGGTAAAAGCTTATCAAGTTGCTGTTAATAATGCTAGTTTATTATTCCTAGATATTACAGAGCATCACTATTTTTATGAAATCAATATTGCCCTAGAGGATAAAATTATTGAGACAGCAGTTCATATGATTCACTATATGTTAAAGAGAAATATGTCTTGTAAACTCATGTATTATCATTTATCTTCTGTAGCATTAGAGGGGCATCAATTCTCTGATTTTGAGAGATTTTATCAAGCTTTAGCACCCGTTCAATTTGGTCATTCTATGGATTTTGGTTTATATATCAGCAAAATGATGGATCAACTACAAATAAGAGATGAACTTGATTCGTATCATAATCTGATGATTATCACATCCCATATAACAAAAGAACTTTATGCTAGTCTAACGCATCAAAAATGTAAAAAAATGAATGTAACCTTGCTATATATTTCACCAGCTGACTTAATTAAGGTGGAGCAAACGACTTCTAAGGAAATTATAGAATCACTTAAAACTAGTGGTGTAGAGATTATTTATATAGAGGTGGATAGAAGCAGTTAGATAATATAAGTTTAATTAGAATAAAAAATATAAGCTAGAGTGGTGGGGTTTATGAAGTTGCGGTTAAGAGCTGCATTCGATCAGTTTTTGATATTTTTTATAAGTTATCTTATGGTTTATAGCTTAATTGTTATTCTAAGTGATCTATTATGGTATAGATTTAACTCTACTGAGCTATTGGGCATCACCTTGATTATACATATTTTGATTAGCCTTATGTTTATAAATCAATATACTTTTTATATAACCTTAAGCAGCTTTTTTTTAGGTTTGTTATGTCTTATTTTACTAAAGCATGTATATACTTGGATACCTGATGTTATGGGTTATTTGGCACAGAGCTTATTTCAATGCCTTCAATCCCTTATTAAGGGTTTACCCTTAGCATCTGAAGCTCAATATCTTCCTATAACTAGTTTGACTATTGCTTTAGTTCTATATATTCGAAGATATATGTATGGAAAAACCTACCTAAAAAGAATGATTTTATTAGGGCTCATTATTTTCTCTATAACTATGATAACTCAGCAATTTGATGACAAGTTTTCTTTTATTCTTTATGTTATTAGTCTTATTTTTTACTTTTTTTATGATTTTTATTTTAACAATGTGAGCAATAAAGAACAGAATAGATTTTATGGTTTTTCAAGTAATCTGTGCCTATTTGCTGTTCTAGTGGTTGGCTTAGCCTTACTGTTTAATCAAGTTTGCCCAGAACCGTTACAGTGGGTAGAAAACATAGAGGACTGGTTTGAAAACATAGGAAAACAAAAGAATGCTGATGGGTTACATACATTTAGTAGTCATGAAGCACTTATTGAAACTTTTGAAGCTAGTGAAGATATTCTATTTGAGGTAAAAGCACCAAGAACACTCTATTTACGTGGTGAAGTTTGTGATACCTTTGATGGTCAGCAATGGTTAAAGACCGTTGAAGGTGAAAATCCTACCATTCTTAATGCTGATATGAATGTAATGGGACTCTATATTTTAGAGTATGGTTTACCCATTCAGAAAGATCTAGAGAATCAATTGAAGCAGCATTACTTTTACAAAGATGAGGTAACCGTCACTTATAAAAATATATCGACTAAAACAGTATTTACATCACTGAATACTTTTGATTTAGATGCAGGAAGTAAATTAAAAGAAAAGGATATAACCCTTTATCATGGTGAAAATTATTCTGTGAACCAATTATTATCTACTAATACTTCTTATAGCTATACTTTTTTAAATCCCAGATACGGAAGCTCAGCCCTTGAGGAAAAGCTGATGGTCAATGCTGTTGCTGCTTATGAAAACTATCACTCAGGAAAGCATACGGCTTACCATCATTCACAGTCTATTGAAGGTAAGTATCTTCAAATACATGAAACGATGACGGATAGAACAAGGCATTTTGCTCAGGAGTTAACAGAGGAATATGAAACACCGTATGAAAAAGCAAAAGCTATAGAACAACATCTTAGGAAAAACTATCAGTATGCCTATAACACAGCATTGCCGAAAGAGGATAGAGATACTTTGGATTATTTTTTATTTGAAACAAAAAAAGGATTTTGCACTTATTATGCTACTGCAATGGTTCTTATGCTTAGGTCATTAGATATACCTGCAAGATTTGTAAAAGGCTTCATTGCATGGAAAAAGGATATCATGGATGAAGAGTTTGGGATAATGCTCAAACCATCTGAAATTAGTTACGTTAAAGGAAAAGATGCTCATGCTTGGGTTGAAGTATACTTGGAAGGCTTTGGATGGATATCCTTTGAACCAACACCAGGCTTTACCATGTCTAATACAATTGATTATCGTGGAGGCGAGGGCGTTGTAGAGAATAACATAGAAGATCATGATACCAAGAAAAACAAATCCTCTTTAACAAATAATACTTTATGGAGCAAAAATAATAATGTTATTTCAGTACTCATATTTTTTGGTTTACTTATACTTATTGTAGTTATAATAAAGGTTATTCACCATCATATCAAATGCTATAGATATAAGAAATTATCAAACTCGAATAGAATTAGACAACTTAGTAATGAGACCTTTGAGCTGTTAAAACTGTTAGGTATTAAAAAGCTAGAAAATAAGACTTTAAGAGAGTTTGCTCTTGAAGTTGATGAAAAGATAGAGTTGAACACGTATAGTTTTGTAGAGGTTGTTAAGGTTTATGAAGTTGTTTATTATACCGTCAACTCTATGAAGCAAAATCAAATCCAACCATGTGAGACTTATTATAAAGAACTGAAAGAACACAGTCAACAGCTTCTTAACAAATTTCAATATCATTACTATTTGCTAAGAAAGTATTAGATAAGAAGAAAATGATATGTTAAAGCGCCAAAAGTTACGAATGGATTGGCGTATAATAGTAGTGTTTTGGCTAGCTTAATGCTAGCTTTTGTTATGTTAATTGTTTTGAATGTTAGTGAGTATAGTACAAAAAAGTTATTGACAGTGTATTAACTGTATTATATAATATAACACAGTTAATACACTAAGGAGGTGTGCGATGATTCAAATTGATCTAAGGAGCAGGGAACCGATCTATGAGCAATTAATTAAGAACATTAAAGAGCTGATATTTAGTGGTGTTCTTAAAACAGATGAAAAACTGCCATCAGTGAGAGAGATTGCTAGGCAACTTACCATTAATCCAAATACCATACAAAAAGCTTTTAAAGCTTTAGAAACTGAGGGATATATTTATTCAGCTAGAGGAAGAGGTCATTTTGTTATGTCAATGAAAGAGAATAAGAGCGCTGAGCAAAGCCTTGTAATTTTAAATCAGATAAAAGAATTAATTAAAGAAGCCAACTATATTGGCATATCAAAAGAGGATATATTAACTATAATGGGTAGTGTTTATACGGATAGCGTAACAGAAAGGGGAGAATTAAGTGATACAGATTGACCATTTGAGCAAAAGCTTTGACGGCTTTCAAGCTCTCAAGGATGTCACTTTACATGTGAAAAAAGGTTCTGTTTATGGATTAGTTGGTCCAAATGGAGCTGGAAAAACAACTTTGATTAAGCATCTAACAGGCGTATATAGACAAGATGCAGGCGAGGTTTTGATACAGAATGAAAAGGTATACGAGAATAACAGTATTAAGCAGAAGCTGGCTTATATTCCAGATGACTTATACTTTTTTTCTCAATTTACCATTAAGAAGATGGCAGAGTTCTATAAAAGCACATATCCCACTTGGAATCAGGAAAGATTTGATAAACTAGAAAATGTCTTTGAGATGAAAAAGACTACCAAAATAAAACTATTATCTAAAGGCATGAAAAAGCAGGTTGCCTTTTGGTTAAGTATTGCTTATATGCCAGAAGTTATGATTCTAGATGAGCCTGTGGATGGACTGGATCCTGTTATGAGAAAAAAAGTATGGAGCTTGCTGGTTCAAGATGTTGCTGACCGAGCTATGACTATTCTTGTCTCTTCACATAACCTAAGAGAATTAGAAGATATTTGTGATTCAGTCGGAATAATGAACAAAGGACAGCTGCTGATTGAAAGAGAACTAGATGAATTAAAATCCGATGTCTATAAAATACAGGTTGCATTCAAAGAAGGCTTACCTAAAGAACTCTTAAGTACCATTCAAATTTTACATAAGGAAAGCAGAGGGAATGTTCATTTAATGATACTGAAAGGCAATAAGGAAGAAACACTAAAGAAAATAAAAGCGTTTAATCCCTCATTATTAGATACGCTGCCATTAACTTTAGAAGAAATATTTATCTATGAGATGGGAGGGGTAGGCTATGAAGTCAAAGACATCATTCTTTAGTTTAACGCTCTATATTAATGATTTAAAGAAACATGGATGGTTTGGCATTATTTATACTCTATTTCTATTTTTTGTGATGCCTCTATATATTCTATTAAACGGTTTTAGTGAGAATTATAGTAGTTATTATATTAGTAATATATTAGAATTTGATACTTCAATAATTAATTTTACTTTACTTCTACTACCTGTACTAGTTGCAATCATTCTATTTAGATATTTACAAGTGGTTAAAGCTTATACAACCGTGCATAGTTATCCCTATACACGAATACAAATTTTTAACAGCCATATATTAGCGGGTATGACCCTGCTGATTGCTCCTTTATTAATCAATACATTGCTTTTAATGGGTTTATCAGTAATAGTTAATAGTCCTCATCATCTAAAATACATTGAATGGTTATTACAAAGCACCCTGATATCTACAACTGTATTTGTTATAAGTTCATTTATTGGAGTTGTAGTAGGTATATCTTTTTGGCATTTTGTATTCTCATATATCTTTATGTTATTACCCTATGGGATTTATATAATGGCAGTAACTTATCTTGAACAGTTGGTATTTGGTTTTACCTATCAAAATATGATACGTGATTACAGCTTTTTATCACCATTACTTCTTGAGGTTCAGGATATAAGGTATTATATTACTTGCTTGGTATATTGCATTGTTTTTTATGGTTTTGCCTTATACCTGTATAACAGAAGAAATCTGGAAAATGCCTCTAAAATAATATCTATAAAGCATTTAAATGGTGTTTTTAAATATGGTGTAACTTTCTGTTTCATGTTGCTAGGGGGAATTATCTATAATTTTAGAAATAATGGTACTCTAACTAACTTTACTATAGGTGCTATTATTGGGACAGTTATTGGCTATTTTGCTTCAGAAATGCTGCTTCAAAAGAGATGGAGAGTATTCAATAAATATAAAG
The DNA here is from genome assembly GCA_028277605.1 of Vallitaleaceae bacterium. GTDB lineage: Bacteria > Bacillota > Clostridia > Lachnospirales > Vallitaleaceae > JANQFZ01. The sequence goes on along the minus strand of JANQFZ010000046.1, from coordinate 178,307 downwards.
GATTAGTTGTCTATGCCATTGTTATGGGTCTTGTCCTTCTTGGCATAAGATTTGACATAACAGGTTTTGAAAAAAGGATTCCAAAGGTTGATGATATTGAATACGTTTCTCTATGTACAGATGCAGACTATAAAATTATAAATAGTGAGGTAGATAAGTCATATAAAACAGAAGAAAATATTATAGCTATATCAAACCTCCATTCAAAGATTGTAAGTGATAGAAATTTAGGAAATAATCATATTTCCATTAATTACTATCTAAAAAACGGGAAAAAAATTCTTAGATATTATAGAGTAGATACTACCTATGATACCTACTTAGCTCCTATTTACCAATCCTATGAAAGTAGGTATAATCACTATGGGCTATTAAGAAAAAATGAAGAAGATATCCACAATGTAGTTATAGAGCCAGATTTTTTAAACAATACAGTAATTAAAAACCCATCTGACCTTAACATGTTTATTCATTTAATTAAAAAAGATATTATTAACGAATCTTATAATTCTATAAAATTAAGTAATGGTATAGCTAGTCTTCGATTTAACGGAACTGATAACCAAGGAAAAAACTTCACAGTAAATGCTGAGCTAAAGTTAAGCTATGAAAAAAGTATACAATGGTTAAAAGATAAAGGATATTATAAAGATATTGTGATGCAGCCAGAAGATGTTGTTAAAATAGCTGTTGTAACGGAAGATGATTATTATATGAATTCATATACAGAGGGTACTTTTTTTAACACTGCTCAGGATGATATTTTATACATTGAAGACAAAGGGCAAATAAAAGAAATTTTAGATAATCAATCCTATAACTATAATACACATTTTAGGGAAATAATAATCTATGTCAAACATGATAAAACTACACTTCAATATATACAAGTATACGTTCATAAAGATAAAGTGCCACAATTTATTACTGATTTCATTAGGGAAAGAAAAATTAACTAAGAACACTAGAAGCTAATATAATAAAAGGATTAATAAATACAATTAATACGCCAGCTATATTGGTATATCAAAAGAGGATATATTAACTATAATGGATAGTATTTATATGGATAGCGTAACAGAAAGGGGAGAACAATACAGATTGACCATTTGAGTAAAAGCTTTGACGGTTCTCAAGCTCTCAAGGATGTTACTTTACATGTGAAAAAAGGTTCTGTTTATGGATTCGTTGGTTCAAATGGAGCTGGAAATGGCTGAAAGATAGAGATTATTATAAGGATATTGTAATACAGCCAGAAGATGTTATAAAAATAGCTGTTGTAAAAAAGGATATTTCTAATGAGTATCATTCGTATAATTCGATATTTAACTCTGAACATAAGGATGTTTTATAATCAATCTTATAACTATCATACACAATTTAGGGAAGTGGGGATTTATGTAAAACTGATAAACTCTGAAGAAGTTCAATTTATAAGAATAGACGTTCATAAAGATAAAGTGCCACAATTCATTACGGATTATATTAAGAATCCATAAATATATTAGTATTATATATAAGTCAGCAGAAAAACCTAATTAATTATCTGCTGATTTTTTATATATAATCTATAAGTAGAACTACTCATACTATATGTTCCAAAAATTTTAATGGTTTATGACTTAACCCAATACATACTGCCATCCTTGTTCCTATCTAAAAAACCATAATCAACTAAGCTACGTCGAATTATAGCATAATCATCATAGATAGATTTAAGCACTTCATTAATCTCTTTTTCTGTATACATGTTTTCAGTTTCAAATTTCTTTATAATTTCAGTTAAAACCAAAATTTTCCTGTTCTGTTTTTTGGGGAAGGTGGTCAACTTACCATCACTTCCTATATACCTTGATAACATAATATCCATCCTTTCATTTTAAATGTACCATTTTTTATTTAATCAACAACAATATAATAGTTATGTCGATTTTTGTTTGGAACGAGAAATTATAGCATCTTATGACATATTCAAAGAAAGGTTTAATAGTATTAGCTGCACAGCAAAACAGGAGTGAAGCGTAAACCCTACTAAACATGGACGTTTAGGGGGTTATGGAGCTAATACTATTAAACCTTGACTGTTTATCTTAAGCTATAATTTTGACTGTCTTTCGCAATCTCTAGAAAATGGTGAACCAACTTATTACATAGCTGTTTTTTTATTATAACAGTTAAGTACCTTCTATAGAAGATAAATCTGATAAAAAGCTGATCCAGTGAAAAAGCTAATCAGCTTTGAATAGCTATAGCTCGTTCTTAGACTGTTGAATAGATGATTGTAATTCATTCGCTAATTGAGACAGCATTTCAACCTGATTGGTTATTACTGTTGACTGCGATGCTTGTTCTTGAGATGAGGCTGCTGCCTGCTGTGTCGAAGCTTCGATAGACTCTGATTGAGACAAAATAATACGAATAGATTCCTTAACCGTATCTTTTTCATCTTTCATCATAGTACTATTTTGTTCTATTGCAGTCACATAGATTTGTGACGTATCAATAGTATCACTGATTTGGTTAAATTTTTCCTGAGTTTCCTGTAGAATCTTGGTTTGAGAACCAACGGACTCTTTCACAGTTTTTGTTTCCTTATAAGCTTGGCTGGATCTTTCTTGGAGTTCTAGGACTGTATTCTTAATTTTATCTGTAAATTTTGAGGATTGCTCAGATAGCTTTCTAATTTCATCGGCTACAACAGCAAAACCTTTGCCTGATTCTCCAGCTCTTGCCGCTTCAATAGCTGCATTTAAAGCTAGTAAATTGGTTTCTTCAGAAACTTGTGCTATCATAGCAGTTGCTTCACTTATTTTGATAGCACTGTCGTTTGTCTCCTTTACAATCGTATAAACATTATCCATTGAATTTGAACTATCATCACTTTTGGTCTGTAGCTCTTCTAGACTGTTCTTACCTGCAAGAACCGTATCATTCATTAGCTGGTATGATTTTAAGAGTTCTTTTAAAATCATTAGATTTTCATCAATAACATTACTAAGTACATCCATTGTCTTCTGTGATTTACCCACGTTTTCAACTTGTGTAGATGAACTCTCTGCAATATGAGTAATTGCTTGTGTCATTTCATTCATACCAGATAGCATCACTTCAGAAGCTTGATGAATGGTATCGGATGTATCTGACATGTATTCAGATGAGATGGTAATATTCTTAACCATTTTGTTGAGGTTATTTTTTATCTTCAAAAACTCGTTTAATAGATGACTGAGTTCGTCTTTTCGCTTTAACAGCTTCTCATTAAAGGTTAGCGTTGTATGCTCATCGGACATACTAAGGATACTTGCAGTTGCTGACTTTAGTGTAGAGGTTAGCGTATGTATGCCTTTAAATGAAACTAAAACAACAATAATTAATAGGATAAGCCCACCTATGGTTTGTGGAAGAACAAAAGGAAAAAGGTTTTCCCTAAAGCTGGAAGTTTTACTAAACATAGCTATGAACCAATCGGTTTGGGCTAGTGGAGCATAAGCAATAACCATTTTATTTCCATTATAAGTCGTGTTATCACTACCTTTTTCTTGACTTATTATTTTTTGCGTTATGGTTTCATCAAGATTAGACTGTAGGTTGTCTAATGAGATAAAGGAACCATTTTTATGAATCATAACCGCTTGATAGGTTTTATTTATCATACATTCTTTTAAATATGCGGTTAACTGTGTTGAATTTTCGGGTGTATTCTCAAGTGCTTTTAGTTTTTGATGCATGAGCTCAGATGTAGTACTTACTGTATACTCTAGATATGTTTTTTCCTTGGAATCTAATAGTTTTTGTGAAACGAAAGAAGAGACAAGACTATTAGATAGAGTTAAAATGATTGCAAGAATGAATAGAATACCAATAAATTTTGTCTTAATACTTTTCAAAATCAGCACCTCCATAGACATTATTGTATTAGGTATTGGAAATAAAATACCAATATTTTACATTATAAATATATTATATCACAAATAGACAAAACCGTATAGAGTTTAGGTATAATTGACACAAATACTTTCCATAATTCAGCAAAACCTGTCAAAATGTGACGAAATATATCAAGCATAAATCTGCTTTGAGTAAAAAGTACATGGGTTAATAGATTTGACTTATTACACCACTTTAAGGACATACTAATATATGGTATACTAAGGGCGTTTATTTGCAAATAAGAAATAAGAGGTGATGTTATGGATGCTATGCAGCTTTTAGAATTTCAATCATGGGCTGTAGTTGGTGCTACAGCGGATGAAGAAAAATATGGCTTTAAGATCTACAAGAAACTAAAAGACAAAGGATATCATGTTTACCCCGTAAGTCCAAAATATCAAGAAATAGATGGAGATAAAGTCTATAAGACCTTAGATCAACTTCCGCAGAATCCTGAAGTCGTTTGCTTTGTTGTCAATCCAAAAATTGGGATGTCGATTGTTAATGACTGCGATAATTTAGGAATAAGATATATATGGCTTCAACCAGGAACGGTTAATGATGAGCTGTTAGCGCTTGCTCAAGAAAAAGGTATAGAAGCAGTACAAGCTTGTGTTTTAGTTACACTCAACTATAAATAATACAGATCTTTAAGTAATACACATTTTATAGTAATATATTTCCTATATGTTCAATACAGTTCTTGCCCTTATATTTTTATTCTAAATCCCTTTAATTAGCAAGCGTTATAGATAATATGTATTTTTATCAATTAGAAATGCAGCCGATCTTTAAAAACATTAGATCAGCTGCATTTGTTAGTTTATTGTTTAATTTAATGTTGGTTTCTTAGCGTATTTATTTTTTGCTTCATCAATTTTGGTTTGTTGTGCTTGTTCTACTTTATACCAGCCTCTTTCACTCATCGCTTTAAATACATCATCTTGAATGCATAGAGTATCATTAAGAACCTGCTCAAATTCTTTTCTTATATTTGGGGTTGCAGCTTCTGTAACCGCAGTTTCATAAGTGGTACATAAGTGCTTTTCTGATACAAGTATGTCATTAAATAAATCTTGTTCTTGTCGCATAATTGACCTCCTTTAGCTATTTAATTGTTGATAGATAGAATTATAATTTTGCAGATGTTTTTCTGCTAATCGATTGCAAAGATTTTTAAGTGTCGTATCAGATATTTGCGAACTATAATCTTGACACTTTGTAATTAGAGTTTTTTCTTGATTTAAAAGATCATTACAATAGGATAGTTCTTTTGTTGTCATAATAAGCCTCCTTTATTTATTAATGCACATTTATTATTTACATATTTAAGAATAATATACCAAAAAAACTTATAACCCTTTCTGCCATTATATCAAACAAAACCATCTTAAACTCTTTGGTATAGAATGATTTAAAATAAGCAAAATAACATAAGAAGGAGGTTGGAAAATGAAAAAAGTTAAGGTTAAAGATCCCCTAACGACTAAAAGTAAAGGTTGTACAGAGTTTGGAGAAGAGGATATACTCGATTATGAAAAGAGAGATAAGCAGTATGATAGAGATGAAGAAAATACATCTTATTAAACTCTAAACAACGTCAAGTCCTTAAAGTGATTTAAGGACTTGAACTATATGAGGTTGTTGGGTGTTTATATAATATAGATAAAATGCAAACAAAATAATAGAGAAATTTGTTTAAAAATAACAGAATATGTCGTTTGAATACTAAGCGTTTTCTATAAAGTTATTTTTTGATTGAATCATTAAAATTAGTCGTTAATTATTAACTCTTTTTTACCTTGCTTAAATTAATAATATAAAGGCGTTAAGTATACCATTATAGGCTTGTTTTGTGCTGTAACAAGTTTTGTCATTTAAGTTGTTTTGGGATATTAACATACTTATCTTATTGAAACACCATTTAAAACGTTAACAAATCAAATCAAGTTGAGTTAACAAGAGTTCGTTTATCGGTTTAATTATAACCAATAATTTAACTGATTTTTATTGATAAATAACAAAAAGCTGGGAGGGATCAAGTTAATAACACTAAAACATAATTACTAACCATTCAATTATTAGTAATAATACACAAAAAACATTGACACATCATCAGTAAATGGTATAATATAACAAGAAGCTCTCTTACGTTTGCACAATTTATACTAGTTGTAATTGCTTACATAATAAAAATTTGCATAAATATGTAAATTTAATAAAAATGATGATCTGGGAGGAACCATTATGAAATGTAATAAGGTTATAGCAGTATGTCTTGTGTTACTTATGTCTATCGCTTTTTTTTCTGCATGTGGTAGTAAAGACAATAATACTCAGCCAGCTGATACTTCTAATACGACTGATAACAGCACTACTACAGATTTAGCAGACTCAGAAACTAATGATACAGATACAGAACATAAACCTAAAGATAAATATGATTGGCATCCAGATTTAGAACCAGAGCCTGATGCTAAATTATTGCTATGGGAGTCTCAAGGAGGAGAAGAAGAATTCACTCTAGCAGCTATGAAACGATTTAATGAGATCTATCCCAATATTCAGTTAGAGTTTGCGCCAATCGGACAAACGGATTCAGCAGCACAGTTAGAATTGGATGGACCCAATGGTAATGGTGCAGATGTATTTGCTATGGCACATGATCATTTAGGTAGAGTTATTGAAGCTGGATTGGTTCTTGAAAATGATGCTTTGTCTAAGGATGTCTATGAAACTAACATTATTAATGCAACATCCATTGGTGGAAAGTGGTATGGTTATCCAACAGCAGTAGAAACCTATCTTATGTTTTATAATAAAGAGCTTGTAGATACGCCACCTACCACATTCCAAGAGGTCTTTGATTTTGCTAAGACTTTTAATGATCCAGCTAACAATAAATTTGCTTTTATGTTCGATGTGGATGATTCTTATTATACTTATGCATTTTTAAGTGCTTATGGAGCAGATTTGTTTGGACCTAAAGGGGATGATCCGAATCAATTAGGTTTAGATACTCAAGAAGCGGTTGATGCTATGAAGTTCTATCAATCCATAAGAGATATTTACGATGTTAATGCTGAAGATGCATCTCTTGATATGGCAGTATCGTCTTTTACGAATGATAATTGTGCCTTTATTATAACTGGACCTTGGACGGCAGATACACTTAGAGATGCGGGTTGCAATTTTGGTATAGCACCTATACCTGCGGTTGCGGAAGGTAAAAATCCTAAACCATTCTCTGGGGTTCGTGCAAACTATATCAATGCTTATACCAAGTATCCAAATGCATCCAAAATATTAGCTGCTTTCTTATCAAGTAAAGAAATGATCCAGTTGCGTATAGAAATGATTGATAAGGTCTCACCTAGAAAAGATATTGTACCTGATAATGAGTTCAATAAAGCTATCTATGATCAATTTTTATCATCACATCCTATGCCATCTATACCTGAAATGGCAGCTTATTGGAATGCTATGGCAGGCTGCTATGCCAATATCTGGAATGGAGAAGATGTTGTAACCGAATTAGAGGGTGCAGCTCAAGCAATGAGAAATGCTATGGAATAAGGATGTCAAGTTATTGATGAGTAATAGGATAGGGGGCTGTTATAACTACAAAATAAGAGAAAAGAAATGGTATATATAATAATAACATGGAGTACAGGCCCTTAAAACATAATTGTTTGAGGGCCTGAAAGTTTTATAATGGATTTTGAAGTCTTGTCTATAGATAGAAAGGAGTCTAAAATGAATCAGTCAAAAAAAGCAGGTTTACTTTCAACACTGTTCATGGGATTGGGGCAGTTAGTCATAACAAAAGAGTACATAAAGGGTGGTATATTTTTACTATTTGAACTTATTTCACTGATTTTTATCCCTAAATTAATTCATAATTTTTATGGGCTATTTTCCTTAGGGACGGTTACTGGGAACACAAATGCGGCTTTAAACGATCATTCCATTCGGTTTATGATATCTGGTATTATTTCGTTATTAGTGTTGTTTCTTATTCTTATGGTCTATGTACTCAATATTTACGATGCTGTTATCGCTGGGAGAAAACTAGATAAAGGTGGTCAGCCGCCAACATTTAAACAATTTGTTAAGAATTTTTGGGAGAAGTCTTTTCCTTATATTATTACGATGCCCTCTTTTGTAATGATATTATTCTTCGTTTTGCTACCCATCCTGTTTTCGGTTTTTATTGCGTTTACGAATTATTCTAGTCCAGACCATATCCCTCCAGCCAAATTGGTGGATTGGGTTGGATTGAATACATTTAAAGAATTTCTAAAAATGCCAGTTTGGAACGAAACGTTTGTTGGGGTTTTTTGGTGGACAATTGTATGGGCGGTTAGCGTTACATTTTTTAATTTTTCTGTTGGACTGTTTATTGCCATTTTACTCAACAGTGAGTATGTGAAATATAAAAGATTTTGGAGAACACTCTATTTTCTTCCTTATGCAGTTCCTGGTGTTATTTCTTTATTGGTTTTTAGTAATTTACTCAATGGGCAGTATGGACCTATTAATCTTACTCTAAAGGAACTGGGGATCATCCACCCATATTTTGGTTTGTTCAAAGAAAATATCGGATGGTTATCAGATCCTATGATGGCAAGGGTCACTTGTATAGCAGTTGCTGTCTGGTTAGGATTCCCTTATTTTATGGCATTATTAACAGGGGTAATGACCAGTATTTCACCAGATATTTATGAAGCTGCTGAGATTGATGGAGCCAATAAATTTCAAAAATTCTCACGCATTACATTACCATTAGTGATTACATCCGTAGCACCACTGCTTATCATGACCTTTGCTTTTAATTTCAATAATTTTGGTGGTGTTTATTTCTTAACCAGAGGCAACCCAGCGGGGTATTATGCACCTGAATCAGGAGCAGGAGCAACAGATATATTAATAACATGGATATTTAAGCTGACCAATGAAGATAGATATTACAATCGGGCTGCCGTTATGTCTGTTTTGATTTTTATCATTGTAGCAGTGTTTTCTATTTATAATCTCAGAAGAACCAAGGCATTTAAAAATGATGAATACTAAAAGTTAAGGGGAATGAAAATGAGAAGTATGAAAATCATTGTGAGTATAGTCTTAAGTATAGTATTAATATCTGGATGTGCTCAGCAAGGAAAGTTGGCTAAGCCTAAAGAGAATAAGAACACATTGTTAGAGCAGTTATCACAGTACCAATATAACGATGAAACGGGGCTATTAGGTTTAGAGTATACTTTTTCAGAATTCAAAGTTAATAATCGATTGAAGGGTAATGTAGCCTTTGTCTTTAAAAAAGTATATGACGAAACCCTGATGCTTGAGTATAGTGAGAAAAGATACCAATCCGACTACAAGGATAAATATGAAGCATATCTAATTGAAAAATTGCAGGAGAGCATTGAAATACTACAAGACAGTAAACAAAAAGCCAAAATAGCTTTAACACCCATTCAGTTAGAACAGATCCAATCACTTATCCAATCTATGGAGCATATAGTAACGGATATTCATGAGGATAGACCCTATACTATGGATGAAACGTTAAATCAAATAAATGCCATTAGAAATGGTAATAAAACAGCCTCTATTCAAAGTATTATTATAGAACTTAATCACAACATAGAAAAAAATAAGGAAGATAAGCAGGCAGTAAAGCTTCTTGAGAGTATTAGAAAAGATATACAAGACATGAGGGGTAATCAGATAAAAGTTGTTTATAATCGATTGACTAAGATTAAGGATACAATTATTAAACGTATTAAGGATGAGACAGAGAAGCTTGCCATCTATCAAATGAAAGAGCAATTGTCTCAAGTCATTCAACAATCAGGTGAGGAGGTTACCATAGCAGAAGTAAGTAGAAATAAAAGTGAGATTTATGCTAATATCGCTTATAAAAAAATTGATCAGATACATAATGGTTGTGCTGTTCAAAGAATCAATTATATTTATGAAGACTACCAAAATAATACGTATATGGTACCCTATATTACTAAGCTTAAATGTAAGTATCTTATCTATTCTAATAAATCTCCAGAATTCATGACGGTTTATGATAAGGGTATAAAGCTGAATAATAAAAAGGATCAAATCCACCATTATCAATTATCTCAAGAAGAGGTTAAGTTTATTGAAGGTGTTAATCTTCAATACAATCAGTATAGAGATGACCTAAAAGTCTTAAATGAGAGCTATGAAAAAAAGGTAGATAGTAATAATATTGATACTTTAGCAATGAATCAAGATGTCCTTTTAGAAGGGTTAAGAAGAGACATTGAGACACTCAATGAAAAATACGCTAAGAAAGCAAATCATCTATTAGCTTTATTACAGCAATCCATTAAGGATATTAAGATTAAGAAGCAGCCATCTTTTGAAGCAAGGTCTCAAGCATTTAATCAGTATCAAGTTTGGTATATGGACTTTGATGAGCCGTTAGAAACCATGGTTAAATTAACATTAGAAGGTCATATACTGGTACAATATAAAGACAATATGTTTAAAAATACGCAAATGGATCAAGTTAATTTTCAAGTTGGGGGCGTACCAGTAAGAAAAGATGCCATTAATATTACACCAAATACAACTGAAGCAGTTTTCATATTTAAATTTAATAAGATAGGACTAGACGTTATTAAGATTGCGAGTATCCTTTTGTTAATTGGTTTAATTGTATTGGCGTTCATTAATAAGAGGGTGTTTCTCAAGGCATTAACTGGAGTTTTTCTTATTCTAGTAGGCTTCATTGTGGTTTATCCACTCACATGGGTGATAGGGGCTTCTTTTAACACCTCGCAAAGTTTAGTATCTGTTGGTATAAGTCCTATTCCAAAAAATCCATCGCTATTGCAATTTCAACGTTTATTTACTAATACAAAATACATTTACTGGTATTGGAATACGTTTAAAATAGCTATAGCACAAACGGGGCTTTCACTGTTATTTTTTGTTACTACTGCTTATGTTTTTTCAAGGTTTCGTTTCAAAGGTAAAAAAAGCGGTTTAATGGGTATGCTAGTTATACAAGGCTTTCCTAACTTTATTGCAATTACAGCGATATATCAGCTGCTATCCTATATTACCATATTAAGACCTCTTCTAGGAACAGATTCTTTGATTGATACACATTTAGGATTAGTTTTAATATATGTAGCAGGGGGGATACCCTATAATACATGGCTGGTGAAAGGGTATTTTGATACCATCGATAAGAGCTTAGATGAAGCAGCAAGAATTGATGGTGCAGGACACATGAAGACATTCTGGAAAATCATACTGCCTTTAGGCAGACCGATTATAGCTTTCGTAGCTGTGACGGCTTTTTATGCTCCGTGGATGGAATATATATTAGCGCAGTTTATTCTAACCTCAGATAAAAATAGAACCTTAGCGATTGGACTCTTTAATCTGATTGATGGGCAAACGAACAACTATTTTACTATGTTTGCAGCAGGAGCCGTACTGGTTGGTGTACCTATAACGTTGTTGTTTGGCTTTTTCCAAAAGTATATTGTTCAAGGACTGTCTTCTGGAGCTGTCAAGGGTTAGCTGTAAAATGTAAAGGAAAAGGTTGTTATTTAACGATATAGGAGGTGTACGTTTTGACAAAAGCTAAAAGTAAGCTTAAGGTTTTTAAGATTAGAATACCAATCGTTGCAAAGCTTATTGGGATGATTATACCAAGTATTTGTCTTGTGTTATTCATATTAGCCTATATAGCACAAACAAGAACTCGTGATATACTTTTACAAGAAAAAGAATTATTATCCATCAGTGAAATGAAAAAGCTGGATCTATATATGAATGTTATTGCTAATCAGTATAGAAAACTGTCTAATGATATCATGCTAAATAAATTGAGTATTTATGATAGCCACACTTTATCAGATTTTCTTGGGGATAACTCAACTACATGGGATCCAATCTATAGAAATAGTGTGTATTCTGGCATTACACAATCCTTTTTGAGAAACTATATTAAGATGGATAAACACATTAAATCTATACAGATTATTCGTGATCAAGACATAAGTTTTGGAGATGGCTCTTTTAATGATACACTTGCTAAGGATAATCAAATGTTTTATACTGACTTAACAGCCTACAAGTACATGAAGGATCTAAGCGAAAGTGAAAAAGGACTATGCTATTGGGTTGAATTACATGATGAGGAGTATTCCACATCACCAATACCTGTATTTACATTAGCTAGATGGTGCAGAATGAATGGAAGAAAAAACAACTCAAATTTTCATGGTATTTTACTCATTAATCTCAAGCCAACATTATTTAATGACTTAATAGAAAGTATGCAAGGCTTGTCAGATGATGGTACTCAGTTACTCATCATGGATCATAAAGGCAATAGGTTAGCACAATCTGTAGATTCCAAGCAAATGTCAAACGAAACTTATCAAGAACAAGAACTCTACCAAAAAATTATGGAAGCTACAGACACAATGGGTACTTTTTCAACCAAGGATTACTTTGTTGCTTTTAATCAATCTAAAATATCCGGTTGGATAACCATTCAATTATCGCCCATGACGAGCATTCTTGGTAATGTGAAAAGCCTAAGCACCTATATCTTTACAGTAGGCGTACTATTACTGATTGCTATTTCCATAGCAATGATTATCATGTCAATTAATTTTTCTAATGTTATTAAGAGAATAATTATAGTGATTAAGAGAGTAGAAAAAGGTGATTTTACTGTTAAAACCAATATAAATAGAAGGGATGAATTTGGGGAGTTATGTGATTCTTTTGATGCTATGATAAACAATGTAAAGGGGCTTATTCTTGCGTCAGCAGTCAATTCTGAACAAGTCTATAAAATATCCAATGATGTCATGATAACAGCCGAAAAAGAATTACATGCATCTAAAGAAGTATCAGCTGCTATTGAAAGTGTAGCTATTGGTCTTCAAACTCAGGTTGGCAATGTGAATGATAGTCTAGGTATGATAGAGAATTTAAATAATAGAATTAATGAAGTCATTGCCTGCTCAAGTCATGTAAAAAAATCATCAATGGATGCTAATCATCTCAGTGAAAATGGTGTATTAACCATAGAAAAGCTTATGGAGAAATCTAAAGCAGTTGAGCAAGTCATAAAGGATATTATGAATTCTATTGAAGATTTAGGTAAAGCATCTACTGCCATTGGAGAAATTGTAAATAGTATTGCTCTTATATCAGAAGCAACTAACTTGCTTTCCCTCAATTCTTCCATTGAAGCCGCTAGAGCAGGAGAAGCAGGTAAAGGATTTGCAGTTGTTGCTTCAGAGATTAGAAAGCTGTCAGCACAATCTGCCGAAGCAGGAAGAAAAATAACTCAGATTATCAACGAGATTAAGAATAGAATTAGTGCCGTTAAAGAGATTTCTAAGCATGTGCATATCATCCATAAAGAGCAGATTGATTATGTGGATAATACAACCAGTGATTTTAATCATATTAATCAAGCTATTACAAATATTGAGGATCAAATCTATCATTTAAGCCAAGCCATTACGGAAATGGATAGCTGTAAAGGGAATATAACAAAGTCTATTAAATCCATTGCTTCAGTAGCAGAACAATCGGCATCTGCTACAGAAGAAATAACAGCATCTACAGCAGAACAAGAGAAATCAATGGAAAAACTATCCGAGTATGTATCTAAACTAAACCTTATGACTGATAATCTTAATGAAAAAATTAATACATTTAATACGTAGGTCAATGCATAATAACTAATGCACTTTTAATGCTACTAAAAAGTTAAGTTTAATATTTATAGAATCATTTGACAAGAATGAATAAGTTTAATAATACTATAGAATAATATAGACCCAAAAAAATTTTGGGTCTATGGTTGTGTACTATGTACTATCACTATAATGTTCACATGCTAATCTGTAAACTCACCTTTAAAAAGTATATCTTCAACATAGGCGCGTAGTATCTCCCCAACACTCCAAGCCTGTGCATAGCAGCCTCTTGATATTATGGGTTCATTTCCATCAAAGATTTCTGCAATAGAACCAATGCATCCATCTCTTAAATGGTCTTCGATTGGAGCTACCAATTGTCTAGCGAAGGCAATGCTTGATTTAGAATAACCATGAACCTTACAATAGGCTGTGATTAGACCACCAAGAGGAAATGCCCAAGTTGTGCCTTGATGATAGGCGGCATCTCTATCTATTAATTGCCCTTTATAGATGCCTATATAGTCTTCATCTAAATAGGATAGACTTCTTAAACCGTAAGATGCATAGAGATGCTGTATAACTGTTTGTACGACTTGTTTAGCCTTTTCATTATCTAACATCGTATGAGGCAGGGAAACAGCCCATATTTGATTAGGTCTTATTTTGGAGTCATTTTCATCTACTACATCATATAAACACTTTTTGTCATCATTCCAGAATTTTTTATTAAAGGATTGATGAACCTGTTTAGCCAATACTTGATAGGGTGATGGATCCTCTCCAAAACGTGAAGCTAATTGAGCCATGACTTGTAAAGCATTGTACCATAAAGCATTAATCTCAACTGGCTTTCCATGTCTTGGTGTAACCACCCACTCACCAACTCTTACGTCCATCCATGTGATCTGATCAAGTCCTGAACCTGCATGTATTAGACCATCGGTATCCATATTTATTGAAAAATCAGTACCATTTCTATAAGCCTCAATGATTGCCTTTAATTCAGGATATATTTCTTTTGATATAAATTCATAATCATTAGTGTATTTCAGATACTGATCAACTGCATAGAAATACCATAGAGATGCATCAGCAGTGTTATATAATGGTGGTGTTCCTTCATCTGGAAACATGTTGGGTACTAGTCCGTTTTTGACGTATTTGGCAAAGGTCCATAATATTTCTTTGGCATCCTCAAACCGTTTCGTTACTAGGGTTAACCCAGTATAAGCAATCATCGTGTCACGACCCCAATCTGCAAACCAAGGAAGTCCAGCAAGTATAGTTTTTAGTTGAGTCGATTGTCTATGTACAATAAAATCATCAGAAGCTGCAACTAGTGTATCAGCAAACCAATCCTTATAGCCTGCTTGAGTGATTAGGTCTTGATGACGTTGTTTACCTGCTTGAATAACCTCAGAAGGATTATTTGGTAGATCATCCTCTAATGTACATATAACATAGAAGGTTTTACTTTCGTATGGCTTAAGATTTATCACTAAATCGTAGGGGGTGTAGTGATTGTCAATTGCTTTCATGCCAGTAGCTATTTCTGTGGCATAAGTCATATCTTCGTCATAATGATCGTCTCTATGGATTATTTCGCCTATCTCGGATTTAAACTTAATTGTAACATCCTTACGCTTGTTGGGCATTAAACAGATCATATCGTCCTTTATTTCTTCTTTAAAATTTAGCTCTTGACGTTCTATCCTATCCCCATGTCTACGAAAATTAAATAAAGGTGTTAGCGAAAGATTAACATTCTTTGAACCATTTTTTATGCTGTATTGGATAACAACCGTATTTTTTCCATAATCTAGTGCAAGTGTCTTATCTAGAAAAAAATCCTCCACTTGATAGTTGAATGTAGGTAGTGGATTAAATAAGCTTCTCTGCAAATGATGATGACCATTTTCTGTCCAACCGGGTCTTTGAGTTGCATTAAATGAATAGTTCCTATCTTCGATTTGCAATGTTTCATTTATTTTAGATAGGATTAAAAACCGATCCACTGGGGGATGAAGACTAGCAATGAGTAAGCCATGATGCTTTCTCGTATTGGCATTAATAATAGAACTGCCTGCATAGCCGCCGATACCATTTGTAATGACCCATTCTCTTTGTATGCCATCCTCAAATGATTTCCAATACCCCTTTCCAAAATTAAAGTTCATAGTTGTGCCTCCTTAAATTAATAACAAGTCATTCTAGTTCTATGAAATCTAAGGATTCCAATATTTTTAGAATTACTATAGTCAATCCTATAAATTTTACCATAAATCGTTAAAAAATAAAATTAAATTTATGTTTAGCTAATCTATAGAACACCCTATAAAAAAGAACTACCTTTGCACGTAACCTTTGCGCTTAAAGGTAGTTCTAACAGTCTTTATCTAATTACCAAAATTACAAAGAGCTTCTTAAATAGGTTTTACCCATCAAATATTTATCAACAGAGTGTGCGAGCTTTCTTCCCTCTGCTATAGCATGAACCACAAGTGACTGACCTCTTCTCATATCTCCAGCGGCAAAAATACCTTCTACAGAAGTCATATAGTCTTTAGTTGTTGCAACATTGCCCCTAACATCGTAATCAACACCAAGCGTATCTAATAAGCCGTGATGCTCAGGATGTAAAAATCCCATAGCAAATAGGACGAGATCTGCATCAATAGAAAACTCACTGCCTTCAATGGGCTGCATTTGTCTGCGTCCATTTTTATCTGGCTCAGACCAATCAAGTTTCATACAGTTGAGTTTCTTTACCTGACCTTTTTCTCCTTCAAAGGACTCAGTTGAAATACTGTAATTTCTAATATCCTTACCAAACTTTGCTTCTGCTTCTTCATGAGAAGTTGATGTTCGTAATATCATAGGGTAGGTAGGCCATGGATAAAACTCATTTCTTTCAAGTGGAGGCATTGGAAGTAATTCTAATTGAACAACATTTGCTGCACCTTGTCTAATTGCAGTACCAACACAGTCTGAACCTGTATCACCGCCACCAATAACAATGACATTTTTATCTTTGGCAGTGATAATTTTGTGGCTTTTAATCGGTAGACCTGCATTTAGTTGATTCTGCTGTTGCAAGTAGTCCATAGCAAAATGTATACCTCTTAATCTTCGACCCGATACTGCTAAATCCCTTGGTTCCGTTGAGCCTCCAGCAAGACAGATGATATCAAACTCTTTTTTCAAATCCTCAATATCAACATCTATTCCCACATTGGTATTAAGGATAAAAGTAACACCTTCAGCCTTCATTTGTTCCACACGTCTATCAATATAAGATTTAGGGAGCTTATAATCTGGAATACCGTATCTTAAGCATCCTCCAACAGCATTTGCACGTTCGTAGACGGTTACATCATGACCGACTCTTGCTAATTGCTGTGCCGCGGCCATACCAGCAGGTCCAGATCCAACAATAGCAACCTTTTTTCCTGTTTTAATTGATGATGGCTTAGGTTCAATCCAACCTTCCTCCCATCCTTTGAGTACTATTGCTAATTCTATCTGTCGACAGGTAACTGGAGCCTGATTAATCCCAAGTACACAAGCTGATTCACATAATGCAGGACAAATCTTACCTGTAAATTCAGGAAAATTATTGGTTGTATGAAGGACTTCAAGTGCTTTTTTCCATTGTTTATTGTACACTAAATCATTGTAATCAGGGATGATATTGCCCAAAGGGCAGCTATGACTACAAAATGGAACACCGCAATCCATACATCGAGCCGCTTGTTTAACAATTTCCTCTTCGTTAAGTGGGATATAGATATCATCAAAATTATTAACACGTTTGTCAGCGGGCTTATAGCTGCCAACCTTTCTTTTATAGTCTTTAAATCCTGTTACTTTTCCCATCCTAACACCTCCTAATTCGCAACCGCTACTTCTTGAGCAGCGTTTTTCTTTGCTAATACTTGTTTATAGGCTGGAGAAATAACTTTTACGAACTTAGGTATATAAGCATCCCATTGTTCTAAAATTTCTTTTGCCCTTTTGCTATCCGTATAGTTATAATGATTTTGAATCAATTGATAAACACGATCAATATCGTCTTGTTCTTCTAGAGGCTCAGTTATAGCCAACTGATAGTTACAACGGTGTTCTTCAAAATCACCTTCATTATCTAATACATAAGCAATGCCACCGCTCATTCCAGCTGCGAAATTTCTGCCTGTTCGACCAAGAATAACAGCAATACCGCCAGTCATATATTCACATCCATGATCGCCAACACCTTCAACAACAGCAGTTGCTCCTGAATTTCTAACAGCAAAACGTTCTCCAGCAATACCACGGATATAGACTTCTCCATCTGTTGCTCCATATAGAAGCGTATTACCTACAATGATATTATCCTCAGGGATAAACTGTGACTCTTTTGGTGGATATAGAATAATTTTACCACCTGATAAGCCTTTACCTAAATAATCATTGCAATCTCCCTCTAGTTCAAAGGTTGTTCCTTGTGTTAAGAAGCATCCAAAGCTTTGACCAGCTGATCCATAGAATTTATAATGAATAGAGTCATCAGGAAGTCCTTTTTTTCCATACTTCCTTGCAATTTCCCCAGAAAGCATGGTTCCTATAGAACGATGAATATTCTTAATATGGTAAGTCTGATAAACGGGTTCTCCTTTTTCAATGGCTGGTTTTGCTGTCTTGATTAAGTATCTATCTAATATATTTTCTAAGCCATGTTCTTGCTCTTTAACACATCTTGGCTGAATTCTACAAGGTAGTTCAGGCTTATAAAGAATTGCATTAAAATCAATATGTCTTGCCTTCCAATGGAGGAGGTCTTTGTTGGGCTCAAGCATATCCACACGGCCAATCATTTCATCAACAGTCTTAAAGCCCATATAAGCCATATATTCTCTCAATTCAGTAGCAAGAAATGTAAAGAAATTGATAAGATGTTCTGGCTCGCCTTTAAAGTATTTTCTAAGTTCTGGATCCTGTGTTGCAATCCCAACTGGACAGGTGTTTTTCTGACATTTTCTCATCATAATACACCCACAAACAACCAGTGCGGCCGTAGCAAAACCGTATTCTTCTGCACCTAATAAAGCGGCTATTGCAATATCTCGACCGGTTTTCATTTGTCCGTCAGCTTGAACAATAATTCTGCTTCTAAGGTCGTTGAGTAATAGTGTTTGCTGTGTTTCAGCTAAACCTAATTCCCATGGTAGACCTGCATATTTTATAGAACTGACGGGAGATGCACCCGTTCCACCATCATGACCAGAAATTAGAACGACATCCGCATGCCCCTTTGCAACACCTGCTGCAACTGTTCCAACACCCACTTCAGAAACTAGCTTAACATTAACTCTTGCTTTTTCATTAACATTCTTTAAGTCGTAGATTAATTGTGCTAAATCTTCAATTGAATAGATATCATGGTGGGGTGGTGGAGAAATTAAATCAATTCCAGGTGTTGAATGGCGAACCTTTGCAATAGCTTCAGATACTTTATGACCAGGTAAATGACCACCTTCACCAGGCTTAGCTCCTTGGGCCATCTTGATTTGTAATTCTTCTGCATTGACAAGGTATTCGGTTGTTACTCCAAATCTTCCAGAAGCAACCTGCTTAATAGCGCTCTTTCTTGAATCACCATTATCATCCAGTAAAAATCTTGCAGCATCTTCGCCGCCTTCACCAGAATTTGATTTACCACCAATTCGGTTCATAGCAACAGCTAAAGTTTCATGTACCTCTTTGCTTAGAGAACCAAACGACATGGCACCAGTTGCAAAACGTCTAACTATATTTTCTACAGGTTCTACTTCTTCTAAAGGAATAGAACCTATCGTTTTGAATTTTAAGAGACTTCTTATGGTGCATAGTTTCTGGCTTTGATCGTTAATCAAATCCGCATATTTTTTGTAAAGATCATAATTATTGGTACGACAGGATTGCTGAAGTTTACTGATGGTTTCAGGATTAAATAAGTGAGCTTCGCCCTCTTTTCTCCAATTCATGTTGCTGCCTTCTAACATATGCTTATATGGATTTCTAAGCGTATTGTAAGCAGTATGGTGACGTAATATCACCTCTTTAGCAATCACATCTAAACCAATACCCTCAATTCTTGAAGGCGTACCAGTAAAATAAGTATCTATAATACGATGTTCAAGACCAACAGCCTCAAAAATCTGGGCACCGCCATAGCTTTGGAGTGTTCCTATACCCATTTTTGATAATATTTTGAGCAGTCCTTTTCCAATGGCTGAGATATAATTGTTGTAAGCAGTTTCTACATCTAATAAGTCACTTAAGTACAGTTGGTTCTTAACCAAAAAGTGAATGCTGTCAAAGGCGATATAGGGGTTAATAGCAGTGGCACCATAGCCAATCAGCAGTGCCATATGCATAACATCCCTGGCATCACCTGTTTCAACAATAATATCCACCTTTGTTCTCAGTTTCTGAGAAATTAAGTAATGATGCACACTTGCTGTAGCTAATAAACTTGGAATAGGAGCATTGTATTTGTCTAAGGCACGGTCACTCAATATGATGACATTGTAGCCTTCTTTAATACTATTAACTACTCGGTCATTTAAAGAGTCCAATGCATCCTTGAGTCCATTACCAGCTTTTGATACAGGAAAGACGGTAGGGATTTTGACTGCTCTAAAATCCTTATTCTCTATATGATATATTTTTTCAAAATTGTTATTGGTTAAAATAGGTTGCTCAAGCTCTATAAAATGAACATCCTGTTCTAAATCAAGCTCATCCAATATATTGCCATAGTCGCCAATAAACTGCTTTAATGACATGACCAGTTTTTCACGAATGGGGTCAATAGGCGGATTGGTAACTTGTGCAAATAACTGCTTGAAATAGTTGTAGAGCAGCTGTGGCTTATCAGATAATACAGCTAAAGGGGTATCATTACCCATAGACCCAATAGGTTCTTTTCCTAATTCTACCATAGGAGCAATAATTCGCTTGAGTTCTTCTTCCGTATATCCAAAAGCTTTTTGATTTTGCAGCAATCTATCATCACTTAATACAGCTGCTTCATGAGGCTTAGGTAAATCTTGGATAGACAGTTTGTTTTTCTCTATATAAGCTTTATAAGGCTTGGCATTAGCTAATGACGCCTTAATTTCTTCATCTGAAATAATTCTACCTTCTTCTGTATTGATTAAGAACATTTTACCTGGTTGAAGACGTCCTTTTTTTATTATTTTATCGGGTTCAAAGTTCAGAACCCCTGTTTCAGAGGCCATAACAACTAGATCATCATCCGTTACTAAGTATCTAGCTGGTCTTAAGCCATTTCTATCTAAGACAGCCCCAATCTGAACACCATCTGAAAAAGCAACAGCGGCTGGACCGTCCCAAGGCTCCATGAGTTTAGCGTGATATTCATAGAATGCTTTTTTATTCTTATCCATGGTTTGATGTTCCTGCCATGCTTCTGGTATAAGAATACTGATAGCATGAGCTAGAGATTTACCACCAGCTACTAATAATTCTAAGGCGTTATCGAGGTTCGCAGAATCAGAGCCATTTGGGCTAATGATTGGAAAAACCTTCTGAATGTCATCACCTAATTGAGAGGATTTTAAAATACCTTCTCTGGCATTCATCCAATTCACATTACCTCTTAATGTATTGATCTCTCCATTATGTGCAAGATATCTAAAAGGCTGTGCTCTATCCCAAGATGGAAATGTATTGGTACTGTATCTTTGGTGAACTAAAGCAATAGCACTTGTCATGGATTCATCTCTAAGATCGGGATAGAATTCTGCTATTTGATGTGCTAAAAGCTGTCCTTTATAGACAATAGTTCGACATGATAAACTACAGATGTAAAAAGCCTCTGTATAGATATGACCAGCTTTTCGTATAGCACTTTCCACACGGTTGGTTACGATGAAAAGTTTCTTTTCAAAGGCTTCAGGTGTTAAATTTCCTCTTTCAATAAAGATATGATGAACCATAGGAATGGTACCACGCGCGGTTAATCCACAAGCTCTTTCATTAATAGGGATATTTCTCCAACAGACGAGGTTCAAGCCTTCTTCTTTTAGTATCTTTTCAAAAACACCCTCACAAAAGAACCTTGCATTAGGCTCTTGAGGTAAAAATACCATACCGACACCATAGTCACCTTCATCCGGTAGAGTATACCCTAATTTGCGTACTTCCTTTTGCAAAAATGCATGTGGAATTTGAATCATGATACCAGCACCGTCACCAGAGTCTGCATCAGCACCTACTGCGCCACGGTGAGTAAGGTTAATTAAAATTTCTAGTCCCTGCTGAATGATGCTGTGAGATCTTTGACCTTTCATATGGGCAATAAAGCCAACACCACAGTTATCTTTTTCAAATTGGGGGTCATAAAGCCCTTGCTTAGGGGGTATTCCATAAGAATTCTTCATTTTTTTAAGCCTCCTTGTTTTAAGGAAAAATCTATAAAATACAACATTAATAAGTGTGAGAATGTCATAATGATGTGCATAGAACTATCTAATAGGACTAATTAAGTAGTATTATGTCATTCTTCTATGTAAACTAAAGCGTTTCTATTTATATTATGTACTGAAGCTCTTTAGTTACAATTGTATTGATAGCATTATACCACAAATTATTAGACAATTCAATACAATGAAGGAGACAAAAACCGTTATTTCATATACTTTAGTTTGGTACATTTCTACAATTCCATAGTAGATAGAATAATAAAAGGATTTAAGTGGTTGTCCAAAATATGTTCAATGCATTTCGTCCTATGAAACGTGCATTTCGTCAGAAATCATTGAAATAGAGTAAAAAAGAACATATCATAAAACTTAAAAGAAAAACAGTCCATATACTGTTTAGTAATTAATTCTAGTAAGAACTTGTATATCTTACATATGACCTAAATGAGTACACACGACACTTATCAAGCATTATAGAGTAGATAATAAAAGAAGCTTATGTTAAACTATGGGGGTGAAAGATAATGTCAAGAATAACTGTACGGCTAGATAGAATGAGAGACATAGAAAAACGAATATATAAGTATTGCATCAACAATAGAACACATTAACAACAAGCTCTCTTCGATAAACTATTCACTAGATTGGGATGTAAGGAGCAAAGATAATGTTAACAATGAATTCAATAATATATGCAGAGAAATAAGTAGGCTGGAGGTAAAACTATATAGGATGGGAGCATTCATAAGAACTGCCTCCAAAGCTTATGAACAAGCTGAAAGAGAATTATCAGCAAGATTAGCAGATATAGATAAAACAAGACATAATACAACTTATAAAAATATTGAGATAAAAAATGAAAGCAAAAGAATAACTGAGATTACTGTAGGAACATCAAGTATAAATCATCTACACGTGTACTTAACTAGAAATATTGCAAGGATTAATAATAAAATAACACCTAGTAAAAAGACGTTTTATAAAACGCATGTTTTTACAGATGAAAAGGAAGATTTTAATGCTTTTCGTGCACAGGACAGGTATTCTGGAGGATATAGAGAGAGTAAGAGAAATGATGTAAAATCTAGTAATATCTATAATGATCCTGAACTTTGGTTAACGGATCAACAATTAATATTAGATTTATTTTTACTAAAAGAACGGATAGGTAAAGGGAAAAGTATTTGGGAGTTACCGAATGAAGATATTAATATGATTACCAAAGTAATACTAGGTATTTCTGATTGGTCATTAGTTCCACCTAATATGATTGTTGATAGACTTGAAACATTAAGAACACTGTATAATATACCGAGTGATGATGGTTATAGTAATGTAAGTAGTGAATTAATAGTTGGTATAATTCAAGATGAATTAAAAAAACAGGTTGCTAAGACATGGAAAAAAAGGATTTTAAAAAACTTAGAATCCATTGAGGAAAGACTTAAAACTCAACCAAGTATTAGATTTACAGACTTATCACTTGAAGAAGCGAAGTCTATTCAATATGCTTTAGGATTATATGCAACTGGTTATATTGATGAACATGTAGCCATAGCATTAGACAGCCTATATACAATAGCAGATATAGATAATGATGGATATATAATAAACCATAAGATAATGACAATTATCATTGAAAGGTATCAAAAACGCATAGCATGGAAGAGTGAAAACATTCTTTTAGGAGAACTTGATGAGTTTATGTATGATACTAGAGCCGGAGAAATCTTTTACGCCGCAGTAGTTGGCTGGGCTATAAGTGTAAACAATATTGGTGGAATTGGTACGCGAAATCATGGGTCAAATAAACTTAATTATAATAAAATAGTTACACAGTCTGCCGATGAAGTTAACGATAGCCTAAAGGCACTTGGATATACAGAAGCTCCATATAAGCCGGGAACTATTGTAGATACAATTGAGCTTACTGAACAGACAAAATTTGTAAGAGTGTATGATATAGTAAATACAAATCAAGCTGGTGGATGGATTATGAAAGCTGACGATATTGCAGGACTTACTCCACAGCAGATACAGAATAAATTTGCGCTTCCATTCAAGCCAACTTATGTGACTGATGTGATTTTGGAGGAAGGCACAAAGTTAAGAACAGGAATTGCTAATAACCTATTTGGATTTGATGGTGGTGGAATTCAATTTGACTTAATGGGGCAGTATGTTGGTGAGTTTGTTAATGGAAGATTATTACCATAAGAGGAGAGATGCAATATGAGTGATTATAAATTAAGTGAAAACAAATTAATTACGTATAATTTTCAAATTGAGTTCAAGCATAAAATTAATAAAGTTGAACTTATCAACGACATATATCTGGTTATGTTAGAAATACCTAAAGGTTCAAAAGAAGTTGACAATCTATATGGAGTAAAAAATGGTAAGATACTATGGAGAATTCAAAGTGTTGGAGAAGCATTTAATATACCTCAAAATACTCCATATATCTCACTAAAAATACTTAACTCAGAAAAAGCACAGGTGACTAGTTTTTTCGGAATGCGTTACACTGTCGAAATTTTGAGTGGGAGATTGCTGGAAAAAGAAAGTGTTGGGTGGTAATTAATAAATATGGAGTAATTTAACATTATATTATTGTTGGAGGCTGGTTATTATGAAAATAATAGAGACAGAAAGGTTATATCTTAGAGAACTAACACTTGATGATAAAAAAGAATTAATGAAAGTTTTATCAGATCCAGAATCTATGGAATTTATACATATCTAATAATCTTTTTCACCCATACATATTGAATAAATCCTATTAATATATTAACATTAAAAGAACAAAAGTTAATTACATAGAAGCAGTTTTCTTTCTTGCTTCTATATCTCTGGAGGGTATTATGAAATTATTTAAGGGTTTAATTCTATGTATAACCTGTTTTATCTTAGTCAGCTGTAACACAAGTCATGAGAATAATCATCCGAATACTAATTCCTATAAAGATGATACAACTGTTTCAAAAAATAATGAGGATTCTTATCAAGACAATGAACAAGATGATGAAGTGGATAAAAATTATAAAATAGAGGGTAGTGACCAAATTGTATCTAGGGCTATAGCAGCTAAAATGATTGCATTAGCCAATTATGATAAAAGCTTTATTGATACAAGGGATAGAGAAATAGAATTTAAAGATACAACACCAGATGAATGGTATGATAAATATATCAATACAGTGGTAGTA
Source organism: Vallitaleaceae bacterium (assembly GCA_028277605.1). Taxonomy (GTDB): domain Bacteria; phylum Bacillota; class Clostridia; order Lachnospirales; family Vallitaleaceae; genus JANQFZ01. The sequence goes on along the minus strand of JANQFZ010000046.1, from coordinate 152,972 downwards.
GATGAATGGATGTCAGGGAAAGAGGACAAATTTTATCCTCTTGAGCCTTTAACTTTTAGTGAATTACAGCTTATCCTAAAAACCTTTGATATGAGTCTTAAGCAAGTCAATCTGAATGATGACTATAGAGAGAATCAAGCTGTGACCCAAGGGCAATGGATGAATTTTATCGATGGTCTGCTTAATGAGCTAGAAGATCAAGATGGTGTTGTTGAGAAAGACATGATTGTATTCGCAACACCTTCAATTAGCTCTGATTTAGGTGCTTGGAAAATGGCTACTGATTTGGGGCTGTATTCTTTTGAAGGGCTGGCAATGGACACCTATTTGGATAACGAAATAAAGGTACAGGTAAGAGGTAATGAAATTTTAAGTATTCGTAAGATAGTACAATTAGAACCAGTTTTGACCAATGCATATATTGAAAGTACTGGTGATACAACTCTTCGTGTTTTTATGGGGGGCATATCTCGAAATATAGGTATAGACGCTTCTCTTATGAATCAATTAAAAGCCGATGTAATAGCAGATTTACATATCGAAAATCATAATGTTAAAAACATACATTTGAAAGAAAATAAGTTTACGGATGTGGTTAAGCTAATTAACTCTAGTACCGTTGATTTCAAAGAAAAAGGACAATTTCCTGTTACTAAGGATGTTAAAATCTATTCCAAGGTGAATAACCTCAAGTGGAAAGGATTAAGTCATGTTATTGTTGGTTATCAGACCGCCCAATTTGTGCTTAATGACGAACAAGAGATATGTGCTATCATTATTGATAATTCCGTTCATCTATCTAATATAAGAGTTCTTATTAATACAACCAATTTTAAAGAAAAGAAGCATCAAGAAGTAAAACTTAAAGCAACCAGCGATTATCAAATCATTACAGGGGATGAAACCTATACTTATTCAAAGGATGATGTCTTCACGGTTTCCGCTCATGATGATTTCTTTAAGACATCTCATAGACTCTATGTTCAGCCTGTAGGAAATGGGAAAATTATATTGGATCATATTAAAAGAGGGTATGGCAGTCATAAGTATTCTCCAGAATATAGAGGTACTGTTGAGCTATATAAAAGTGAAGAAGGGATTTTAATCGTTAATGAGCTACCCATAGAGGAGTATTTATATGCTGTAGTACCTAGTGAGATGCCGACGTCCTATGGACTAGAGGCTTCCAAGGTGCAAGCGGTATGTGCAAGAAGCTATGCTTATACACAATTCTATGCTAATCGGTACTGCCATTATGGTGCCCACGTTGACGATAGTGTTTCTTGTCAAGTCTACAATAACAGCAAAGAGAATGAAACCTCAATAAAAGCTGTTAATCAAACTGCTAGACAAGGGTTGAAGTATAACAATAGAGTTGTATCTGCAAATTTCTTTTCTACATCCTGTGGCTATACTGCTGATTCAGGAGATGTATGGGCAAATTATAAGAAGCAGTTTCCTACCACAACGCCAGAGTATTTGAGCGGAAAACCTCAATATGAAGAGAATACTCATGGAGATTTGGCGGATGAGACAGCATTTAGAGCATTTATTACAAATAAAGAATTAATGAGCTATGATAAGGATTTTTCTTGGTACCGATGGACGGTTGAGATGACGAGAGAGCAGCTTGAAAAAAGTATTAAGAGCTCAATAAATAAACGGTATTTAGCTAGTCCCAAAATGGTTAAAACACTGGATGAAAATGATATTTTTAGAAGCAGAATGATTGATTCAATAGGAGACTTAAATGACTTGTGGGTATACAGCAGAGGAAGCAGTGGCATAATAACGGAAATGATGGTGGAATCCTCCAGTGGAACGTATAAGATTGCTACTGAATATAATATACGGCTCTTATTAGCACCAAAGAGTCATACCAGTGATGAGGATAGTATTATGGTTTTTAGAAATGATGAAAGTAAGCAAAAGAACATGGGATTATTACCGAGTGCATTTTTTGTAATGGATAAGGTTTATAATGGTGATAATCAGCTTATCAAAGTCATCTTTAGAGGTGGAGGCTACGGGCATGGTGTTGGTATGAGTCAAAATGGTGTAAAAGGTATGGTGGATTTAGGGCATCAGTATCTTGATATTCTTAAGCACTACTATAGTGGAACAGAAGTTACTGAAATTTACTAGTTTCTCTTTTTGTTTTGCTGGGTAACCGCATTTAACTCTCCACCTATCATGATAATTAAACTACACAAATAAAGCCAGATTAGCAGGATAATGATACCTGTTAAACTACCATACATATAGGATAGATTACTAATATGACTCACGTAATAAGAGAAGCATATAGACATCAAAGTCCAGCCTAATGTTGCGAAAAGTGAGCCAGGGATAACCTCTACAAATGATATTTTTCTATTGGGTGTTACATTATACAATAATACAAAGAAGAAGAATAAAAAGGTCAAGCTCACTATAATACGGACTAAATCAACCGTACCTAATAAAAAATCTGGTAAATAAATAAATGACTCAACAAACTTTAACAAATTATTTCCAAAAATCAGCAAAACAAAGGTTATAACCAAGACAACAGCAAAACCAATGGTATACAAATAAGATAAGCCTCTTAAATGAAAATACGAACGTGTTTCTTTTTCTCTATACGCTTTATTCACACAATGTATAATAGCTAAAATCCCTTTTGAAGCAGACCATATGGTAATAAGAATAGCTACAGAAAACAAAGTTGTGTTTTGATGAGTCTGAATATCTGTAATCAAAAAGTTGAAAAAATTTATAATCTCTTTGGGAACAAAGGTTTGAAATTGTATGATGACGTCATCATTGTTGATATGTGTATAGCTTAAAAGCTCCATAAAAAATAATATAAATGGGAAAATGGATAAGAGTATATAATAAGTAAGCTTAGTAGCCCACGCAGATATATCATCCTCTTTTATTCTTTTAATAACATCCACTATAACCAGTGCATATCTATATTTCATGAGTTACACTCCCAATTAGCCATATACTAAATTATATTAAATCGTTACTTTAGTTATTATAACCAATAGTTCTATATATTTCCAGTAATAGTGCTAATTCATATAATTTTCTTGAGGTATGGGTATGAAAAAGGTGTGGTGTTAGTAAACTGAAATTCGATATTGTGGTGGGAAAGTTGAATGGGGTATCAAAACGATGTATAATAGGTGCATAGATGATTTGGATCTATGTTGGGTAAATTATTAGAAGTGTAATGAATATATACTATAAAAAAGGAGCAGACGAAATGGGTGTACAGATAATTGCAGATAGTGCTTGTGACCTTCCGATGGAATTGATTGAGCAACATCATCTAGAAGTATTACCTTTATTAGTTATCATGAAGGGAAAAGAATATCGAGATGATATTGATATAGAACCTGAAGAGATGTATACGTACATGAAGCAGGGAGGAAGTGTTAAAACGGCTCAAGTTCCATATTCAACTTTTGATGAGAAGTTTAGGCAGCTTATAAATAAGCCAGATGAGTATATTTATATTGCTTTTTCTTCAGAGCTTTCAGGAACCTATCAAACGGCTCAGGTTGTCATTAATGAATTGAAAGAGGATTTCAAAGAGGTTAATATAGAAGCGATTGATTCTAAATCAGCCTCAATTGGCTATGGCTTAATTGTTTTGAAAGCACTTGAATTAGCCAAAGCAGGAAGTTCCAAACAAGAGATTATAGAAAAGATACATTTTTACATAAAACATATTGAGCACATCTTTACAGTAGGTGATATAGACTATCTATATAGAGGAGGAAGAGTCTCCAAGACAACTGCATTTGTGGCAAGTGTATTAAATGTTAAGCCTATATTAGATATGCAAGAGGGTAAGCTGATACCTATTGGCAAAGTAAGAGGACGAAAGAAAGCTTTACAAAAAATGGTAGCTATGGTAGGAGAAAGAGGCGATAGACTCCAAGAGCAGGTGGTTGCTATTAATCATGCAAATGACATCGAAGCTGCTTTAAAGGTTAAAGGTATGCTACAAGAAGCCTATGGTATTAAAGAATTCATAATTAATCAAGTTGGATGTGTTATCGGTTCTCATTCTGGTCCTGGTACCTTATCAATCTTTTTCTTTAACAGAATTTAAGGATAGTCTATTCAGTCTTAAAGTCATAGAAAATAGAGCACATATAAAGATACAGAGCTACAGTAGTGAAGATTCTTCATACTGTAGCTATTATAATGCAAATAATTTAAAGTGTTTTTTAAATAGATAACTAAAAGAAAGAGATACACCATCTTCTATCTGTTACATGATATAATGTAACTAACTCTGAAACCTTAGGTAGTAAATTGAAATTTTTGGTTAGGCAATAAGTAATTGTTGGTATTATTAGATGAGTTTGATACAATCAAGACAATGAAAGGCTCTTAAATGAATTATAAAACTGGTTATTGGTAATTCTCGAGAGTAACAGAGGTTAAAAGAAAAATGATATATTCATATTTACAAAAATACAAGAAAACAAAAATAACATTAGAAGAACTATATAGATGCTTTAATGATATCAATACATATGATGATTTTTATCAACAGATTAAAAATCTAGTCAATGAAAATGTATTATCTCCAATTAAAGGTTCTGGCAATAATGGGTACGGAAAGCCATTAGCAAATAAATATCGAATTAGTCGACAGGTACTTAAGGAGCAGCTTGCCAAGACAATCAATAGCAAAATACTTAATACCCATTCACTAATTTCATTAGATAGCTATTTTGGATTGCCGATAGAAGAATTTGAAAAGGATGAACCGTATATTAATAAAATTGATGATTATGTAAGAAGAAATGGTTTACCAAAAGATAAGTTATTACCAGAATTATCATTTGAACTGACAGGTAATGAAAAATGGATTGAAAACGGTAATGGAAAATTGGTACTTATAAGACTGGGGTTATGGGAACAACTGACTATTGTCAAAAAACCTGACCCAGTCGCATATGCAGTCAATAAGCGTATCATTGATAGAAGAGTTCATCGTCATTTAATTGTAGAGAACAAGACACCTTTCATTCATGCAATGGAAGTGATAGACAAATCTGATTTCAATACGGTTATATATGGTCAAGGGTGGAAAATAACAAGTGGGCTGGATATGTTCTTCAAACAGTATTCTTTTGGAGAAGTACAGGAATTATATTATTTTGGTGATATAGATAAGGCAGGTATATCTATTTATATGACTATTAAAGATAAGTATAGTGTCCTATTGGCTAAAGAGTTTTATAAAGCATTATTTGATTTAGGATGCTCTGAGGGAAAAACCAATCAGTCATGTAGTTCTGATACAATCTTATCATTTATTGAATGTTTAAAGGAAAATAATTCAGATAAAAGCCCCGTATATATAGAACAAATGTTAAGTAAAGGGTGCTATCAGCCACAAGAAATGTTATCAAAGTCTATGATTGAACGAATTATGGAATTAGATGAGAATAGGGGTAATAAGTATGATTGACTATAGAGCGTCTATAGCCGGATATCGAGAAAGAGTTAGTAGAATTGCACTTTTTGATATATTTAGTCAAGTGGATAATAAAAAGAAGAGAGATGGTGTAGGGAATATCATCGATTATTATGGGATGATGTTGCTGACTTTATTGTTTTTCTTTGAATGCATGTTAACAAGGACAAAAAAATCGGGGATACATGAACTAGCAGAATTTATTAAGGATGCTACAGAACAATACTTTGTTTTAAGTGATGCAGATTATAAGGATATGGCAAAGCGAATGGTCACAATACTTAGACCGTCTGGAGGTAGAAGGAACCGAAGGGAATTCATGAATTTTGAAACTGGTGAAATGGATTTTATAGAAATCGGCTATCTTAAAGTCAGCGGTTGGGATAAAGATAAAAATATTCAATACTATACTTTAGATGAGCAAGGGCTTGAGCTAATTTTTGCTTCAAAAGAATATTTTAGTGAATTTCAAATATCCATCAGTCAGCTTATTCTGCGTAAACAACTAGAAAAAGGTGAATTTATCAGTGCGTTAAGACAAATTGATGAGATGAGAATTAGTGTTCATAATATAAGGGATAAGATGATAACAATTAAGCATGAAGTGCAATGTAATATCATTTCTACCGATGTATATGATCGTTATAAGTCATTGATAGAAGACATCAATTCGAGATTACAAAGAGAGCATGAGGAGTTTGAAGAAATCACTGTCTTTGTACATGAAACAAAAAAACATTATGAGCACGATATGAATCACAGCAGCAAGGATCTAAAAGCATATCAAGCGATTATCAGAGTGGATACGGAATTGAATGAAGTCCATAATCTGCATTCAAAACTGTTAGATGAAAGTATTGAATTAAAAACGAAAGCATTAGAAGCAGCCAGAGAATCTATGTATTATGTTGGTTTATCCTCCTTTAACTTTAAACAGGAAGTGATAGGCAAGGTTATCAGTGAACCCATGCCGTTTATGGAAACCAAACTCATCGCTAAACCCTTTTTGGGTATGAGAAAAGCTAAGGTATGGACACCCATTTCATTGTTTGCCAAGCAGCGTATTATTAAAAAGGACAATGCACTTAAACTCAACGAATTCTTGGAATTTGCTAAGACTATAAACAAAGCTGAACTTGAGGAGAGAAAAAAAGTATTTAAAATAGTTTTTTCCAATATATATAAGCATATTCAAGCTAATAAATCTACAAAGGTAAGTAGTTTGATAGTACAGATGAATCCTGATTTATCTAAAATGAAGGAAGTATATGAAATGTTGGTTTTAATGCATCAGCTTTCACCCATTGATGTTGATGTAGTGAAAGCGTATGGAGAACATATCTTTTCAGATGCCATGCAATTGATAAAAGAGGAAAACAAAGTTCTCAAAGTTGTTGAGTTGGGGAATGATTACATTCAAATAGAAGGGATTCAAGTATCCGATATGGAGTTGAGCTTAGTAATAAAATCATAGGATAATTGGATGAGAGGTAAACCAATGAATGAAAAAAATATGATGGAAGCATTTATGATTTATCAGGAACTGAGTACCAAAGGTATGATAAGCAGAGATGAAGCACCGGGATATCTTGAAGAATCGGTACGAGGGTTATTAATGCAATTTGCTGAGGCCATGGGAACAACTATTATATCCGCTGGAAACTTCATTTACTTGATTCCTTATACTATTTATTCGGATTATCATATGACCAATCAAGAGATTAAAGATAAGTATTTGCCTAATAGAGCAACCAATATGGATATATACCTGCTATATGTTGCAGTCATTATTTTTATTGGGGAGTTTTATGACAGTTATCAAACCACCCAAGCCACAAGAGAATTTATAACCATTGACGAATGGATGAAACAACTAGATGAAAGAATTGAAGGATTGAAGCAAATGGATCAAGAAGCTCTTGATATGCTGGAGCAGGAATATGAATATAATTGGAACGGCATTATCAAGCAATGGGATTCTATAGATATCATAAAAGAAGATGTTAAGAGACAAACTGCACGAACCGTATCAAGGAAAAGCTTTATGAATATTGCATCCAAGTTTTTGCAAGAAGAAGGGTTGGCAAGAGAAATAGGTGAAGAAGAACTAGCTATAACCGATAAAACAAAAATAATTGTTCAACGTTTTTTTATGGATGTAGAATACAATCGTGGTATTATGGATGTTATCTACAAATTCACGGAGTATAAGGAATTCAGATCGGAAGGAGAAAAATAATGCCAACCATCTCAAGAATAAGATTGACCAATGTTATCTACGAAAATAATGCCAAGCGCTATAACGATCAGATTTTTAGATTTGATGGAGAGAATGGTATTTTTTTACTGGAAAACGGTGGAGGAAAAACGGTCTTTCTTCAAACGGTATTGCAAGCGGTCATTCCTCATGCTGATATGGCGGAACGAAAGATCAAAGACACCTTGGTACTTGACGGTAGTCCTGCTCATATAGCGATAGAATGGATACTAAATGAAAAGCCTAGACGCTATGCATTAACAGCGGTGTCATTATTTATGGAAAATAATGTCCTCAAATCCTATAAATATGTTTACAGTTATGGCGTAGAAGATAAAAATAGTATCGATAGTCTACCTTTTGTAGTCAAGAACAAAAACTTTAGAGAGAGAGCTGCTGATAAAGGTGAAATTAGTGAGTATTATTCAAAGATGAAACAACAGCATATTAAAGCCGAGGTTTTTACCAATCGTAAGGACTATCATCATTATATTCAAGAAAACTTTAAGATTGTTCCTAGTGAGTGGTATAAAATTGCTATGATAAACAGTTCAGAAGGTGCCATAGAAGCATTCTTCAATCATTGTAAAACAACTGACCAGCTAGTGAATAATTTATTAATTCCAACAGTAGAAGATGCTCTTCAAGGTAATCAAAAAATGAATTTTGCACAAACATTTGAAAAACAAAGGGAGCACTTTAAGCAGAATAAAAGATTGCTTGAGGAAATAGAACAGTTTAAATCCATAAAGGAAAAGGTGGATATCTATGTCCAAGAATACAGTAAATTACATATTTCTGGCAAAGAATATGACAAGGTTAGGATGGATGCAAAAGCATTCAACAAATATATCTTAGAAATGATAGATATAGAAGACATAGAAAAAATCAATATTGAGCAAGAGCAACAAGTCTATGAAGATGATAAGAATTGTTATGATCATAAATTAAAGTCATTAGATATTTTAGATTTAGATCAGGAGCGAAATAGACTCAAGAGTCAGCTTAATGAATTTAAAAAAGAGCATTCGGATACTACTCAGTATCTGAAAGAAACGGACATGCGTATACAGAATATTGAAATCAGCCAACTGTCGAATAAACAGGATTTACATAATCAAAAAATCATGAGTCTTAAAGAGCAACTGTCCACAGTAGAACAAAGCATTGAAGAAACTGAAATAAGAAGTAAAATTGATGAAACGATGTCATATATACATGGTGTTTACTTGGACATGCTTGAGAAATATGGGAAAGAAAAAGATAGTGTAATAGCACAAAGTGATAGGGAGAAAGAAAGCCTTGGTAGATTAAAGAAACAGATGCATAGCAAGAATCAAATCATTTCAGACACTGAGTTAGAGAAAAAAGGATTAGAGACTGAGGTACTAGGAAACGAAAAAAGAATGGAGCAAATCAAAACTGAGGTTTATGAAACATTCAGTGAAAGTAATAGTCAAGACTATCTACTTAAGCTTAAAGGTAAAATTAAAAATATAGAAGAAGACTTGCAAAAATCCCGTGTCAGGTTAAAAGAAGTTAAAATGTGTCAGGAACAGATGGATAAAAAGATAGTCAGTCATCAACGCAATGAAGTGAAGTTATCAGAGAAAAAAATCGAACTTAACACGTTAGTTAATCAAATGATACAGAAACAGGAATCTTTGATTGCAGAACTTGAAATCAACTTCTTTAATCTTAATATTTTTGATACCATATATACGAAAGAACCAACCATTAGACAGAGCTTGAGGGATAGGCTTGAGAAATTGAACCGTGACTTTGAAGATGCATTAACCATTGAGCGTGTACATAGCAGATTAGCAGATATGTATGGGGAACAACCATTTTTTGCTGCGGATACATATCTAATGAAAAAGCTCAGAAGCGTAAGTAACCAAGTGACTTATGTAGAGCATGGTGTCATGTATCTTCAAAATAATATTCATGCTATGGGTCAAGATATTAATCAGCTGTTTCTGAAATATCCATATTGGGCTAATACCATTGTAACAACAGATAAAGAAAAGCAAAAGGTTATAAAATATATAAAAAGTTTACAAAAAGAACTAACCTACCCAGTCTTGGTCGTAACAACGACCATGGTTCAGGAACTTATTAAGAATAATGGTATGAGCAATGCTTTTGTTGATAACACAGTTTTTCCTAATACATGGAAAGAAAATCTTAATACAGATGCCTTCAATAGTTGGAAAGAAGTTATCATTATGGGCGCTGGTGAAGCAAAGGCAAAACGGCTTGAGATTAATGAAAAATTGCAAAAAATGAGAAGTCTTAATGAGAAAGTACAAGGATATTTCAGTGATTATTCTTATGAATACTATTTGTCAAAACAAGAGGAGATCAAACTTTTAGAAGGTGAACTAAGTGCTTTAAGAAGGAGCATGGATGATATCTCTAAAGAGAAGGAAAGATTATCTGCTGAATCAGAGAAAATTAACAATCATATCAATGAAATAAATGAAGAAAAACCAGAGGTGGCTAAGCGTATTGACTTAATCAATGAGTTTATTAAGCTGAGTCAACATAAATTAGATAAAAATGTGAAGATTCAAGAGCTAAGTGAACTTCTTTTAAAGTATTCTAGTGAAAGTAATAGGTTAAAACAGGAACTTACCAGACAGGAAGAGATACTGGATGAGGTAAAAGAAACTCTTTTAAATTTGCAGTATACCATACTATCGATAGAATCAGATGAACTTTATTTGAAATCTAAAGATACCGAATTCGCTTATTCAAACAAGGATATCAGGATACTAAAAGAAGATTTGTATACTTTGGAAGTTCGGCTACATGGTTTTGAAGGTAAAGCCAGAGAGATTAATTTGCAGATAGATGCTGAAAAGAAAGCTTTTGAGGATGTTAAAACAAGACTGGAACGAAAAAAACTAAATGCTATTTACAGCATAGAATTGATAGATGTCTATCATCCTGATGAGTTAGTTTCATTAGAAACCAAGTCAAAAAGATTAGCGCAGGAGCAAGATGAACTTCAAACCAATATTAACCATGTAGATAAGCAGTTAGCACAATTAAATGGTAAAAGAGAAGAGAAATACAAGCCGATAGAAAGGATTTTTGGCGGATTATATCAATTCAAAGAAGATATATTAACAGCAAAGCAACAGATTGAAGCTGATAAGCTCAATTTGGAGAAACGGAAAAAAGACTTAGATAAACGAAAAGAAAAGAATATGAGTAAGCTTAAACTGTTGATAACGACAAAACATGATTTGGAGCTTGTTGATGCAAAACATCAATTTGCATCCATAACATTATCCAATTATAACAAGAATGACTTTATAAATTTTGAATATGATAAACACAAGGTTCTCATTCGATTAAAGCAAAATCTAGAAAAGAAAGAATTAACTTACAGACAAATACGAAATCATATTGAATCAAAGAGAAATGAGTATTTAGATTTCTGTAGAGATACAATTAAAGAGCCAAAACTAAGGGAGACAGCCCTAACAGGTATCAATAAAAATCAGAATTATGAAGAGCTTTTAAACTATCAGAAAAGAATGGAGGACATTCTAAACCGAAGCATTACACTTGCTGAGGATGACAGAAGAGAAAGTGATGCAGAGCTTCAAACGTTCTTGTCCCACTTACTGACCTATTCTAAGAATGTTATTAATGAAATCAATGATATACAATACAAGACTAAAATTAAGGTTGACGGAACACAAAAGCAGATATTTATTTTTATAATACCTAAATGGGATGAGTTAGAAGCCAAAGAGGAATTGAGGAAGTATATTAATCGCTTAGTTGCTGATTATGATAAAGAAAATGAACATTTGTTAGAGGATAAGGAAGCCATGCGTCAATACATTGAAAAAAAGTTGAGCGTTAAGAACCTTATTCTAAGGATGATGGGAGATAAAAGCATTAAGATAAAATGCAGGAAAGTAACCAATGACCTTAAAGTGAATCAAGCACCAATGACATGGGAAAGTTCAAATAAATGGTCTGGTGGTGAAAAATGGAGTAAGAACATGACCTTATTCTTGAGTATCCTCAACTACTTAGCAGAAAAGAAACAGTATATGTCGCCATCACAAAAAAGACATCGAACGGTCATATTGGATAACCCCTTTGGAAAGGCATCCAGTAAGCATGTACTTGATCCAGTTTTCTTTGTTGCAGAGAATCTTGGATTTCAGATGATTACAGTTACTGCACATGCTGAAGGGCAATTTGTTACAGATTATTTTCCTATAGTCTATAGCGGTAAGCTAAGACCCTCAAGTGAACCTGACAAACACATCATAGAAATAACAAAAACTTTGAATACAGTGTATTTGAAGCTGGAGTCACCCGATTCACTGATGAGATTTGAAGAAAGTGAACAGCTGAGCTTTTTAGAAACAGAATAAACCTTAACCATATGCACATACTAATCTTGGTGATGCATGTGGTTAAATATATACCTAAAAAAGTATATTACGAAAAAGAAATATTAAATTATGATCAAGGTATTGAGCTTTTTGAGAGATACAGTAAGATGGATATACCCACTATTGAGATAGAACGGCACCATAAAATTGAGGAATTAAGAGAGCGACCAGATGAAGAGTTTACCGAATTAAAAAAATATATTATATTAGGTATTAGGAAAAGTTTAAGACTAGTTCCTAATGATAAATCAGCAGATTATATTGTTCCATTTACATCATCTGGTTGTATGGCTATGTGTACTTACTGTTACCTTGTGTGTACATTTTTTACAAGCTCCTATCTTAGAATATTTGTTAATAGAGAACAGATGATGAATAGTATTAAAAGAAAGATAGAAAAAGAAGGGGTTCATAAGGTATACGAGCTGGGCTCTAATAGTGATATGGTTTTAGAGAATGCTATTACTGGTAATCTTAGATGGGCAATAGAAGAATTCGGTAAGCTTGAAAACGCTACAGCAACATTTTCAACAAAATTTCATATGGTTGACGATTTACTAGATGCTAATCATAAGGGTCATACTCAAATGAGAATTAGTATTAACCCAAAAGATATTATTAAAAAGGTAGAAATAGGTACGTCAAAATTGGAAGATAGAATTCATGCCGCTAATAAAATGTTTGAAGCAGGTTATAAAATTGGAATTAACATCGCACCAATAATCCTTGTAGAAGATTGGAAATATAACTACATTAATCTTATTAAGCAATTATATAATGAATTAAATGGTGAGATGCATGATAAGATTTTCTTTGAAATAATATTCATGACTTATGGTCATGCTAATGATACCATCAATAAGGTAGGTATGCCTAACGTATATGATGTTTTTAATAAAGATATTATGAGACCAAAGGGTCGTGGAAAATACTGTTACAAGCAGAATGTTAGGGATGAAGCAGAGTTTTTGATAACAAACACGATTAAGGAATACTTTCCAAAGGCAAGAATAAGCTATTGTGTATAAATAGCTAATTTAGCTAAAAGGTTTATAACTTACGGTAAAGCCTTAATAATAACTCTAAGAAACTTACTTAAATTTTCTCTAAAATCAGGAAACTCATAAACCATTTTAGAGTGATTGGTAGCTTCCTGTTGAATGTCAGAAGGTTTTGTCGTTGGATAAAGACCAATAGAGTAGTTTTTCTGGTATTCCATAAACAATCGGCAGGTTTCATCCTTCCAAGTGGGAAATGCTAGTTGAATAACCTTATAAGTTTTTATGGTTTCATCATACCATTGGTTTTTGAACTCAATAAGCTTTTCAAGTGTCACATTTTGCTCAAGTAGCGTTAACATCAAGGTTAACAATTCTAAGAAACGGGGATGTTCAAAGAGGATAGAAGTCCAAAGAGTTATGAATTTGTTCGTTTGATTTGTCATATCCTCAATAACTTCTTTGGTCAAATGGATATTCAGTTCTTTTAATTCGTCAAGAAGTATAAGAAGGTAGATATCTTCTTTTGAAGTGATGTATTTATATAGATTTCCCCTTGTAAATGAGGCTTGCTTAGCTATCATCGTCAAGGTTATTTCATGGTACTTCGTATTGTCAAACAAGTTAATAGCTGCATCTTTTATTTGTTGCAGTCTATACTTTCGTTGTTCTTCATTTCTTACCCGATCAAATTTCATTTTTTGCTCCTTTTATAAATATGGATGTAGTAGACTGTGCTGGTTATAATCATGTACCTTTATAATAATGTTTTTCGTGAACATCATCTATGAAGTGCAAGGTATCTGCCAATTGAATCATTCTCTTAGGACTAAGTTTATAACCAGATTTAATCCAATGAATGATTAAATGAGTAACGCCACCGGTCACATAGGATGAAACAGATTCCTTCACATCATCTTGAAAATCAGTGTCATATTGAAAGCTTTTAAGGAAACTACGGATAAAATCGTAGACAAGGTCTATAAATAGTTCTGCCTTACCATACTGGATCAGCATAGAAAAGTCATCTTTATTGTCATAGATTTCTCTAATCATTAAATCATTAGCTTCATGTATGGTGGTGTAGCCTTTTGTGACTCGGATGACGGTTTTTTCTTTATATAGGTTAATAAAATGCTGATGAATGATATCTATTTTATTTTTATAGTGTCTGTAGAAAGCCATTCGAGACACTCCTGCTACTTTGCATAATTCCGTAATCTTAATTTCTTCAAAGGCTTTAGATTGTAGCAGTTTGAAAAGTGCAGAATACAGACATTCTTCTGTAAGAGCATGTAATTCTTTATTTCTCTTATCTGTCATAAAAACTCCTTTTGATATTGAGAATAAAATTATTTAGTGCTTTCGTTGTTGCAAATTTGAATGAATGTAACGTCGACAAATGCTAAGTTTCTGATATGATTATAGTATACCTAATGACGAGACGTCTCGTCAATATAAAAAAGGAAAGGAGTACACATTAAGAAACTAACAATCAGTAGATCCTCAGACCTTCACTAAAAAGAAATATAAGTTGGAATGAACAATAGGACAATGATACACATAAATTGAAGACTAATAAAGTTGTTGATAAGTATCTTACGACAATTTATTAATAAAATATATGTAAAAGGAGATAACTATGAAAAAATTACTAGTAATAATGATGGCTCTAATAGCTATGATTGGATGCGGTGTAAGTGCTTTGGCAGCTGGTACTTATACTGTTAAAGAAGGGGATGTTTTATGGAAGATTGCAAAAAATCATGATGTAACCATTAAAAATCTAGTGAAATGGAATAACATTAAAAATCCAAATAAGATTCATTCGGGTACTACATTGATTGTGAGTCAATCTGAAGTTGAATTAAAGTCTGGAAAAAATGAAATAACTTATACTAATGAAGGCGAAAAAATTGCAGCTTTTGTTTTTTTACCAGAGAATTACCAAGTGGGCGTTAAATATCCTGCAGTAGTTATTTCTCCACCAGCATCAGGTGTTAAAGAACAAACAGCAGGTTTATATGCTGAAAAACTAAGTAAAGAAGGTTTCATTACTCTAGCTTTTGACCCAAGGGGATGGGGAGAAAGTGAAGGTCATAAATCTTTGTTCGACCCTTATAAAATAGCAAGGGATGCTAAGCAAGGGATCAATTATATCGCTTCTTTAGAACAAGTAGACTCCAAAAATATCTTTCACTTAGGTATTTGCATGGGTGCTGGAATTGCTGCCTATGAGTCAGTATACGATCCAAGAGTTAATGCCCTTGCAATGGTAAGCCCATACATTGATTTGCCTGAAACATATCTTGCGCTGTTAGGATCAGAAGGCATAAGAGACGCATTATTCCCAGCAATAAGTGCAGCAGAGAAATACTATTCTACTGGAGAAGATAGTTATCGTAAAATGGTACCTGAAACAGAGGAAGAGATTGCTGTAGCAACTCCTGTAGGCATTGGTATGCGTGACTACTATCTATCTGGTCAACCTGGAAATGTTCCTACGTGGAGAAATGAGCAAAGTTTAATAGGATTACCTATAATGTTAGATTTTTCGATTTTTGATCACATGGAGATGTTTGAAGCTCTTCCCATATTCGTAGCATATGGTGAAAAAGCTGTTTCAAAAAGTGGTCCAATAAGCTTTGTTGAGAAGAATAAAGGTGAAATGGAAGTTATGATTAGAGAAGATGCAGGTCATTTTGACTTGTACTGGAGACCTGAACATGTTGATCCGATTGTTAACAACATGATAGAGTTTTTCAATAAGCATATGAATTAAATAGCGATGTGATAGTTGAGTTGGTCAGACTGTGTCTGACTAATTCTATTATTAAATATTTATACTTGACACATCAATTGTTTATGGTAGAATAAAAACAGATTAAATGCTGTGAAGATGTTAAGTAAACATGTATTTTCTGTCAGAGAGAGAATGCCAAGGGCTGAAAGCATTCTTCTGTTCAAATACAAGTTGAATTTCGCATTGGAGCTTTATCTCCGAAACCTTAATAGAGGTAAGTAAGAGGTAACGTTGAAGCACGTTACGCTGTTGGAGTGCCTTATGGAATTAGGGTGGTACCGCCGATAATCTTCGGTCCCTTTGTGGATGGGAGTTTTTTTATTGTTTAATACTAGGTTTTTTAAATGTTTGATTATCGAAAGGAGTTATTAATGAATGAAAAATAAGCTGGAAGCCATAAGAAAATATGCTTCACAAAAGATTGAAGAAGCTATGAATCTAAATGATCTCAATGATATTAGAGTCAATTTTTTAGGCAAAAAAGGTGAGTTAACACAGGTTTTAAGAGGAATGAAGGATCTATCAAAGGAAGAGAGACCCGTTATTGGGCAGATAGCCAATGAAATAAGAGACAGTATCGAAAAAAGAATAGAGGATGCCAAAACAGTAATAGCAAAAAAGGCTAGAGAGATTCAGATCCAGCAGGAGGTTATCGATGTTACCTTACCTTCTAAAAAACCAGCACTAGGACATCAGCATCCTATGTCAATTGTTTTAGATGATATTAAGTCTATTTTTATGGGAATGGGCTATCAAATTGCCGAAGGACCTGAGGTTGAAAAGGACTATTATAATTTTGAAGCTTTAAATATTCCAGAGAATCATCCAGCAAAGGATGAACAAGATACCTTTTATATATCTAAGGATATTGTATTAAGAACTCAAACATCTCCAGTACAGGTAAGGATTATGGAACAGCAAAAACCCCCCATTCGTATAATAGCACCGGGAAGAGTTTATCGTTCTGATGAAGTCGATGCGACTCATTCACCTGTGTTTAACCAATTGGAAGGCTTGGTTATAGATAAAAATATCACTATGGCGGATTTAAAAGGTGCTTTAGCAGTTTTTGCATCAGAACTTTATGGAGATAATGTTAAGGTAAGATTTAGACCCCATCACTTTCCATTTACAGAGCCTAGTGCTGAGATGGATATCTCCTGTTTTAAGTGCAATGGAAAAGGCTGTAGTTTCTGTAAGGGTGAAGGCTGGATAGAAATATTAGGATGTGGCATGGTACATCCAAGAGTGTTAGAGATGTCTGGTATCGATCCGACTATATATAGCGGTTTTGCTTTTGGTATGGGTATTGAAAGAATTGCAATGTTAAGATACGGTATTGATGATATTCGATTATTCTATGAAAATGATATGCGTTTCTTAAAACAATTCTAAGTTGGAGGTTAATTAAATGAATGCACCTATGAAATGGTTAAAAGACTATGTGGATATTACATGTGATATGAAAACCTTTGCAGATGCTATGACAATGTCTGGTACAAAGGTAGAATGTTATGAGGCATTAGGAGAGAGTATTACTCATGTTGTTGTTGGTAAAATATTAGCAATAGAGAAGCACCCTGATGCGGATAAATTAGTTATAACCTCAGTTGATATTGGTGAGGATGCTCCGTTACAGATTGTAACTGGTGCAAAGAATATTAGTACAGGGGATTTAGTTCCTGTTGCACTGGTTGGTGCTAATTTAGCTGGTGGACTCAAGATAAAAAAAGGAAAACTAAGAGGGGTTGAATCCCTTGGTATGATGTGTTCGGTTGAGGAACTGGGATTAGAGAAAGACCATTATCCTGAGGCTCCAGAGGATGGGATATATATCTTTGAAAAAGAGTATCAGCCGGGTACAGATGTAAAGCCTATTTTTGGATTAGATGATGTCATGGTGGAATATGAAATTACTTCCAATCGACCTGATTGTAATAGTATATTGGGTATTGCCCGTGAAGCGGCAGCAACATTTAATCAACCATTTAAGTATCCTGATATCAAGGTTAAAGGGAGTGGTGGTCAAGCCGATACGTATGCATCTGTAGAGATACTAGAGCCACAATTGTGTAAGAGGTATGCAGCAAGAATTGTTAAAAATGTTAAAATTGAGCAGTCGCCTGAATGGTTAAGACAAAAGCTTATCTCATGTGGTATCAGACCAATCAATAATATTGTAGATATAACCAATTTTGTCATGTTAGAGATGGCACAGCCGTTACATGCATTTGATTTGGAAAAAGTAAAGGAAAACAAAATATGTGTTCGTTGTGCAAATGAAGGTGAAACCCTAGTAACCTTAGATGGAGAAGAAAGAACTTTAGACCCTTCTGTATTAGTGATTGCTGATGCTGAGGATGCTGTAGCCATTGCTGGTATTATGGGTGGTGAAAGTACCAAAGTAACAGATTGTACCATGACACTATTGTTAGAATCAGCCAACTTTGACGGAACCAATGTAAGGATGTCCTCCAAGAAACTTGGATTAAGGACTGATGCATCCTCTAAGTTTGAAAAATACTTAGATCCTAGCAATGTAGAGCAAGGGCTTAACAGAGCTTGCCAGCTTATAGAACAGCTTGGAGCAGGAGAAGTTATTTCTGGAATGGTAGATTGTTATCCAGTGAAAAGAGAAGAGAAAGAGGTTAGCTATACAGTAGAAGGCATTAATAAACTGTTAGGAACGGATATCAGTGAAGATGAGATGATTCAGATATTTGAACGCGTAGAGTTAAAGGTCGATAGAGAGCATCATAGGGTAACCGTACCAACCTTTAGACCAGATATTGAAAGAGAAGCCGATCTAGCAGAAGAAGTTGCAAGGTTTTATGGTTATTCCAATATTCCAACAACACTAGCAGCTGGAACACCGACTGTTGGTAAGCTGAATTACCAACAAAAGATAGAATCCATAACCAAAGCAATGATGGAATCCTGTGGTTTATATGAAGCTATGACGTACTCTTTTGAAAGCCCTAAGGTCTTTGATAAACTCAATATTCCTAAAGAGGATAGTTTAAGAGAAACTGTTAAGATTTTAAATCCTCTAGGTGAAGATTTTAGTATGATGAGGACGTTGACCATCAATGGTATGCTTGTTTCCTTAGCTACCAATTACAACAGAAGAAATGAAACTGCTAAGTTATATGAGCTTTCCTATGTCTATCTGCCTCAAGAGGGGCAAGAACTGCCAGATGAACGTTTAAAGCTAACTATAGGAATGTACGACAAAGATATGGATTTCTTTACAATAAAAGGCGTATTAGAAGTGTTGTTTGAAAAGTTGGGCATACTAGAGGATGTTGTAACTGCGCCAGATGTCAATTACAAATGGCTTCATCCTGGACGACAAGCAACCCTATCTTATAAGGATACTTCTCTTGGATGGATTGGAGAAGTACACCCAGATGTGGCTGATAATTATGACTTGGATACAAGAGCTTATCTAGCTGTTATAGATATGCAGCATTTAACACAAGCAGCAAATCTTAAGAAAACCTATCAAGCACTTGCAAAATATCCAGCAGTTAATAGAGATTTAGCTTTAATTGCAAAAGACGATATCTTAATTGGGCAGATTGAGGCAATTATCAAGCAGAGAGGCGGAAAAATATTAGAAGCCTATCAGCTCTTTGATGTCTATAAAGGCAAGCAAATAGAAAAAGGTTATAAATCCATAGCCTATTCGTTAACCTTTAGAGCTAAGGATAGAACCTTAGAAGAGAATGAAATTAATAAAGCAACCAACAAAATATTAAATGGACTAGAAAGAGAACTCGGTGTTACATTGAGACAATAAGCACTGGGGACGGTTCTTTCTGCTTTAATACTAGTTTTGTTTATTTACAAGCTTTGATGCATGTTATGTCATGTATTTGAGTTCGTTATATTTATGTCATTATAATAAATCTTATTAATAAGATACAGATTAAATATTTACCAGCCAAAAAGTATTCTTAATAAGTATATTGATTGGCTGGTTTTAGTTGAGCTGTATGGCTGGTATTAAAAAAGGGTTTTCCAATCGATAGAATAATGATATAATTTGTTTTACAAGCCTCAATCCAGTCTTCCTATATGTTAAATATTTTAAACATAAAAGGGGATGAAGAAAATAAAAAGAAACATTCGAAAACAATTAATGTTTACTTTTGTTTTTACTATATTTATTCCTTTAGCACTTTCGATTTTTTTTACTTTTTACTATACAAAAAAATCAGTTGAACAAACCAGTGTACAACAAAATCTTCAACTGTTTAAAGAGGGTGAAAAAAATATCTTATCTTACTTTGATTTAATCAATAAAGCCTCACTATCTGTCTATGATGGACAAAAATATAATCGGTCATTCTACCTTACAATAAAGAAAACTATTACACCTGAAAGTGAATCTTATATTTATCAAACGATTTATTCTATCTATAATTTTGTAGAGGATCTCTATCAAATTCATTTGTATATTAATAAAGAAGAGATAAGTTATCTATTTAAAAACTATATGCTTGGCAAAGGAACGATTAAGAAACATCATTTAAACTATTCAAAGGATAGAAGAGATGTCTACATAGAATCTGTCCATGACAGCCATAATTATGGGGCAGATCATTATCTGCAAGGCAGAAAAAAAGTCATAACTTTTCACAGAAAAATAATAGATATACCAAAAGAGGATACTATTGCTCATTTGGCGATAGATATTAAGTTGGAAGCTTTAGAAAACTTATGTAGAGATCTTTTTATACCTGAAGTGGAGAAGTTATACATTATTAATAAATGGGATGACACTATTCTTTATTGCTCTAATCCAAGTGAAGTAGGACAGAAAATGGAAAAACTATGGTATGATAAAGTTCAAACCAATTCTAATGAAGGATTAGGTAGTTTTTCATGGAAAGCTCCTTCTTTTTCTGGCATGATTATTTACGATCATATTAATAAAGATTATGTTGACTGGCTATTAGTTAAGCAGATTAAGAACGAATTCTTATACCGTGATGCCAATAGAATAGTAAGAGTGAATGTTATCATTGGTATTGTGATGATGTTAATGGTAGCTGCGGCATCCCTATTCATTTCTTTTAGGTTCACTTCACCTATTAAAGTATTAATCAAAAATATTCAAAAGATAAAAAAAGGCGATTTAAAAGTCAAAACAAAAGTAGATAGAGAAGATGAATTTGGCATACTCCAAAATGAATTCCATAAAATGATGGTGAGTCTTAATGAATTAATTATTAAAGAATATCAACTTGAGATCATGAACAAAGAAAATCAGCTCAAGGCATTACAAGCACAGATTAATCCTCATTTTATCAACAATACACTGCAATCCATAGGAACAGAAGCTTTGAAACATAATAATATTTCAGTCTATCAGCTTATTATAAAGCTTGGAAGCATGCTTCGGTACGCGATGGAAAGTAATCAAGCTATCGTTACATTAAGGGATGAAATGGATTACTGTCATATTTATTTTAATCTTCAAAAACAAAGATTCGGTGAACAATTCAAGTTCTATTTTGATGTGGATGATGAAGTTTTAGAGACGCCTATACCAAAAATGATATTACAGCCTATTGTTGAGAATTGCTTTACACATGGTTTCAAAGGAAAAAAAGAACATAAAAAAATTATTATAAGGGCTACAAAAAAAGAGAAAAAGTTATGGATTGAAATTGAAGATAATGGATTAGGTATAAGTGAAAAGAATATCAAAGAGTTGAATAAGCTTTTTAATGATGCATATGAAGCGAATGATAAAAATGAAAGAATTGGACTTTTAAATGTTTTTCTTCGTTTGTCTTATAATTTTCAATCAGATGTTAGTTTAAAAGTGATAAGAAAAGAAAATGAAGGTGTTAAGGTAAGGGTTATTATACCTATTAAGAAAACAATCTCTAAGAAGGAGGATTAAGGTGAAGGCACTGATTGTAGATGATGAAGAACACGTTATAGAAGCTATTAAAATATTAGGTGATTGGGATTCGTTAGGTATAAAGGAGATATATAGTGCTATGGATGGTGAAGACGCTATTCAAATCATAAAAGAAGTGCATCCTCAAATCATTCTTACAGATATGAAAATGACAAAGATTAATGGCGTTGATTTATTGAAATGGATACATCAGCATGCTCCTTTTAGTAAAACGATAGTTATTAGCGGCTATAGCAATTTTACTTATGTTCAACAAGCAATTCGGTTTGGTGGTATGGATTATATTTTAAAGCCAATCGATCAGACATTAATAAACCAAGCCTTATTAAAAGCTGTAACCAGATGGAAAAATGAATTTACACAACGCAATAAAAATACACAATGGAACCAAGCAGAACCAATTTTTTGGTCAAAAAAAATATTGAATTTGATTGAGGAACCAAAGGATGACTCTAAAGAACTGAAAAAAATAATAGAGCATTTTCAGTTGAATCAAGATAAAAAAAATACCGTTAAAATTTGTGTTTTAAGAATACAGGAATTAACGGGTATGATGAAAAAGGAGTTTGGAAATGATATTTCTCTTTTAGCATTTTCTATTACTAATGTGTGTAATGAAATTATAAATAGACATCGAGTCGCTGGGTATTCTTTTGAAAACTTCAAAAAGAAAAGGGAAATTGTACTGCTATTCTGGAATAATTACAAGAAGTGTTTAACGATCATTGAAACCATATATGAATGCATTAATGAATTGTTTGGTTCATACTTTGTAATGGGTGTTGGTGAAGTCTGTCAGTTCCCATTCGAAACCAAAAAAACGTATGAGCAGAGTGTCAAAGCCATAGCTAGGAGAAATTTACTTAATCAGCGAAGAAAAATATATATGTATAAGAAGAAAAAAGAGGATCGATTTCACTTACTTTTGCCTGAATGGGATAGAAGGATCATTACTGCTATCAAAAGCAATCAAGAAAAAGAACTCTATGAATGTATTGATCAGCTGTTAAATTGTCTAACAGAGAAAGAGCTTTTAACTGAAAATGATATTAGGGTGTTTGTAGATGAATATAAGATATTTAGAAAAAAATGGATTATAGAGCTTAT
The DNA here is from genome assembly GCA_028277605.1 of Vallitaleaceae bacterium. Classification (GTDB taxonomy): domain Bacteria; phylum Bacillota; class Clostridia; order Lachnospirales; family Vallitaleaceae; genus JANQFZ01. The sequence goes on along the minus strand of JANQFZ010000046.1, from coordinate 129,954 downwards.
TCAAAAACAAAATTCCATTTTTACTAAGCTATATCGTTCGTTTAATTTAGAAGTTAAACATATAAAAGCTATAGAGACTATTGGTTTGTTACATATAAAGAAAGTAATTAAGCAAGATCTTGGTGCTATTTTAGAAACCTACAATAAAGTAAGGGGTGAAATCAATAATCCAATCTTAGAAATAAAAAAATACATTGATAATACTTATATGGAAGATATCAGTCTAACAAGTATTTCTGAACACTATTACCTTTCTAAGGAGCATATTTCAAGAAGCTTTAAGAAATATTTTCAATCCAATATCACTCAGTATATTGCAGAGCTTCGCATAGAACAGGCAAAAAAGCTAATGAGAAATAAAATGTTAAGTATAAATGAGATAGCTAAAATGGTCGGTTATAAGGATGCTAAATACTTTTCCAAGGTTTTTAAGAAAATGACAGAATTAACACCGAATGCTTATCGCAAAAAAATGATGTAAGTGTACTTACATCATTTTTTTACACCCATTATATCAATAAATTCTGTTTCTTCTAATCGTTCAAGCAGGTAAACTAATAGTAAGCTAAATAGCAAGTATTTAAGATGTAATGTTATTGGCTATTGACGAATTTAATCGATTAGAAAGGAGAGAAGCTATGAGAGGTAGAGGTAAAAAGTATTGGCTTGAAGAAATTATATTTATTGGTCCTGCTGTTTTATTCTTTAGTTTAATTGTATTAATTCCCTTTTTTATAGGTATGACATATTCTTTTACCACATGGAACGGAGTCAATGACGAAATAACCTTTGTAGGGTTTAGTAATTTTTTGTCAATATTTAAAGATGAAGGATTTATTGATTCTTTTTGCTTCACAGCAAAATTTACTGTTGTCAGTGTGACGCTTAGTAATATCATAGGATTATCACTCGCTATTCTATTGACACGTCGCTTGAAAATATCAAAGCCTTTAAGAACTGTTTTCTTTATCCCAAATGTGATTTCTGGGTTGCTACTGGGATTCATTTGGCAATTTATATTTACTAAAGGCTTTGGTGCAATCGGATCGCTCACTCAGATTCCATTTTTTAAATTATCTTGGCTGGGAACAGAATCTACAGCTTTCTGGGCATTAATCATTGTTACCCTTTGGCAGACATCGGGGTATTTAATGGTTATCTATATTTCGGGTATTATTAATGTTCCTACGGAACTAAAGGAAGCGGCTCAAATAGATGGTGCCAATCATAGACAGTACTTTCGTCATATTATGATACCTATGATTATGCCATCCGTAACGGTTTGCTTATTTCTAGCTATATCATGGGCTTTTAAGATGTTTGATCTCAATTACTCTTTAACAAAGGGTGGACCTTACAATTCAACTAAATCCATTGCATTAGATATTTATATTGAAGCTTTTCAAATCAATAGGTATGGTACAGGTGCAGCTAAAGCATTTATTTTCTTTGTTGTTGTAGCGCTCATTACCTTCATACAAGTAAGAATCACCAAACGAAAAGAGGTAGAAGCATGATAAGAATATTAAAAAACCATAGACGTATAGCACTTGAGATTGTGGCTCTATTACTTGCATTGATATGTCTATCTCCTTTTTATTTCGTTATTGTTAATTCATTTAAAAGCTATAAGGAAATTTTGATAGACCCTGCATCTTTACCTGTCAAATGGATACTAGATAATTATATCAATACATGGAAAGAACTAAGGTTTCCTGCTGTTTTTGCAAATTCTCTTATTATTACAATATGCAGTAACTTAGGTATAATTATTATAAGCTCTATGGCTGCTTATAGACTTCTAAGAGTTAAGACAAAGCTTAATAAAGCTATATTCGGTATTTTTGTTATGGCTATGGTTATTCCTTTTCAATCTATTATGATACCGTTAGTTCGAGTGATGTCTTCTCTTAATCTAAATACATCCAATATAGGATTGATAATTTGCTATTTTGGATTTGGTGTTTCATTTCCTGTATTTTTGTATCATGGATTTATGAAATCTATTCCTATTAGCATAGAAGAAGCAGCTATTGTAGACGGTTGCACATCATTAGGTGTCTTCTTTAAGATGGTTATGCCGCTTTTAAAACCCATGACAGCAACGGTAATTATACTAAATACTCTATGGATATGGAATGATTTTTTGTTACCTTCACTCATGTTACATAGTAGAGAACTCTATACTATACCTCTTGCTATGAATGGTTTTTTTGCAAAATACACAAAGCAATGGGATTTAGCTTTGGCTGGATTAGTATTATCAATAGCACCAATGATAATCCTTTTCTTAAGCTTACAAAAAAATATTATTAATGGAATCGTTTCAGGCTCTGTTAAAGGCTGAAAACAATTAAAGGAGGAAGTATCATGAAAAAAATCATGTTTTGTATGATGTCTCTTGTTGTGGCTTTTTGGTTCTGTGTTGGATGTGGATCAAATGATTCTAGTAACACTGGAAAAGTTAATGACAATAATGACAATAAAGAAGAAAAAGTACTAAAGATATTTCAATTTAAAGTCGAAATTGCCGAAGAATTGGAAGAGTTGGCTAGGTTATATGAGGCTGAACACGAAGGTGTGACAATAGAAATAGAAACAGCAGGTGGCGGTGTGGATTATGGAGCAATGCTTAAATCTAGGTTTGCATCTGCACAATATCCAGATATATTTAATAATGGTGGGGACAATGAATTAATTCTATGGAAGGAACAATTAATGGACTTGTCCGATCAACCTTGGGTAGAAAGAATGCTGGAAGGTACTAAAGATTCTATCAGTTTGGATGGAAAAATCTATGGCATGCCTTTAACGGTTGAAGGATTTGGAATACTTTATAATAAAGACTTATTTGAAAAGGCAGGTATTACTAAGGTTCCATCTACATTAGATGAACTTGAAGAAGCATGTCAAAAACTAGAGGTTATTGATGTTACACCATTTTCTAACGGTCATCAGGAATGGTGGGTATTAGGTCATAACTTTGATAATATGATTGGGCTTCAAGACAAACCATTTGATGTGGTAGAAGATTTAAAGGCGGGAACCTTAAAATTAAAGGATAATGAAATAGCAAATCGATGGGTTATGTTTCTAGATATTATGAAAAAATATGGTCAACCTACACCATTAACCATCGATTATAATACGCAGGTAACAGAATTCGCTATAGAAAAATGTGCTATGATGAAGCAGGGGAATTGGACTCAGAATCAAATCTCTGAAATAAACCCTGACATTAAGGTAGGTCTTATGCCTATTCCTTTGAAAGAGGAAGGCAATGATAGTATAGCAGTTGGGGTGCCTAATAACTGGGTGATTTACAAAGACTCACCAGTTGCTGATATAGCTAAGGATTTTCTAAACTATATGGTCAGTACTGATACGGGCAAAGAATACTTAGTTAGTAAGTTTCGATTTATACCAGCATTCTCAGAAATACCTTATTCAGCTGAGGACTTAGGGGATATTGCTACCCAAATAGGAGATTATATACAGAAAGGAAAAACAGTGCCTTGGACATGGCATAGATTTCCAGATGGTTCTATCAATGAGGTAGGTGCCTGCTTACAAGCTTATATTGGTAGCCAAATGACCAAAGATGAACTATTTGAAGGTATTGAGAGCAATATACACGAACTCACTACCAAAGAATAAGTGCATTACATGATAATAGAGTAGCTTTGATAGGTATATCATGAGTATTAAATCATACTTTACGCAGCTTATGAACCAACTGGTAATATAACAGTTATTTATACAGCTGCTTTTCTCTATAGTTTTCTTCAAATTTTGTTGCTAAGATTTCTGAGATAGTTAGGATGATGGTACTAGAAGAAAATATCAATTTTAGTAGATTTTTGCAATTAACCCCTTTATAATAAAGCTATGAAAATATTACATATTTATATAAGATATTACAAGAATATGAATTGGTGTTGTTAATCTAAGTGCTTTATGAAGGGAGTACAAATGAAAAGGAAATTTAATATTTTACTATGCATTTTTATTATGATTGCAAACAGTAGTAATAAAATCTATGCAAAAACAGATATACCTGACTATTTACGTGTTGGTCTCATACAATACTATGAACATGTGACTTCCATAACTTTAAATAATACGACGTTAATCATGGGATATGAGGTAAAAGGTGGCTGGGTGAAGGAGCATATGTTTACTTCTGAAACAGGCTATTTATTTCAGCCTTATACACATTTCATATTAATTTCGGATCAAATCTACAATACTTATGAAGAAGCTCTAGAACAAGTGCAAATACTAAGACAGCAGGGATTTAAAGCTTATGTAGGGTCGTCCACCTCAAGCGTATGGCGAGTGTTCATTGGAGATCCAAAAACAAAAGCAGAAGCACAGAACATACTTGAACAGGTCGGTACTGCAAGTTCATTAAATTTTCAAATTGCATCTGATAACGGTTTACGTACCATGATGGTGTTATCTTCATTAGAAACCGTTATTTTTGATAATGCTATATTACATTCTCAATTTATGACTATGGATACAACTTATGGAGCACCTGTTCTTGATCTAGGGGAGAGACGCTATAGGGAGAAGGTAGAAATAGGAAGGTATAATGATAAGGGTCTAACAGTTGTTAATGTTATTGATTTAGAACAGTATTTATATGGTGTAGTACCAGCGGAAGTCGGGGCATCATGGCCTATTGAAGCTTTAAAAGCACAGGCTGTGGCAGCTAGAAGCTATGCTCTATATGATACCATCAATAATACTTCCAATCATATTTATGATGTATGTGATACAACCGGCTCACAGGTCTATAAAGGATTTGATATTGAGAAAGATACTACAAATGAAGCAATTGATTTAACTAAGCATCAATTAATCTATTTCGGAGATTTATTAGTGTATAGTTGTTTCTTTTCGAGTAGTGGTGGACATACTGAGAATAGTGAAAATGTATGGAGCGGTACAGTACCTTATTTAAAAGGTGTTCCAGATATATATGAGACAAGTCCTGAGAAAAAACCTTGGGTTAAAGAAATAACTGCAACAGAAATAAGGGACTGCTTAGGAAGATATGATGTATATATTGGGGATATTGTTGATGTTGTTCCTTTAGATTATACTGATGCTGGTAGAGTTTTAAATTTAAGGATTGTTGGTACGCAGGGAGAACACATTTTAACTAAAGAAACGATAAGAAGATACTTAAATTTATATGGACGTAAATTTGAAGTTATTAAACAAGGATATCAACCCAAAAGAAAACTAACAGCAATGAATGCATTTGATCAATCAAATGAAATTTCAATTAATCAAATGTATGTTACTAGTGATTCAGGTCAAACTAATTGTCTTCATGATTTAGAAGAACAATTAATTGTTATTAGCGGTAATAATATAGATAATGTTCCATTAATTGCAGGCAAAGATAATACCTTTATTTTTGTAGGTCAAGGATGGGGACATGGTGTTGGCATGAGTCAATGTGGTGCTAAAGGTATGGCTTATGCAGGTTTTAATTATAAAGAAATACTAGAATACTATTATACAGGAGTAGAGGTTAGATAATATATTCATCACATTTACAATTTAATTCAAAAAATGCTATAATAGTATGTACATTGTTTTAATAACATACTTTAGTTTTACATTTCTATAACTATATACAGTATGACTAATACGAGGTGGATAATCATGAGAAAGGTCAGTTCTTTTTATTTTGGTGTTTCTATTATTATTATTGGTACCATTTTTTTGTTATCAGACTTGAATATCTTTACCATTCCTTGGGGGAGTTTTTGGGTTGTATTTGTTTGGATATTAGGATTAGCGTTTGAACTGGGCTTCTTTTTGTCTAAAAACAAAAACCCGGGATTGTTAGTTCCAGGGGGTATTATATTAACGATAGCTTTTATTTTTTCGGTTTGTACTACTTTCGGATGGCATAAGATGGCTGAGTTATGGCCTTTATTTATCCTTGCTCCAGCAGTTGGTCTTTTGCAGCTATATATATTTGGTGTTAGGAAAACAGGACTATTAATCCCTGTTGGTATTCTAACTGCTGTAGGGGGCACATTTTTAATAAGTAATATTGCATCAACATATAAATTTTTTGTTCCTATAGCCTTAATATTTACAGGGATATTACTCATATTACCAAGAAATAAAAACTGATATTATCGTATGCTGATTTCTTTAAGCTTTTCAAATGTACTTTTTAGCTTCAACTTCCCATAACCCCATTCTTTGGTGCTAAATTCCTTTGGCTTACTGGCTCCCAATGCAAGATAATTTTTTATTTTTTGAGTATTCATATGGGAGTCTCCTTGTAATTCCATACCCCATTGCAGCATAAGTGCAGATGCCCCTGTTGCAATTGCTGCAGCGGCACTTGTACCTGTTGTTGTTCCAAATGCATTACCGTTGGTACTTATAGCTTTTGCTAACGGACCAAATACATGGACACCTGGTGCAACTAGGTCAGGCTTTACTCTAATGTTACGCGTGGGTCCTCTGCCAGAGGGTATATATAGGCTTTCTGTTTCTGGATTGTAAGCCCCAATAGTTAAGACGGAACTGGCTGTGCTAGGTTCTGTAACTGTTGTATATGGTTCAGGAGACATAAATTTTGATGAACCAGCTATCATGAGATCATCTCTTGTCATCCACACATCAAATCGTCCACTCACAACAAAATCACCATAAATCGTTATTGTCCATAGTCCTTCTGTTGGCCCATTAAATCGAATGGAAATCAAATTACCTCCTGTTAGCATTTCAAATATACTATATTTAATAAATATTTTCGTGTTTTCTAATAAGAATCCAACTTCATCTTTGAAGCTTCTTCTTAAAGGAATGCGTGTTATCATTTCACCAGTAGGAGAAGTGATTGAAACAGTCATAATATCATAGGTCCATATAGTTGCAACAAATCCTGAGGTTCCTTTACTTACGTTAATCTGCACACTTTGACTCTGACCAGCTTCAGTTAAAGTGCCTGTATAGTGTTTCTCTTTATCAGCTTCATTTCCAGCAGCAACCACCACACTATTTCCAAGCTCTCTTGCAGCACTTTCTAAATATAACTCGGTGACTGAATTTCCATCATGACCTCCCTGATTGGTTCCAAATCCGATACAAATGACAAGGGGTCTACCTAGGCTTTTGGCTTTAGCGTTTAAATACTTCACAGCCATCATTAAATCTGTGCTTTGATAGATAGGAACTGTAGATTTATTGATTAAGTAGTATTTCTTAATATAGTCTTTGGCTCGTTTTAACTTAACAATAATCAAATCAGAATCTGGTGCTGCACCAACAAAATTTTTCTGCTGAATGGTAAACCCCTCTTGTTCATCCACATTTAATCCTGCTGCTACACCAGCTAAAAATGTACCATGACCTGTCTGATCGGTACTTGGAACAATTTCAAAAGGATTATTTGACTGGAGGGCTTTATTAATCTGTTCTCGGCTATATTCTGTACCATATTTAAATCCCTCTGGTGCCTGACTCTGTATAGACTGATCCCATATAGAAAGGATTTTTGTTGTATTATCAGCATAGACAAATGCAGAATGTGTATAGTCGATACCTGAATCTATAATGCCTATGATGACATTTCTACCTGTGAGCGGCATCAGAGTGTAGTTATGCATATCTAATATTTCAGCAGCAGATAGACTTTGCTTGCCATATAATTCATAGAAGCTTGATTCGTTAAGGCTAGGTTTGTTGTATGTTAAATGATAAGGGGCATATAGATTTGGTATCATATAGTAGGGTACATCATGATAGATTAGACCATCTCTTTTCTTAGGATCCATAGGTATAAGAGCTTCTTTATTGACATGAAGTATGGCAAAAGACTCATTAATAATTTGAATACATTCAGCTAATGGATTTTCTTTTTTTAATACATCCAGATCTTTATAGGGAACAATGTAATCAATATATTGTTCTGACATAATAGCTCTATTACATGGTGAATTACGGTTGTTATTAATGTTATTATTTTTTGAACCAATTGTTTTATTCATGCTTTATCACCTTATCTTAAAATTTATTAAACATAGTGTTTTTTTATTTTGAGTTAAAGACATCATGCATCACTTCTCTAGTGATAGGTATTGATTTAATTAGTAATTGTTCTTGCTCTTCCTTAAATGTAAGTAGTATAAATAACAATAAGTATTTAATATGTATATAATAATGAAAGACTCATATATTATATATACTCATAACCAACGTATTCCAGTACAATAATAAAACCTATATAAAACCTATATAAAACCTATATAAAAGCTATTATCTATCTTTATTTGTAAATAAAAATTAATCAAGCAAAAAGAACCGTCCCCAGCGCTTGATTCATAACTGGTATTAATTGATAATTATTATTTGAAAATAATTTTCTTTTATTGTATAATACTAATTAATAGAGAATAATTTTAAAGGAGGCTGTTATTATGACGATTGGCTTGATAGGATTAGGAAAGATGGGTTATAATCTTGCGTTGAATATGAGGGATCAGGGGTTTAAGGTTCATGCATTTAATAGAAAAAAAGAAAAATTGAAAGCTATAAAAGAGCAAGGTATTGAAGGATATACTTCTGTTGAAGAGTTAGTTCAGTCACTTGAAAAACCAAGAGTAGTATGGCTGATGATAACAGCAGGTGATCCCGTTGAGCAGATGGTTCATCAATTAAGTGGATTACTTGAAGCAGGTGATATTATTGTGGATGGAGGTAATTCAAGATTTAAGGATACCATGCAACGTGGCGATTTTTTAGAGAAACAATCTATCTATTATATAGACGCAGGTACTAGCGGCGGAACCAAAGGAGCAAGGTATGGTGCGTGCTTAATGGTAGGTGGAGATAACCAAGCGGTTGCCCATTTAGAACCAGTGTTTAGAGCGATATGTGTGGAAGAGGGTTACCTTCATACAGGCAGACGTGGTTCTGGACACTATGTTAAAATGATTCATAATGGAATCGAGTATGGCATGATGCAGGCTATTGGTGAAGGGTTTAATATATTAAAGAGTTCAGAGTTTGACTTAGATTATGAGAGAATTGCCAATGTGTGGAATCATGGGTCAATTATTCAAGGTTTCTTAATGCAGATGACCAAACAGGCTTTCTTACATCATCAACAGCTTGAGGAAGTTGAGCCTATCATTAATGCTTTAGGCGAAGGGCAGTGGACCGTGGAGGAGGCTGTTAAACTGGGTGTTCCAGCACCTGTTATTACCAATGCACTCTTTGTTCGCTATGCTTCAAAAGATAAAGAAGCCTTTTCTAATAAAGTAGTGGCAGCACTACGTAAAGAATTTGGTGGACATGGATTACAAATGAAGCATAAAAAAGATTAATAGGTAGAGTAAAGGAGGCAGAGGAATGGTTAATGATAATGGGGTTTTGTTTACAATATTTGGAGGAACGGGTCACTTAACTTATAACAAATTAATGCCAGCATTTTATCAATTGTTTCTTGAAGAACGATTAGATTCTATCGCTATCGTTGCTATTGGAAGAAGAGATAAAGATAATAGTAAGTATAGAGATGAAATTATTGCTACTATCAAGAAAAAAAGTAAAACCTATGACCAAGTAGCCATTGAATTATTTGCAAAAAAGCTATATTATTATAAAATGGATTTCAATCAGGGTGAAGCCTATAAGGAGCTTGGTATATATTTAGATAGTTTAGATCAACAAGTTGCAGCAGGTGGAAATAGAATTTTTTATTTAGCCACTGCTCCGAATGACTTTCCTACTATATCAGAATTATTGAAGAGGAATGGGTTATTAAACAGTAGCGGCTATATAAGAGCTGCATTTGAAAAGCCTTTTGGCTATGATTTAACTTCAGCAAAAGCAATTAACCAACGGATAGCAGATGTCTTTGGTGAAGATCATATCTATAGAATTGATCATTATTTAGGGAAAGAAATGATACAAAATATTTTTATGATTCGCTTTACCAATGAAATATTTAAAGCAGTTTGGAACCATCAATCCATTGATAATATTCAAATTACTGTGCAGGAAAGTGTTGGAGTAGAAGAAAGAGGCGGTTACTATGATCAATCGGGTGCCTTAAGAGATATGTTGCAAAATCATTTACTTCAAATTTTAGCGTTGATTGGTATGGAGCCTCCTCAAGTACTTAATACACAAACTATTCGTGATGAGAAAGTGAAAGTATTAAAAAGTGTACGTTTGATGCCTGAGAAAGATGGTCAAAGTAATATTGTTTTGGGACAGTATCAAGGCTATACCAGTGAATCCAAGGTTAATCCTGAGTCAACGACAGAAACCTTTGTTGCTTTAAAATGTAGTATAGATACACTTCGGTGGAAGGGTGTGCCAATTTACCTTAAAACAGGTAAGAAATTGAGAAGCAGAGAAGCAAGTATTATTATTGAATTTAAAAATGATGTTTGCTGTCCAGCTTTTGAAGCCTCTGCAAAGCCTAATCTACTCATTATAAAAATTCAGCCAGAAGAAGGCGTTTATTTTAGAATCAATACCAAGAAGCCAAGAAGCGAAAATGTCTTAATGCCTGTAAGCATGGATTACTGTCAATCGTGTAATATATATTATCGTTCTCCTGAAGCTTATGAACGGCTTCTATATGATATTATTCAAGGTGATTCTACCTTATTTACAAGATGGGATGAAGTAGAAAGCTCTTGGATAATGATTGATTATTTGTTATCAAGTTCTAATTATGAGAAAAACTCAGTTGTTCTATATGAAGAAAATACCAATGGACCAATAGAAGCAGATAATCTATTAATAAAAGAGGGGAGACATTGGTGGTACTTGGAAGATATTGAATCTAGATGGGATACTCCTAATGGATTTGGAGAGGTGGATAAGACATGAAAATATACGATATATCGATGACAATTCACGAAGATATGATAGTTTATAAAGATAAAGAAGAAAAAAGACCTCACTTTAATAATAAAGCCAATTATATAAATGCGGACTATTATGATACAGACTTATATATGAACCTTCATACTGGAACACATTTTGATGCACCACTTCATATGGTTAAAGATGGGCAAACAATGGAAGGCTACAAGCTGGAAAAATTTATAACGGATGTAAAAGTTTTCAATCTAGAACATTTAAATAATAAAATTACAAAAGAAGATTTATTGAGTTATGATATAAAAGCAGGAGATTTCATCTTACTCAAAACTAAGAATTCATATGATACAACTTTTAATTTTGATTTTATTTACTTAGACCAATCTGGTGCCCAGTACTTAGCGGAACGCTCAATCATAGGTGTAGGAATAGATGCACTTGGTATAGAGAGGGCACAACCAGAACATGAAACACATAAGGTATTATTAAGACGAGGTATTATGATATTAGAGGGATTAACACTTAAAGAAGTTGAAGAAGGCGGCTATTTAATGATAGCCTTACCACTAAAAATAAAGAATGTAGAGGCTGCACCAACAAGAGCGGTGTTAGTTGAAAACTTATAAAAACCTTAAATTTATCAAATGATAATGCTGTTTATATAATGATGATTATAAGCTGATAAGTTGTTTTAGAGACTATAAATAATAAGTGTAAACAGATAGAATGGAGTTAACATGAAACTAAGTGATTTTACTTTTGATTTACCTCAAGAATTGATTGCTCAAGAACCTCTTAGCAATCGATCGAACTCGAAGCTGCTTGTACTGAATAAACAGACTGGGAACATTGAGCATAAACAATTTTATGATGTGATAGATCATCTTAATTCTGGAGATTGTCTAGTTTTAAATAATACAAAGGTTAGACCTGCCAGACTCATTGGCTACCGAGCCCAGACAAGAGGGAAAGTTGAATTCTTACTGCTTAACAGGCAAGAGAATGACCAGTGGGAGGTTATGGTAAAGCCTGGGAAAAAAGCTAAGGTAGGCAACTGCATAGAATTTGGTGATGGGAAATTAAAGGCTGAGGTTAAGGCTGTTGTTGAAGGTGGTAATCGAATTGTTCAATTTTACTATCAGGGTATCTTTGAACAGATTTTGGATGAACTAGGAGAAATGCCTTTGCCCCATTACATTACCCATCAATTAGATGATAAGGATAGGTATCAGACCGTTTACGCTGAACATAGAGGATCAGCGGCCGCACCAACTGCTGGGCTTCATTTCACACCAGAGCTCCTAAAAGTAATAGAAAATAAGGGTATCCAGATAGCTTATGTTACACTACATGTAGGACTGGGAACCTTTAGACCAGTAAAAGTGGATAATATCTTGGAACATAACATGCACTCTGAATATTATTGGATCGATGAGAAAGAAGCTGACAAAATTAATACTGCTAAAAAAAATGGTAAACGCATCATACCTGTAGGCACCACCAGTACGAGAACTTTGGAAACCATTGCTGATGAAAATGGACAGATAAAAGCATCCAGTGGATGGACAGATATTTTTATTTACCCAGGCTATCCATTCAAAATAGCGGATGCTCTCATCACCAATTTCCATCTTCCAGAATCTACTCTCATTATGCTTGTTGCAGCTTTTGCAGGTAGAGAGCATACCTTAAATGCGTATCAGCAAGCCATAGAAAAAGGTTACAGATTTTATAGCTTTGGGGATGCAATGTTAATACAATAGTTCAACGGATATAAACGGACAAGTTTAATAGAAAGCTAACTGCAAAATAGAAATGAATTCTCTTATTCATACTAATTAAGATGGTGTAGATTGCTGCATTTTGAGTGTTTAGAATTATTGAACAAAGTATGAACTTTGTAAACAAATATAGTATTATGTAGACATAAGCCTATAAATGTGGTATTTATAAAGTAGTGCTTTTTATAACAGGGAGTTGATAATGATGAAATGTTCTGTATGTAAGAAAAATACAGCTGTTGTTTTTGTTTCAAAAATGGTTAATGGTAAGCAGGAGAAAATAGGACTTTGTCTTCCATGTGCACAGAAGCAGGGCTTAGCGCCAATGGATCAGCTTATCCAGCAAAGTGGTATGACTCCTGAGGATTTTGAAAATATAAATGAACAGATGATGACTATGCTAGAAGGGGCTGATATGGATAGTATAACCTCTTCTATGGAGGATAATCCAAACTTAATGAATATTTTTAATTCTGCTTTTGCGGGGATAAAAGGGAAACAAGCATCTGACGAAGAAGACAATAAAGAGATTCCACCTGCTAAGAATTCTAACATAAAAACGAAGACTAAGAAGAAAGCCAAGAAGAAAAAGAAATATCTAGATACCTATGGAATCAACTTAACATTAAAGGCAGAAGCCAATGAAGTTGACAAAATTGTTGGCAGGCATAGAGAAATAGATAGAGTGATACAGATTTTGAATAGAAGAACTAAAAATAATCCTATTCTTATTGGTGAGCCTGGCGTTGGCAAGACAGCGATTGCGGAGGGACTTGCTGTTAGAATAACTGAGAAACAGGTGCCAGCTAAACTTCTGACAACAGAAGTGTACTTGCTTGATTTAACCTCAGTTGTAGCTGGAACACAATTTAGAGGACAATTTGAATCAAGGATGAAGGCGATTTTGAATGAAGCTACTCAATTAGGTAATGTTATCTTGGTTATCGATGAAGTTCATAATATTGTTGGAGCAGGAGAAGCTGAGGGCGGTGCTATGAATGCCGCTAATATACTTAAGCCTGCATTAGCACGTGGAGAAATTCAAGTGATAGGAGCTACCACACTTGAGGAATATAGAAAACACATTGAAAAGGATTCTGCACTAGAGCGAAGATTTCAGCCCGTTCTGGTTGGAGAGCCTACGATAGAAGAAACAATAGAAATATTAAATGGGATTAAAGGATATTATGAAGATTTTCATAAGGTGAAAATCAGTAATGATGTGGTTGAATATGCTGTGTATTTATCAGAAAGATATATCCATGATCGATTTTTGCCAGATAAAGCGATTGATGTTATTGATGAAGCTGGATCAAGAGCCAATCTTAAAAATTTAGGTTTAGTTGAGCTGGAAGCTTTGAAACAAGAATTAAGTAAAGTAGTTGATGAAAAAGAAGATGCTGCATCAACAGATGATTACGAAAGAGCAGCCGATCTTAAAGTTAAAGAATTACAGCTTCTAGAGAAGATAACAGCAATAGAACAGCAGTGTAAGGATGCCGAGATTTCTCATGAGGATATTGCGTATGTGATTGAGGCATGGACTAAAATACCTGTTCAGAGCATCAATGAAGCTGAAGCGGAGAAGCTATTAAATTTGGAGCAAAGACTCCACAGACGTGTCATAGGACAAGAGCATGCTGTAACAAGGCTTGCTAGAACGATCAGAAGAAATCGCTCAGGCTTTAATAGTAAGAGAAAACCTTCTTCATTTATTTTTGTAGGACCTACGGGTGTAGGTAAGACAGAATTAACCAAAGCACTTGCAGTAGAGCTATTTGGCAGTGAAGAAGCGCTTATTCGTTTTGACATGAGTGAATACATGGAAAAACATACGGTATCTAAGCTTATAGGAGCACCTCCTGGCTATGTAGGGTATGATCAAGCGGGACAATTAACTGAGAAAATTAAAAGAAGACCTTATTCGGTTATTCTATTAGATGAAATAGAAAAAGCACACACCGATGTGTTTAACTTACTACTGCAAATTTTAGAGGATGGTCGTTTAACAGACAATCAGGGTAGAACAGTTAACTTTGAAAATACAGTTATTATTATGACCTCGAATGCAGGAACAGATAGCAAAGGTAATGGTATCGGATTTGGAAAATCCAATTATGATTCCTTAGAACAAAAATCCAAAGACGCTTTAAAGCAGATCTTTAGACCAGAATTCTTAAATCGTATAGATGAAAGTGTTGTGTTTACAGAATTATCTAAGACTCAGCTTCGTTCGATTCTTGATCTGATGCTCAAAGATGTTAAGCGGGAAGCAAAAGAGAAGGATATTACCATTGAGATTGACGAAAAGGCAAAATCCTATCTTTTAGATAAAGGCTACGATCCAAAATATGGAGCTAGACCTTTACGAAGAGTTATACAGAGAATGGTAGAAGATGAAATTGCAGAGGAGTATATAAAGAGAAACATAAAAGAGGGCTCTTTTGTAAATGTTACAATGGAAGAAGATGAAATCAGCATTCAGGTTAACTAATCTATAAATTTCAAATAATAATATTAACCAAAATTTATAATAAGAAGCATGTTAATAAGTTGTCAGCCATTAAGGTAGACAACTTAATTTTTTATAGCAAAAAACTAAATAAAACTGTTGTAACATGCATTTCATCCTTTAAAACGTGCATTTCGTCAGAAATCATTGAAAAAATATAAGGAACATTTTATTATAGATTTCTATGAATAAATGTATTTCTAATAAAAAACATGTGTATATAATTATCAAGAATTAGCAGTAAAATAAATTTAACTTAATTAAATGGTTCAAAAGTAAGGTAATAAATGATAAACTATAAGGGGGAAAAGTATGGATTATATTAAAGCTGATTTAGATAAAATGAAAAATAAGGAAGAACAATTAAAAAGTATAGCAAATGCTATTCATCAAATAAAAAATAGTTATTTGTCTATTGCAAAAAGTATCAACTGTGACATAAGGAATAGAGATAATATAGATAGTAGTATTAATAAAATATACAAAGAGTTAGGGAGGGTAGAGGAGAATGTATATACAAGTGGAGCATTTATAACAATAGCTGAAAACGAATATATCAGTGCAGAAAAACGCCTTAAACTATATCATGATAATACACTTAAAGAGATTAATTCTAGAAAATCTAACAGTGAAGATTTGATGGATGACATTAAAAAAATTTCTAAAAAAATCAAAAATACTTTGAAGTCTAGTATAGAACATATCAAAGATTTTTTTGATACAATCAAACAAAAAATTAATAATACATCTATATCTGATGATACAGTAAGTAATCAGGATAATTCTATCGAAGATATACATAAAGAGAGCTTTATGACTTCATATGGGTTTACATCTGAGCAATATAATTTGTTTAAAAAAGCATTTGGTGTTATAGAAGAGAACTATAAAGATGAATCAGACAAAGCTAAGTATATAAATAATGTAGTTAGACTGTTAGCACCTTTATGCTTAAATTATGATTCAAAAAGATTTCGTTTGACGGCTAACACACCTTCAAGAGCTAGGGCAATGAATAAGCTTACAAATCTAGGGCTAAGTGAATCTGAAGTTCTTGACTTAATTATTATGATAAACGTACAGCACTTACCATATGATAAGGAAAAGCTGGCAAAACTTGATATTGATTTAGAACAAAGTAGTTTTAGTAATAGAACTCATGATGACTATATGAACGGAAATGATGGAATCAAGAAAGATTTTGCTCATGAATTAATACAGTATGCAATATTTTCAAATTCTTTGCCAGATGATTATGAACCTGGAATTTTTGACATATTTAATGGTAAACTAAGACGTTCATTAGTTGATGTATTTAACTCTGATCTAGTGTATTCCTATACTAATTATGAAGCAAGTTTTAAAGGAGATATAGATTCAACTAGATGGGATATGGGTGACTTTGCATCAGATGTTGACGCAATAAACATATATTCTCGTATGCAAAAGTCAGACAGTATTTTTAATGCTATTATGAACTATAATAGTGATGTTATGAATGGAGACATTAATCGAGCTCAAGAATTCTTTTGTAATCTTGGAGACGGTCATGAAGATATTGGTATACTTGAATTATTAAAAATTCTAGATGTTGAAACTATGGGAAGTCAATATATTATTGGAGATAATGAAGAAGAAGTAGAAGAAGGAAAAAAAGCATTTGTTCAATGGATATTTGAACAATATCAAGATTAGTTGGAGAGTTATAATGAGAAAAAGAGTCGTAATAGGTATTTTTATAGTAATAACTTTGATTATAATATTTGGTATAAATCAAAATAAAACCACCTTTTCATCAAGCAAATGGATTAACTGTAAAGATAAATCAACGAGAATCAATATGATTACTGACTTGGAAAAAAAACATGAGATTATCGGCATGAATCATCTACAAGTTTTAGAACTCTTAGGTAAACCAGAATGGATATTTGACTCTAAGCAGTCGGTATATGAAGATTTTAAGGATATCGGAGCTAACGAATACTGGTCTTATAGAATAAAAGATGATGTTCTAGCAGGATGGAAAATTTATTTAGTAGGTTTTAAGGATAATAAAGCAATTGGCAAAAAGATAACTATTGAGGATTGGTAGATATATAACTATGATTAAGCCTAAGACAATAGTATGCTATAATAAGATTAAAAGTAAAAAAAGAAAGATTTATATCAATCCCTCTTGTTAGTTAATGATAAGAGGGATTGTTTAAGTAATGTGTTATTGTTGTTCGATGACACTGACTAGCAAATCATGGAATACAACCTAATTGGTTGACAGGATAATAAAACAGTGATACGCTTTAATTGGATTTAAATCCTAGTAATTTAGTAGGAATTAAGGTGAATCAACTATGAGAGTAATATCGAGTAAAGGACGTTATGGATTAAAAGCAATGCTTGATCTAGCACAATATGGTCAGAGTTCCAGCATTTCTATTAAGAGCATTTCACAAAGACATCATATTTCAGAAAATTATCTGGAGCAGCTGATGGCAGTTTTAAAAAAAGAAGGCTTTGTTAAAAGCAGGAGAGGAGCACAGGGTGGATATACTTTAGCCAGTCCTCCTGAGCAAATAACCGTTGGGTCTGTACTTAAAGCCTTAGAAGGGAATCTATACCCTGTTGATTGTATCATATGGAATCAAAATAAAGTCTGTGAAGAAGAAGCATGTTGTATAACTAAATATTTATGGGAGAAAATAAGTGACAGTATACTCAACGTGGTAGACAATATCACTCTTTGGGACATGCTACATGAATCAACTTTTCAAGAGAGGAGAGACCTATGAAAAGAATCTATTTGGATTATGCTGCAACATCCCCCACTAAGAAAAGCGTCTTAGAAGCAATGATACCCTATTTTACACAAGATTTTGGAAATCCATCCAGTATCTATGAATCAGCTAGAAAGAGTAAAATAGCTGTTGATGAAGCAAGAAAGAAAGTAGCAAAGAGTATAGGAGCAGATACAGGTGAAATCTATTTTACAAGCGGCGGTACAGAGTCAGATAACTGGGCAATAAAGGGGATCGCTGAAGCTTATCAACAAAAAGGAAAGCATATCATTACATCGCAAATTGAACATCATGCAGTATTAAATACATGTGAATATCTAGAGAAAAAAGGGTACAAGGTAACCTATTTACCTGTGGACTCTTATGGACAAGTTAATTTAGATGAGTTAAAAAATGCTATACAATCGGATACAATTCTAATCTCTATCATGACGGCTAATAATGAAATTGGCACATTGCAAAAAGTAAATGAAATTGGTCAAATAGCTAGAGAAAACAATGTTTTCTTTCATACGGATGCTGTACAAGCGATAGGACAAATCCCCATAGATGTAAAGAAAATGTCGATAGATTTGTTAACCTTGAGTGGCCATAAGATTTATGGACCCAAAGGCATGGGTATCCTTTTTATCAGAAAGGGTATTCGTTTAGGCTCATTGATTCATGGTGGGGCACAGGAAAAACGTCGTCGTGCAGGAACAGAGAATGTACCTGGTATTGTAGGAATTGGAGAAGCCACTGCTCTTTCTTCTTTAAACCTTGAAAAAGAGGCAAAAAGGCTTACTGGTCTTAGAGATAAGCTCATAAAAGGTGTGCTTGATTCTATTCCATATACCAAGTTAAATGGACACCCAATAGAGAGGCTACCTAATAATGCTAATTTTAGTTTTCAATTTATTGAAGGGGAATCCTTATTAATTATGTTGGATATGAAAGGATTCAGTGCTTCAAGTGGTTCAGCTTGTACATCTGGGTCTTTAGATCCATCTCATGTGCTATTAGGTATCGGCTTACCCCATGAAATGGCTCATGGTTCTTTAAGAGTCACATTAGGTGAGCAGAGTACAGAAGAAGATATTGAACATCTATTAGAAGTTCTTCCAGATATTGTATCAAGGCTAAGAGAGATGTCCCCATTATATGAAGATTTTATGAAACAAAAATAATCCTTGTAGTACGACTTTTATCAGCTATATCTTGATGTTGTCTTAGTTAAAAAGTTCTAAAATTCTTATCAGTTATTATACAGTTAATGCCAAACTATGACAAAGAGGTGAGTTTAATGTATAGTGAAAAGGTAATGGATCATTTTTCAAATCCTAGAAATATGGGTGAAATAAATGACGCGGATGGTGTTGGTACGGTAGGAAATATTAAATGCGGTGATATTATGCGTATCTATCTTAAAGTAGAAGATAATATCATTCAAGAAGTTAAATTCAAGACATTTGGATGCGGTGCAGCAATTGCTACAAGCAGTATGGCTACTGAGCTCGTTAAAGGCAAAACTATTCAACAAGCTCTTGAAGTTACGAATAAAGCTGTATTAGAAGCTTTAGATGGTCTGCCAAAAGTAAAGGTTCATTGTTCATTATTAGCAGAGGAAGCACTTCGTGCGGCTCTATGGGATTATGCTCAGAAGCATGGTATTAAAATTGATGGATTGAAGCAGCCTAAAACGGATATAGGAGAACATGATCATGGGGATGATGACGAGGATATCTACTAGAACTCTGATATCCATTTTTGGTTTCATAACTCATTACCCCTTGACTATTACTTGATAAGTTATATAATAAAATGACGATGATTCAATAGATGAAATTACTTAGGTTAATTATTTATTGTATAGACGTGAATTTCTACTGTAGAATTGTACTTCTATATCTATAATACAAAGGAAGATCAATATGAAAAAAGAAAAAGTGGTTGTTGGTCTATCAGGTGGTGTTGATAGTTCAGTTGCAGCTTACTTATTAAAAGAACAAGGCTATGATGTGGTTGGTATTACAATACAATTTTTAAGGGAGGAAGAAAAAAAAGCAGTAGATAAGAAAGGTGGATGCTGCGGTTTATCCGTCATAGATGATGCACGGCGTGTGGCTCATATGCTTGATATTCCATTTTATGTCGTTCATTATGAAGATACTTTTCAAGAAAAGGTTATTGACTATTTTGTTGATGAGTATTATAAAGGTAAGACACCAAACCCTTGTATTGTATGCAATCGTAAAATTAAATGGACATCACTCTTAGAGCATGCGCTTCAAATAGGGGCTCAATATATTGCAACAGGTCACTATGCCAGTATTGTCAAGCTAGATAATGGCAGATACAGTCTGAAAAAATCAGTGACAGCTCTAAAAGATCAAACCTATGCTTTATACAATTTAACTCAGAAACAATTATCCCATACATTAATGCCTGTAGGTGCATATACTAAAGATGAGATAAGAAAAATAGCAGAACAAATTCACATTGAGATTGCCAATAAACCAGACAGTCAAGACATATGTTTTATACCCGATAAAGATTATGCGAAATTTTTAAAAGACATAACAGGAGAAGAGAGTCAATCTGGTAATTTTATTGACTTAGAGGGTAATATTTTAGGACAGCACAAAGGGATTATTCATTATACAGTAGGTCAAAGAAAAGGGCTAGGTCTATCACTAGGACGACCCGTTTTTGTTATCGAGATAAGACCAGGGACCAATGAAGTTGTATTAGGTTCCAATGAGGATGTTTATGGTGACACACTATATGCTGATACACTTAACTTCATGCCATTTAAAGAATTAGAGAATCCTATACGAGTTACGGGAAAAATTCGCTATGCTCATCAAGCAGCCCCTTGTACCATTCAAATGGTTAACGAACAGGTGTTAAAATGTACATTTGATACGCCTCAAAGAGCCATAACACCAGGACAGGCAGTTGTATTCTATGACCAAGATTTATTAGTTGGTGGTGGAACCATAATAAGAAATCGTTGAGAGAATATCGAATAGATTGAGTTTAGTCAATAGAGTAGAATTAAGTCTTATAGAATTAGATGGTGTCATATAGATACACAATCTAATTCTATGTGGAATATTTTTTGATGTTTAATCTAACATAATTGATGTTAACTCGTTAAAAGGTTGATTATTTTTGGTATTGTATTTTTGTAATTTAAAATCATCTCTGCCGATTTGCCTTTTAAGAACGTTAGATAACGATCTGATGCGTCATCCAATTCATTAGTACTGCCTTGAAGACTTATATCAAACCGATAAAAATCAATAGAAGGTAAGTATCTCAACATATGTTCAATACTTTCTTGCTGAGAGTACATAATGGTGGTAATTAAGGGGACACCGTCAAAAGGATTCATCCAGCCCATGATGCCCCAATGCTTCACCTTTTTACATTCAAAAGACCGATGAATCCCTCCAGTGCCAATTGAAAAAACAAGATATTTCTTAGCGTTTGGATATAGCTTTCTAGCTTCTATGTATGCGCATAAAGAGGGATTATTACTATAGATACCACCATCAATAAAGCAATAGTTTTGTTTGTTATCAGGAATAGGTCGAATATTAACAGGCGGTAGAAAAGTGGGTGCAGCAGAAGCGGCTAGCCCTACATCCTTAAGGAAAAAGTTTAGATCGTCTTGACAGCCTGAATATAGAGGTCTATGTTTAAAAAAAAAGGGAGACATAGATGTCATATCAAAGCTTGGAATAATAAGATTCGTTAAAACATCCTTAAGTGTATAAGATTTAAAATACTTTCTTAAAACTCTTTTTAAGGCTTTTCCATTATGCTTGGGTCGGATTAATTGTTGATTAAATGGATGAGAATGACGAGGTGGAAATATTTTTTTCGTATCATTCTCATAAAGGTCTAAAAGAAGATTGAGACGATGAATATCTTGAATAGAATCTGGTGGTGATGATAACATCAAGGCTATAAGAGCACCTGTAGAGGTGCCGGCAAATAAATCAAACATATGGTAAAAAGGGGTAGTGTAGCCTGCTTCATTAAGTTCAAGTCTTAGGTGTTTAAGAAACATACAAGGAATATAGCCTCTTACACCACCCCCGTCGATACTTAGTATTTTAACAATGGAATGCGTAGTCATAGCTACCTCATAAAGGTTTACTTATTAAAAGTATAGTTTAAATTTTCATGATTATGCTATTCATACTTGTTCTAACTTTTATTATATCTAACTATTCAATTGTATATCCTATTTGACACGCTTTGTTAATCATGGCAGTTGAGTCAACTGTCTAACTTAATCAATGTAGGTTTTCTTTTCTGAAAAATACTGAGATACTTGAATCCACAATTCTTAAGCATATCTACAGCATAATCATAGTAGGAGCAAAGGTCTTTAGCATTATGTGCATCTGAACCAATCGTAATTATTTCGCCTCCCAATTCTCTATACCTTTTTAGTATTTTCTCATTTGGATGCGCTTGATTAAGCCCATATCTTAATCCTGAGGTATTAATTTCAATACCATGTGAAGTATCTATGATTGTTTTTAGGATCTCGTCAATTATATCATTATAGTCAAAACTAGAAAGACTCTTATTCTCAAAATTACCATAGCGTATGATATAGTCCAAATGACCAAAAACATCATATTCTTTATAAGTCTTTACAGTTTCTAGTATTGTTTCAAAGTAGCGGTAGTATGCCTCATACTGTGTTTTTCCAGTAAAGAAATCTTTATAATAAGGATCCATCTTATCTATCAAATGAGTTGAGGCGATGATAAAGTCAAATGGATATTGACATAGTTTTTTATGTAGGAAATCTATAATATGGGGCTGAACACCTACTTCAATACCTATTAGAAGATTAATTCTATCCTTATACGTTTCCTGTAGTCGCTCAAGTGTAGGAAAATAGTTATCAATATCTAGTTCAAAGCAGACATCATCATATGGATAATCGTAATCATAATGGTCAGTAAGACATATTGTATCTACATGATTTTTTATTCCAAACTCTAAAATATCTCTAACATCGGTTTCACAATCTCCTGAAAAATGGCTGTGAACATGATAATCATATTTCTTCAATACTATCACCTCTAATATTTTTTCTAATCTTAACATATAAATTGGTATGAGTAAAATTAATTCATCTATTAATTAGCTTCCATAATATAAAAATTAAGGAAATTAAAAAAAGAGAGGGCTTATAATAAAGTAATAGTTATTGTACCAAGTAAGAAATTTTTTTGAAGAAAAATATCCAAAAGCTTGTATACATTAAAGATAGACATGATGTGTAAGTGTTTCATGTTATCCCTTTTTTCTACTATAAATTAGTAATTATGTCCATTTATCTATCACAATTTGACAGTGTTCTAAAAATTAAGCTTGTAATCTTTTTTAATTTTATGTTAAACTATTCGTGGCTATATTAACAATTTATTAACATCTTAATCTAGGAGGCAACTCATGGGAGATCTAAGTACTACCGATTTAATTTTTATTATTTTTGGTTTTATTGGCGGTTTTGGGATGTTTATCTATGGTATGAATATCATGGCTGAAGGACTTCAGACCTCTGCTGGTAATAAAATGAAAAACTTATTAGGTATGTTAACAAATAACAGAATTTTAGCCGTTACGGTAGGTGCTCTTGTTACAGCGATTATTCAAAGTAGTTCAGCGACTACAGTTATGGTGGTAGGGTTTGTCAATGCTGGTTTGCTAAAGTTAACTCAAGCGGTTGGCGTCATAATGGGTGCTAATATTGGAACAACGATAACATCATGGCTTGTATCATCAAATGAATGGTCACAGTTTCTAAAACCTTCTAAACTGGCTCCTTTTGCCATTGGTATAGGCGCTATCATTTTATTTTTTTGCAAATCTAACAAAAAAAAGCATATTGGAGAAATCATTATTGGTTTTGGTCTTTTATTTATTGGCTTAGATATGATGAAGGATGCAATTTCTCCATTCAAAGATTGTGAAGCCTTTAAAAATGCTTTTTTAGTATTAGGAAAAAATCCTGTTCTTGGAATACTAATTGGAGCAGCTGTAACAGCTATCATCCAAAGTAGTTCCGCATCCGTTTCAATTCTTCAAACCTTAGCAGCTTTAGCACTTGTTCCTTGGAATGCTGCCGTCTATATTATTTTAGGGCAGAATATAGGGACATGTATTACAGCTATGCTATCCAGTATTGGAGCTAATAAGACAGCAAAAAGAGCAGCCTATATACATTTACTATTTAATGTTATTGGTTCTGTACTATTTGCTATCATTACAATTATTTATCTCAACATTATTAATGTTTCACTAGGTAATAGAAATATTACATCAACTGAAATTAGTATTTTCCATACCATTTTTAATATTACCGTCACGCTAGTTCTATTTCCTTTTGCTAACCGATTGGTTAATCTGTCCAAAAGAATTGTTAAAGGCTCGGATATTGTTACCGTTGGTGAGCCACAAATGGCTCTCAAGCATATGGATGAAAGAATATTAGAAACACCTAGTTTTGCGGTTGAAAATGCTATTAAAGAAGTTGTTAATATGGGGCAGTTATCTTTAAAGAATACTAAATTAGCCACTGAAGCTTTATTAGAAAAAGATAAAAACAAAATTGAATGCGTCATAAAGAGTGAGAAAGATATTAATGCTTTAGAAAAATTAATAACGGAATATTTGGTTAAAATTAGTAATACATCATTGAGTGAACATCAAAATATCATTGTTACTAACCTATTTCATACCATTAATGATATAGAAAGGGTTGGAGACCATGCTGAAAATATAGCTGAGCTGGCTCAATACTATTTAGACAATGATTGTACATTTTCTGAAACAGCATTAGTGGAATTTAGAAATATTTCTAGGATAGCAATAGAGACTTTGGAATACGCAATTAAAGCTAGAGAAACAGAGAATACAGAGTACATAAGAAAAGTGGAACAGAATGAAGAGCTTGTGGATACATTAGAAGAAGAACTTAGAGAAAAGCATATCAATCGATTATCAAATAATATATGTGATTCTTCTACGGGCGTTGTCTTTCTTGATTCTATCAATAATTATGAGAGGATCTCCGACCATGCATTAAACATTGCTTACTATATAAAAGACGAAATTATATAATCATGGTTTAAAGATATTCCTTTTAAGCAAGTGTGCATATACCGAAAAAGTATCGGTGTATGCCTCTCGTGGCTTTTACTTTATGATAGGAGTCTAGGCTTTTGCTTCTGATATTTTAATTTAATGCTTCTGTCTATTAATATCACCCTATCTAACTTATTACCTAATCTAACTTATTACCTATCTAAACCTATTAATACTTCATATTAAGCTTATCTTTTTACCTATCTCCCACAAGCTCAATAGTTTTTCGTTGTTATTATCAACCACTCTAAATCTAATTCTATATTAAAACTTTTAGATACTCCTAAATATTTTTTAATGGTTTGAATAGTATACCTGTTAACAACCTGTTAATTTTTTGCTATAAATCCTCTTATATTGAAAAAAAGCCTTGAATTTTTTTGAACAATTATGTAAAATATAGATGGTAAGGAAACATTTCCAAATCTACTTTTTATTGACTGATCGGGACTGATTTTGTATATCGGGACCTGAGAGGGCCAAGGTGAATGTATGGAAAACAAGCTTTCTATCTTGAGAAAAATTATACCTGATGAATTAGAAGTCCTCTATAGAAGGTACAAGCTGTTAAAAGGCATACAATTTCACCAGCCAGTAGGAAGAAGAAATATATCCAATCACTTAAAAATATCTGAAAAGATAGTTAGAAGAGAAGTAGAATTTCTTAAAAATGAGCATTATCTTAATGTGAGTGCATCTGGTATGACCATTACAAAACAAGGTAAAATGCTTATCAATGACTTAGAAGATATTATCAATGACTTAGAAGGACTCAATAACCTGCAAAAAAAGGTACAAGCTCTTTTAAATTGTCAAAAAGTTATCATAGTTGCTGGTAATGCTGATGATGATCCTTATGTAAAACAATACATTGGAAAAGCAGCAGGTCAAGAGTTGCTAACAAGGAGTCAGCATAATTCTATTGTAGCATTAACAGGGGGCAGTACCGTTTATCATGTCGTTAATTCTATTAGAGAAACATCCTCTTTAAGTAATCTGTTGGTTGTGCCAGCAAGAGGGAGTCTTAGAACACATGTAGAGTATCAAGCCAACACCTTAGCCGCATTATTAGCTCACAAATTAAATGCCGATTATCAATTACTCAATATTCCAGATAATCTTAGCCGAAAAGCATTAGAAAGTATCAGAAAAGAACCTGAGATTCATGGCGTTATAGATATGATTCTTATAGCAGATGTCTTGCTTTTTGGAATCGGTAATGCTTTAGAAATGGCAGACATAAGAAATTTATCTGATACTGTTGCGGATTTTCTTATTAGGCGCAAGGCAGTAGGAGAAGCCTTAGGCTACTATTTCAATAAAGATGGCGAAAGTGTGTATACGTCAAGGTCAATTGGTATAAAATTAGAACAAATGCTTCACTTGTCCTACTCTATTGCTGTAGCAGGCGGTGCTAATAAGGCACATGCGATTATATCGGTTAGAGAGCTGTTTAAAAAGGGCTGTTTAGTTATTGATGAAGGTGCTGCACATGAGATAATTAGGATACTAGAACACTAAATAGTTTATAAGCTGTTTTACAGCTTAATATAAATAAAATTATTAGGAGGAACTTTATTATGGCAAAATATGCAATTAATGGTTTTGGACGTATTGGACGTAATGCCTTTAAAATAGCTATGGAAAAAGGATTAGATGTCGTAGCTATCAATGATTTAACAGACTCAAAAACTTTAGCTCATCTTTTAAAATACGATTCATGCTTTGGAAAATTTGATGCAACAGTTGAAGCTAAGGAAGGCGCTTTAGTTGTTAATGGAAAAGAAGTCAAGGTTACTGCTAACAGAAACCCAGCAGATAATCCTTGGGGTGAACTTGGTGTTGATGTTGTCATGGAATGCACTGGTTTATTTAGAAAAAAAGAGCAAGCTCAATTACATATTGATGCTGGCGCTAAGAAAGTTCTTATTTCTGCACCTGGTAAAGGAACAAAATCCATTGTTATGGGTGTTAACGAAAATGAGTACGATCCAAAAGAAGATGACATCATTGATAATGCATCCTGTACAACCAACTGTTTAGCTCCTGTAGCTAAAGTTCTTAACGATAATTTTGGTATCAAGAGAGGTATTATGACCACAGTACACTCATATACCAATGACCAAAGAATATTAGATTTACCTCATAGTGACTTAAGAAGAGCTCGTGCAGCAGCAGAATCTATTATTCCTACTACAACTGGTGCAGCAGAAGCGGTTGCTAAGGTTATTCCAGCTTTAAAAGGAAAATTAACTGGTATGGCTATGCGTGTGCCAACACCTACAGTTTCCGTTGTTGACTTAACCATCGAATTAGATAAAGACGTAACTGTAGAAGATGTAAATGGTGCTTTAAAAGCAGCAGCTACAGAAGTATTAGGTTATTCTGATGAGCCTTTAGTTTCTATTGATTATAGAAAAGATCCTCATTCTACTATCGTAGATGGATTATCTACATTAGTAATGGGTGGAAACATGGTTAAAGTACTTTCATGGTATGACAACGAGTGGGGATACTCAAACAGAATTGTTGATTTAGCTGTATACGTAGCAGACAGATTATAAATGATTTAAATACCCTAAATTAATAATGATAAATCTATTAAAGCATTGCATAACTTTCTGCATAATAGAAATTATCATCATAAAGGATTAGGGCATAGGGGTCCGGTTTTGTAGTTTGAACTATAGGACCGGACCTTTATCAATTAAAAGAAGGGAGACGGCGTATGTTAAATAAGAAAACAGTAGAAGATATTTCAGTAAAGGGTAAAAAGGTATTAGTTAGATGTGATTTTAATGTCCCTTTAAAAGAGGGTGTTATTACAGATGAGAATAGACTGACAGCTGCATTACCAACTATCAATAAGCTTATAGATGAAGGTGCTAAAGTTATCCTATGCTCTCATTTAGGAAAGCCTAAAGGAGAAGCTAAGCCAGAGCTATCCTTAGCACCCGTTGCAAAAAGGCTAAATGAGTTATTAAAAAAAGAAGTTGTTTTTGCAGCAGATGATACAGTGGTAGGAGAAAATGCAAAAAAAGCTGTTGAATCAATGCAAGACGGGGATGTTGTATTATTAGAAAATACCCGTTATCGTAAAGAGGAAACTAAAAATGGTGAAGCTTTTAGTAAAGAGCTTGCAAGCCTTTGTGATGTGTTTGTAAACGATGCTTTTGGTACGGCACATCGTTCACACTGTTCTAATGTAGGTGTTACTCAATACGTAGATACCTGTGCGGTGGGTTATTTGATGGAAAAAGAAATTAATTTCCTAGGAAATGCTGTGAATAATCCAGAAAGACCTTTCGTAGCTATTCTTGGTGGAGCAAAAGTTTCAGATAAAATTAATGTAATTAATAACTTATTAGAAAAGGTCGATACACTGATTATTGGTGGTGGTATGGCTTATACGTTTTTAAAAGCTAAAGGTGACAGAATAGGTAAGTCGCTATTAGAAGCTGATAAAGTGGATTATGCTGGTGATATGATCAAAAAAGCTGAAGATAAGGGCGTTAAGCTATTATTACCTATTGATAATGTTGTTGCCAGAGAGTTTAAAAATGATACACCTTTCAAGACAGTTTCTCATGATGGTATTGATCCTGATTGGCAAGGCTTAGATATAGGAGCAGAAACACAAACGCTTTTTGCAGACGCTGTTAAAGATGCTAAGACAGTGGTTTGGAATGGTCCTATGGGTGTTTTCGAGTTTGAAAACTTTGCTAATGGAACAAAAGCTGTTGCAAAAGCATTAGCAGCAACTGATGCAACCACTATTATTGGTGGTGGAGATTCAGCGGCGGCTGTTAATCAATTAGGCTTTGGCGATAAAATGTCTCATATATCTACTGGTGGCGGAGCTTCTTTGGAATTCTTGGAAGGAAAAGAACTACCAGGAGTTGCGGCTGCTAATAATAAATAGTTAAATTTAATATCGTAAGAATGATAGCTTATCTGTTATTGCTATAGCTATCATTAGACATGATTCAGTTTATATAGTTGTACTTGTTAGATATGATTTGCTTGTTAAAATACTAAAATGATGGAAGGAATGTTATGATGCGTAAGAAGATTGTTGCAGGTAACTGGAAAATGAACAAAACACCTTCTGAAACGGTTGAATTAATAAAAGCCTTAAAACCGTTAGTAAAAAATGACGAAGTAGATGTTGTATTCTGCACGCCATTTGTTTCACTGGTTTCAGCTATTGAAGCTGCTAAAGGTTCTGATATTGCCATTGGTGCACAAAACATGTATTATGAGGAAAGCGGTGCCTATACAGGTGAAGTTGCTCCTAACATGTTAACCGAAATCGGTGTTCAATACGTCGTTATTGGTCATTCTGAAAGACGAGCTTATTTTTCAGAGACTGATGAAACAGTAAATAAAAAAGTTCTAAAAGCAATAGAGCATAAGCTTATACCTATCGTTTGTGTTGGCGAAACACTAGAACAGAGAGAACAAGGCATTACTGTTGACTTAGTTCGATTACAAACAAAGATTGCCCTTAAAAATGTATCTAAAGAAGATGCAATGAAAATGGTAATTGCCTATGAGCCTATTTGGGCGATAGGAACAGGTAAGACAGCAACATCTCAACAGGCAGAAGAAGTATGTGCGGCTATCCGTCAAGTGGTTAGTGAAATCTATGACCAAGAAACTGCCCAAGCAGTAAGAATACAATATGGCGGTAGTGTGAAAAGTGCAAACGCTAAAGAGTTATTTAGCATGCCTAATATAGACGGTGGTTTAGTTGGTGGTGCTAGCTTAACCACAGATTTTGGTAATATCGTAAATTATAAGTAGTTAAAGCTTTATGTTTGATTCGTTACTTCAAAGGAAAATGATAAATTGTAATAACTTTATAAGAATAGATATTTATTTCATTACCTATAATAGATTTAGATAAGAAGGAGCCAAAATGATAAATAAACCAACTGTATTAATGATTTTAGATGGTTATGGATTGAGTGAAAAAAAAGAATCAAATGCTGTGTTTCTAGGCCATACTCCCAATGTTGATAAGCTTTTAAAAGATTATCCTTGGGTTCAAGGTCATGCAAGTGGATTAGATGTAGGACTACCTCATGGACAGATGGGTAATTCTGAAGTAGGACACTTGAATATCGGTGCTGGTAGAATTGTCTACCAGCAGTTTACCAGAATTAGCAAAGCAATTGAAGATAAGTCGTTTTTTGACAATGAAGCGTTCTTGAAAGCCGTCAACAATTGTAAAAAACATCATTCTTCCCTTCATCTATTAGGTTTAGTATCCGACGGTGGTGTGCATAGCCATCAAGAGCATCTATATGCTCTATTAAAGCTTGCAAAGCAAAATGAATTAGAAGATGTTTACGTTCATGTCTTTTTGGACGGTAGAGATACACCACCGACTTCAGGTAAGCAGTGTGTTGAAGAATTAGAGGAAAAGATGAGAGAAATAGGTGTTGGTAAAATCGCAACGGTTATTGGACGTTACTATTCTATGGACAGAGATAACCGCTGGGAAAGAACCAAGCTTGCTTATGATGCTTTAGTATTTGCTGAGGGCAATAAGGCAGATAGTGCTATGAGCGCTGTTCAAGCTTCATATGATGACAAAATCACAGATGAGTTTGTCATACCAACGGTTGTCACTTATGAAGGTGAACCGACAGCAAAGGTGCAAGATAATGATTCTATTATTTTCTTTAACTTCAGACCCGATAGAGCAAGGCAATTAACAAGAGCTTTCTGTGATGAAGATTTCAGTGGATTTAAAAGAGAAAGCTTTATACCATTGACTTATATATGCTTTACAGAATACGATGTTACAATTCCAAATAAAAGCATTGCCTTTGATAAGGTTATATTAAAAAATACATTAGGGGAGTATCTTGCTTCACAAGGAAAGACCCAGCTAAGACTAGCAGAAACAGAGAAGTATCCCCATGTTACCTTTTTCTTTAATGGTGGTATAGAAGAGCCTAACCAAGGTGAAGATAGAACACTCATACCCTCTCCAAAGGTTGCAACCTATGATCTTCAGCCAGAGATGAGTGCTTATGAGGTCTCTGAAAAGCTTAATGAGAGCATTCTGTCCAAACGCTATGATTTGATTGTTATTAATTTTGCTAACCCAGATATGGTGGGGCATACAGGAGTAGAAGAGGCTGCTATTAAAGCTGTTGAAACAGTAGATGAGTGTGTTGGAAAAGCTTTAGAGGCTCTACTGGAAGTAGACGGTCAAATGTTTGTTTGTGCAGACCATGGAAATGCAGAACAGTTGACTGATTATGAAACAGGTTTGCCACATACAGCTCATACCATTAACCCTGTTCCTTTTATTTTAGTTAATTATAAGAAGGGTGTTACTCTTGATGAAGGTGGGAAGCTATCAGACATTGCTCCTACTCTATTAGATATGATGGGTATTGAGCAGCCTAAAGAAATGACAGGTCGTTCTTTATTAAAATAAATTATAATTAAAGGAGATTATTCTAATGAAAACCTATGTAGAAATTATTGATGTATACGCAAGAGAGATCTTGGATTCAAGAGCCAATCCTACAGTTGAGGTAGAAGTTGTTGTAGAAGATGGCTATGTTGGAAGAGCTGCTGTACCCTCTGGTGCTTCTACAGGTGCTTTTGAAGCAGTAGAACTAAGAGATGGTGGAGACCGTTTCATGGGTAAAGGCGTTCAAAATGCAGTAGATAATGTAAATAACATTATTGCTGAAGAAATCATTGGAATGAATGCTTTAGACCAAGTAGCAGTAGATTCAAAAATGATAGAATTAGACGGAACACCAAATAAAGGTAAGCTAGGAGCTAATGCTATTCTTGGTGTATCCATGGCAGTAGCTAAAGCAGCAGCTGAAGCTTTAGGATTAAGCTTATATCAATATCTTGGCGGTATCAATGCTAAAGTAATGCCAGTACCAATGATGAACATCTTAAATGGTGGTGAGCATGCAGATAATACTGTAGATTTACAAGAATTCATGATTATGCCAGTTGGAGCTAGTAGCTGGAGCGATGCTTTAAGAATGTGTTCTGAAGTTTATCATAACTTAAAGAAAGTGTTAAATGAAAAGGGTCTATCCACAGGTGTTGGTGATGAAGGGGGATTTGCTCCTGATTTAGCATCCTCTGAAGAAGCAATTCAAGTCATTATGGATGCAGTTGAAAAAGCTGGTTATCGTCCAGGTGATGATATGAGAGTAGCTATCGATGCTGCAGCATCAGAGCTATATAATGACGAAACAGGCAACTATCATTTCCCAGGTGAAAGTCAAATGAAGGGAGAAGAGGTTGTTAGAACATCAGAAGAAATGGTAGCTTATTACGAAGATCTTTGTGCTAAGTTCCCTATTATCTCTATTGAAGATGGCTTAAACGAAGAAGATTGGGATGGATGGAAAATCCTTACTGATCGTTTAGGAGATAAAGTACAATTAGTTGGAGATGACTTATTTGTTACCAATACAGAAAGATTATCTAAAGGTATTGAACTAGGGGTTGCTAACTCAATCTTAATTAAAGTTAACCAAATCGGTACTTTAACAGAAACCTTTAATTCTATCCAAATGGCAAACCGTGCAGGTTATACAGCAGTTGTATCTCATAGATCTGGAGAAACTGAAGATAATACTATAGCTGATATCGTTGTAGCTGTCAATGCTGGACAAATCAAAACAGGTGCACCAGCGCGTTCTGACCGTGTTGCTAAATATAATCAATTAATAAGAATTGAAGAAGAATTAGGCGATTGTGCTGAGTACCTTGGTTTAGATGCATGGTTTAACTTAGACAACAAGTAATTAGAAAATATTAATTATAAAAGTGCCTTCTTTACGATAGGCACTTTTATTAACTACATTTTCAATAGAAGTTGCTAGAAGTCTTTTTTCACTGAACTTCTTATTGCCCTTATTTTATCCTATCTTTACTAGAATAATTTCTATCAGCCTATTCTTTATTTATTCTTATAACCTTTAATTACAGATTACGAAAGTCAAACAGAATTCTTAGTTATAGGGTAAAAAATGAACCTCAAATTAAAAAAATCTTGAATACCCTTATACTTTATGCTAAACTATTAATGTTGATTTAGGAGGTGAAGCTGTGGGCGCATTATCCGTTATTTTGAAAATATTATATATACTGAATTGCTTATTTCTAATAACAGTTGTCCTTATGCAAAAAGGGAAAACTGCTGGCTTATCAGGTGCTATAGGTGGTGCAGCTGAAAGTTACTGGGGTAAAAATAAAGCACGCTCTATGCAAGGATCATTAGGGAAATTAACTAAGATTAGTGCTGCATTATTTATTATACTGTCTGTTGCATTAGTTTTAGTCTAATATGAAAAGAGGCTGTTTTACAATGCTTTTTCTAGAGAGAAGATGCGTTGTAAGACAGCCGCTTTTTTAATAACTAATAATCCATATCTATTAACATGTCCATACCAAAATCATTTTTAACAATCTTAAATTGGTACTTATCCCAATAAACTGTATTTTCATAGCCCATTTCTTTTTCTTGTTTATTATACTCTTTTAATATAAGCTCCATTATTTTTTCACTGTCTTGATCAAAAAAAGTATCTGTAAACTGTTTTAATAATGCTGTATAATTCTCAGATAGAAATTCATCATTGTTCTCATATAAAGTATTAACAGTTAAAGAAATATCTGATGAATGATCTGTCAATCGTACAATAAATGGACAATAATCATCGGTACTCAGTAAACCAATACTATAAGTTCCATAACCATATCCTGCGAATATTTGGTCTTTTAAATGATGTGATTTAGCATACTCTAAATAAGTGGTTAATAATTCCTCAGAAGCGGCTTGAAAACATGGGTATATATTGGTATCTTTTATACTTATCCATGTATCAGTTTCATCTTGATAATACAGTTGGTTATCTTTATATTTAACAACATCATGACTTATAAATTGGGTATCTCGAGTATTTTTAAAAAGTTCTTTTTGAAGCACTTTTATAGATGGCTTCATAGGGATAACTCTTTCTGTAGGTTTAAGAAGTCTTAACAGAAGTGCAGTTCCTTCAGCACGGGTTAGTGTTTGATTCCCTTGAAATGTTCCATCAGGATATCCAAGCATATACCCATTAGCATAAGCTTTCAATACATAGGGTTTATATTGCTCTGGTATTTCGTTAAAGTCTTGTATATAAAGTGAATAAGTATCATAATTAGGTGATAGTTCCTCATCATGAATGGTGCGTGAAATGATTTCTACAATTTCATATCTACTGACAGGTCGATTATAGACGGTTTGGTTCATTGATGTAGGATAGGTATGATTTAGCCATTCAAGTTCAAAAGCTTTTTGAATATAGCCTTGCGCCCAATAATCTGAGTTAGAATCTATGAAACAATCATGGATTACTGCTACAGTTTTTATAAATTCATCAAGGTTCAGAGGCTGGTTCCCCCTAAAGGTTCCATCAGGGAAACCGTTAATGATACTATATTGTATAAGTCGTTGTAAATCTTCATAATACCATTCCTGCTTAGTGACATCCTTAAAAGCTATATCTTTCGCTATAACAGATGGTCGTATTATTAATAAGCTTATAAAAGCAATGATACACATTCTCTTTATCCTCATCTTACTCACTCCTATCTTATCTTGTGTTAGTTCTTATTATAAAAAATATATAATACAATTGCAATACACTCAGGAAATCCTATTAAACTTTACATAAAAACAAAGGTTTCGCTATTGACGAACCTTTTTATTTTATGTACCATTGAGATAGATAGGACGCTTACGAAAAGGGGGATAATTATGAGAAAGACAAATCTTTTATTTAGCATAATATCTAGTTTAATCATGACTTTTCATCTAAGTCTCATAAGCTTTGCTGCAGATGATGCTATTACTATTCATAAAACAGTGGAACCGACCGATGAGAACAGAGTGTTTGAGGTGACATATTCAATAGAAAGCAAGCCTAAGCAGAGTGAAGTGGATTTATTAATTGTTCTAGATAGATCCAATAGTATGCTCTTTTTAGACGATGACCGTGCTCCGGTTGCCAAGAGTGTTAGGCAGCAGGTTATTCAATTTATTAAGGATGTTTATGAGGATAGACCCAATACGCGAATTGGGATACTAAGCTTTGGTAGTGATGCTTCAAAGGAGCATAACTGGAGATATTGTAACAACAAAGATGATGCCATTAGTAAGGTTAGATACATTTATGATTATTATTGGAATGGTCACAAATATAAATATGATCATTTTGATTATTGGTCGGGAGCAACGAATATTAAAGCTGGTTTTAAATTGGCAAATCAAACCATTTTAGAAGATAATAAACTGAACAATAACCATTCAGTAGATACTATCGTACTCTTTACAGATGGTGTAGCAACAAGGGGAGGAACAAATCAAGATGAGAATAACAATTATCCTAGTAGTCACAATACCAATACTAATAGAGCCATCAATGCAGCAAAAGAAGCTATGAAAAATGCCGTAGTTTTTACCATTGGTTACTTTGAAGGTGTTAGTCAGTCCTCTACAAAAGCTGTGGCGCAGGATACATTAAGGCAATCTCAAAATGGAGGTTATTATGATGCTGGTACCTTAGACCAATTAAGCAGTATTTTAGATTCCATCTCTCAGAATTTAAATTATGTTGGAACCAACGCTATACTAACCGAAACATTAAATGAAGCATTTGAAATAGTGGATGGAAGCTTACCAGAAGGGGTCAATGCAGAGGTATTAACAACAGAAAACGGTCAACAACAAGTCAAATGGCATATTGGAACACTAGGCGAAGAGATTAAACAATTTAAATTTAAGATAAGGGTAAAGGACGATTATTATCCAACAGGAATGAAGCACGTTGCTGTCAGTGATGAGAATTACCTAACTTATGATGATGACGTGGAGCATAATCAGAAAAAGGATATTGAAGACTATTATGTAGACATACCGCCTTTAGATAATCTACCATGTGTAATCAATGATAATTATAACGATTTTACAGGATATTTGGTAGGAGATACTGCCGAGATTACTCACACATTAGAGTTCACCAACCATGCTCCGTTTAAATTTAAGAAAATCTGGATGGGTACTTATACAAAGAAGCTGATGGATGCTCAGTTATCGGATGCTTTTTCCATATCAGAATCCTCTACGTGGACAATTCAAGATAATACTCTTAATTCTACTATACAGGAAGAATATGTACTCCCATCATCAGAAACATGGGAAAAAGACATACCCTTAGTATTAACCTGTTTGAAGGAAGGACATTATACTTTTGTACATGATTTAGATTATGTATTAGCCGACCTCAATGAAGTCCTTTTTGATAACAAGCTGGAGAATATGGCAGAAAATATTGTCCGTGTACGCAAAGGTGAAGTTAATATTACTCTTATAGATCATGATTTGGCGTGTGGAATAGCCAATGAAGCGATAACCATAACAGGAGATAAAACGGGCTATAATCAAACGATTGTAACAGATAGTGATGGTAAAATAGTCGTTCAGTTACCAACAGATGACTACACCATAAGGTTATCTATACCTTCAGGCTATGGGCTAAGAGAAGGTCAACCAGGCATGACACTAAATGAGAGTAAAATTACCATAAATGCATCATTAAATTATAATAGTCCAGTAGTAGACAAGACTATAAATTTTGATGCACAGACGGTAAGAGATATTAAGGTGTTAACGGTAAATGATAAAAGCGAGACAGAACTTGATTATGACTTGCATTATAATGAATCTGATCCTTTTCCAGTAAAAGTAATATTTACGACATTAAATAACTTTGACACCTTTTCTTTAGTTATTGAGGATGATTTACCAGATATAGCTGGTATTGGAAATGTTTATAAACATGACAAAACAGTCAATGCATTGGATCAATTGATAGATGGATTTAGTATTAATAAAATAAGCGATGATAAATACCATATTATTTATAATGGAGATAGCCCTTTACCTGCTGGTGACTATGAGGTTTTAATGACAAGGGAAATACCAAAGGAAGGTTTTGATTATAACAACGACTATCGAATTGGTATAGAAAAAGCTAATTGTAACGGTAACTCTGAAAACATAACATCAGAAGAAAAATTAACTATTAGCTATATTGATAATACACCACCTACTATTTCTATAAGTCAAGAAAAGAATATTTTTGAACAACAAACAAAGGTTATAGTGACTATAGAATCAGAGGGAGCATTTATTTCAGAACATCAATGTGCGCAAGGAAGTTATAATGAAACAACCATCAAGGATGCAACTAAAACTCCTTTAGAAGAAAAAGAAATAGATGAAAAATATAGTGTTAAAGGCTATTTTACTATAATAAAATCTGATGAAGAAGAGACACCTTTCACCATATATGCAAAGGATGCAGCTGGAAATGAAGTAACTGAAGAAATAATAGTAGAATTACCTGAAGCGCTTCCAGACCTAACGTAAGTCTGATCATTTAAACTAAACTACCTATAGTATAAAATCATTGCTTTATAAGAAAACTATAGAATATCCTAAGAAAATAGTTGGAGATGTTAAAGATGATAAAAACAGAAGAAAGAAAAATGGTTTTATTAGATCTTATGAACCATAAAGACTATAAGCCAATGAAAATAAAAGAAATTGCTATGGTTTTAAATATTCCAGCTAAAGAGAGGGATATTCTAAATCAGCTCATGGAGGATCTTATCCATGAAGGTAAAATAGTTAAAACGAAAAGGGGTAAGTTCTCTACACCTGAACAGATTAATATTCTTGTCGGACGATTTATTGCTCATCCTAGGGGGTATGGATTTGTAGAGATAGAAAATGCAGATAATGACATCTTCATACCTATACCATTTGTAAATGGTGCGCTCCATGAGGATAAAGTAGCTATCAAACTGATTCGAAAAGTTTCATCTGGTAAACGACAAGAAGGAGAAGTCCTGCATATTATTGAAAGAGGTAAAAAAGAGATAATAGGAACCTACGATAAAAATAAAAGCTTCGGTTTTGTTATACCAGATAATAGAAAATTTGTGAAAGATATTTTTATCGCAAAAGCGGATAGTATGGGTGCCGTGTCAGGACATAAAGTCGTTGTTAAAATACAGAATTTTGGTAACGATAGACGTAATCCAGAGGGAAAAGTTGTTGAAATCCTTGGTCATATCAATGACCCGGATACAGATATACTTGCTATTATTAAAAGCTTTCGTCTGCCTACTGAATTCCCTAAGGATGTTATGAAGGCTCTAAATGATATCCCTTTAGAAGTCGATGAAAAGAGTAAAGAAGGACGATTGGATTTAAGACACCTGCAAACCGTTACCATTGATGGTGAAGATGCCAAGGATCTCGATGATGCCATTACGATAGAGTGCCATGAAAATGGAAGCTACACATTAGGTGTGCATATAGCAGATGTCACGCACTATGTAACGGAAGGCTCTCCATTAGATAAAGAAGCGCTTAAACGTGGAACTAGTGTATACTTGGTTGATAGAGTTATTCCAATGCTGCCTCATAAACTGTCAAATGGTATCTGCTCTTTAAATGCAGGAGAAGATAGGCTGGCTTTAAGCTGTCTTATGAATATCAATGAGCAGGGAAATGTATTAAATCATCAGATCGTTGAGTCAGTAATTCACGTTAATCGACGATTATCCTATACGATTGTTAAGAAAATATTAGAGGATAGAGATGACAACTTGCTACAAGAGTATAAAGAACTTGTGTCTATGTTAATTCATATGCAAACCTTAGCCGCAAAGCTAAGAAAGAAAAGAAAGGTAAGAGGTTCGATTAATTTTGATTTTCCCGAATCTAAAATCAAGCTTAATGAAAAGGGTGAACCAATTGAGATAATGCCATATGATAGAAATGTAGCCACTAAGATTATTGAGGAATTTATGCTTCTGTGTAATGAAACCATTGCAGAAAATTTTTATTGGCAGGAATTACCCTTTGTTTATAGAACACATGAAGAACCCGATCACGAAAAGATTCAAAATTTAGGACAATTTATCTATAACTTTGGATACCATATGAAAGGAAAGGGTGAGATACATCCTAAACAGATTCAAAAACTTTTGATAGACGTGGAAGGAAAGCAAGAAGAGGTAATCATTAGCCGATTAGCCTTAAGATCTATGAAACAGGCTAGGTATACAACCACGAATGATGGACATTTTGGGCTTGCTACACAGTATTATTGCCATTTTACATCTCCAATCCGACGTTATCCTGACCTTCAAATACACAGGATTATTAAAGAGAATCTTCATGGTCAGTTGATAGGAGAAAGACTTGCAAACTATCAGGCTTTATTACCCTCTGTTGCTAAACGGTGTTCTGATAATGAGCGTATTGCTGTAGAGGCAGAAAGGGAAACAGACAAGCTGAAAAAGGTAGAATACATGGAAAAGCATATTGGAGAAACTTTTACTGGTGTTATTTCTGGTGTTACCAACTGGGGAATGTATGTAGAGCTTCCAAATACGGTTGAAGGTTTAATTCATGTACATGCTTTAGATGATGATTACTATATCTATGATAGTGAACAGCATATCTTTGTTGGAGAAAGAACAGATAAAGTCTATCGTTTGGGAGACCAAGTAGAGATAAAGGTAGTAAAAGCGAATAAAATTGAAAGAACCATAGATTTTGAGCTGGCTTAGTACTGAATACAACGCTATAATAGATTAGAGTTCAAAAATATATAAAAATATTAGTAGGTTAATCCATAAAAATAGTAGTTAATATCCAAGATATTGTACATCAATAAGTTCAATACTTATATTAAATATAGAAATAATCTAGCTTGCTTTTATGGAATAACCCTTATCTGGAGGGAGAACTAGTGAAAAAACAAGTTTTAGGTCAAAGCGACTTGGCAATTACAAGCATTGGACTAGGTGCTTGGGCAATAGGAGGCAGCTGGGAATGGGGCTGGGGTGTACAAGAAGATCAAGACTCTATTAAGACGATTCATTGTGCATTAGAGCGAGGAGTCAACTGGATAGATACAGCGCCTGTTTATGGTCTTGGTCATAGTGAGGAGGTTATCGGTCGAGCTTTAAAGCAAACTTCCTATCAGCCCTATATATTTACAAAGTGTGGTTTTAGATGGAATGATAAGGGACATGCCATACATAACTTAACGGCAGAAAGTGTAAGAGAAGAGGTTGTTGATAGCTTGAAAAGGCTGGATATTGAGTGCATTGATTTATATCAGATTCATTGGCCAAATCCAGAGGAACAGATAGAAGAAGCATGGGAAGAAATGAATAAGATGGTGAAAGAGGGTAAGGTGAGATATCTAGGTGTTTCTAACTTTTCTGTAGAGCAAATGGAACGTGTCAGTACAATTGCACCTATCACCAGCTTACAGCCAAAATATAACGCTATTGCTAGAGAGGTTGAAAACGATAGTTTGCCCTATTGTAGTAACAACCATATTGGAGTTATTGCTTACTCACCAATGGGTTCTGGCTTATTAACTGGTAAAATGACACGTGAGCGTATTCAAGGATTAGCAGATGATGATTGGCGGAAAAAATCAGCAGATTTTAAAGAACCTAAGATAACCAAACACTTGAGAGTAGTTGAAACTATGAGTAATATTGCAAAAGAAAAAAACTGCCAAACCGCTGAGGTAGCCATTGCATGGGCGCTACAAAACCCTGCTGTAACAGCCGCTATTGTTGGAATGCGTACTGAAAAGCAGGTAGAAGGTGTTATTTGTGGTGGAGATATTGAATTAACGAGTGAGGATATGAAAAAAATAGAGCAAGTACTCTAAAATACATCAGTAAACTCACATATTCAATTATTAAGTATTAATAAAGTAAAAATAGGATAAGAGATAATTTAAGGGCTGTTACTGCTATCTATCACTATAGCAAGAACAGCCCTTAATAATAAAAAATCTATTCACTACGGAATAGATAAAATTTGATATTGATGAATTAGTATTACTTTTCCTCTTATATAGAATGGAGGTGGGGGGAATCGAACCCCCGTCCGAAAACTCATCCATCAGAGTATCTCCCATCACAGTCGTTACTTTAACATTCCCTCTATCTAACGCCTAACGACAGGCTTTAGACTTTAGTAGCTCTCTAAGTTCTTCCACTTTCTAGGAGCGTCGAAAGCGAAGTGCCCCGCTAAGTTGATGCCTCATCCCTAGTTGCGGGTTACCAAGGTGAGACAAGCAGCTTTAAGCAGCTGCTAAAGCGTAATTATCTTCGTTTGCGTTTATAATTATGTTCCAGGTTGATGACGCAGCCCCAGAAACTGCGGATGGCTCCTCCAACTTCAAATGTCCCCGTCGAAACCAGTACACCCCCAAGTTATTATGAATAAAGAATCAATCTATGAGGATGACTCTTTAAGTCCAACTCAACTATTATAGTATAAAAAATCTTAAATGACAATGGTAGTTGTTAGAGATTCTTTATTTTAAATTGTTTTTCTGCTTGACGACGTTGATCCTTTTTAGCAATATCTTGACGCTTATCATAAAGCTTCTTACCTTTTGCTAGACCTATTTCAACCTTTATTAAGCTGCCTTTTAAATAAACCTTTAAAGGAACGACTGTAAATCCCTTCTGGCTAACAGCCCCTTGGATTTTATTAATTTCGTACCTATGAAGAAGCAGCTTTCTTATTCTTAAAGGATCTTTATTAAATATATTACCTTTTTCATAGGGACTAATATGCATATTATAAATAAATAATTCCCCATTTTCAGATTTTATAAAGCTTTCTTTTAAGCTACACTTTCCCATTCTAAGAGATTTTACCTCTGTGCCTGCAAGTGCAATTCCAGCCTCATAAGTTCCTTCAATAAAATAGTTATGTCTGGCTTTCTTGTTTTGGGCTATTAACTTGTAATTTGACTTCATAATAGAACACCCCAAATGGTTGATATCTAGGCACGAAACGCCGTAAATCACATTATAACATATCTAACAAGAAATGCAAGTATAATTACAAATTTTGTGTTGTTAAATTGTGATAATGTCACCTTGAGAAACCTAAGTCAAAGATTACATTTTTAACATATGCTATTTATTGATACTATAGCAATTGGTTTAAAATTGTTCTTTACTTTTAACACAATTATTATTATATAAGCTAAACCTATATAATATAAGTTTTATAAAGGCTTAGTATTCTGACGCATTCTATCTATTCTAATAGGTAATATAAGGTAAATTAGTCAAACAGGTAAAGGTTTGTAATCATAAATAAACTTGTAATAATACAAAACTCATGATTAGCTTAATCCTAGAAAATAAGACCATTACCAAGATTAATTTCCATAAGGTAATGGTTTTCTTATGACAAA
Source organism: Vallitaleaceae bacterium (assembly GCA_028277605.1). Taxonomy (GTDB): domain Bacteria; phylum Bacillota; class Clostridia; order Lachnospirales; family Vallitaleaceae; genus JANQFZ01. The sequence continues at coordinate 87,464 of JANQFZ010000046.1, read as the reverse complement.
AGTTAACTCTAATTATTACATAAATATTAATTTATTATACTGCTCTATTAACACTTATGTAATATTTTAGGTTGATTAAACTCTTGTATTTGTGTATAATAAGATTTGTGAAGAGCTAAAAAGAGTTGACTCGCTTAATAATTAATTAATAGTTACGTAATATTTTAGCCTTCTCATCATTAAGTCACTAGAAACAATAAGAAGGGAAGTAGAAAGGGGCGTTATTGTGTACAAAAAGCTGTTAGGTTTATTATTAGTCATGGTTATGGCTTTTGGTATATTAGGTACGACTAGTAATGCATGTTATTCAAAGCATAAGACAAAGTCAAAAGAAATCAAGCTCTATATTGATGGAAAGAAGGTAAACTTCACCAAGGATTTAGGTTATCCATTTATAGATGATAATAGTCGTACACAAGTACCATTTAGAGCTTTCTCAGAGGCTTGTAATTTCAAAGTATCCTGGGATGGTAAGAAAAGAGTTGGTTATGCTAAGAAGTGTCAAGTCACATTTGATATACCGGTTGGCTGTAGCTTTATTAAAAAGAATGGCAAACGTATTCATAGTGATACACAGAATGTAATTTTTCAAGATCGAATTTACATACCATTAAGAATTGTATTGGAATCATTTGGCTATAAAGTTACTTGGGATGGCGATAATAGAGCTATCTATGTTACATCAGAGGATCAAGTTGATGTAGAAGAGCCAGTAGATGATGACGATGTAGAGGAACCCGTAGTGACATCATCAAGTGCATTAAGGGGTGTACATATTGGTGATGACGTTACTTCTGTAACTCAATCATTGGGTCAGCCAAATCGTATGGATAAAAGTAGGTATGGTTTTGATTGGTATATTTATAATAGCGATTATAAGAAATACCTTCAAATCGGTGTAGAGGATGATAAGGTTGTTGCCTTATATACCAACGCATCCTACTGGGCATTAGATGATACGGTTCGTTACGGAGTAGCATCTAATACAGTAAAGAATAGCTTAGGCATTAAGAAAACCAATAATAATCAGCTAAAGATAACTAAAAATGATTATGACTATACTTTTTATATAGATACCTTAGATCATCAAAAGGTAGTGGGAGTATCTATAATGGCTCAGAGTGCTAAGCGTAATGATTATGAAAATAAATCAGCAGAAGCTCTTATAGCCAGCTATGAAAAACAAGTATTTGACCTGACCAATGTTGAAAGAGTTAATAAGGGCTTACAGCCTTTTGAATGGAATGAAGCTGTAGCGGTTTTAGCTAGACAGCATAGTAAGGATATGAGTGACAAGAATTATTTTTCTCATACAAACTTACAGGGTGAAGCACCTTGGGATAGAGCCAAAAAAGCTAATATTAAATACTCATACTTTGGTGAAAATATAGCCATGGGACAGTGGGATGCCATCCAAGTAGTTAGTGGTTGGATGAATTCTTCAGGACACCGTAATAATATATTGAAAGAAAAATATACGGGTTTAGGAGTTGGTGTGTGGTTTAACGAGAAAAACGTCCCACACTATACTCAAAATTTTATCAGGTAGATGAATGCTAAAATAAGATTTAGATGCCAATCAAACTTATTAAGCATTTTTTAAGAGGCGAGTGTAATTGATTATATAAATAATCCTAAGAATATGTCATACACAATCAAGTGTGGGCATATTCTCTTTTTTTGTCTTAATGATACTGTTAAGAAATGATATATACTATGTCCCCTTATGCAGTTTAGGAAGATACTTACTCATGGTAATATTTTTTTAGTTTAATAATAAGTGGTATATATATTTTTACGAATATGCCGATATTCAATATAGGATAAAATGGAAGTTATTTTTAAAGATCTAAAACTAAAGAAGAGGTTTTTGATTATTTAGTGCAACTAGGTAGAGAATGAATAGAGCGTTAATGATACAATAATATAGAGAGGAAGTGTGAAGGATGTCAACAGTTAACAGTGCTGGTATTAACAATCCTATACCCTTAAAAGAAAATGATATGGCATATAAATTAATGCGAAGATACAATAAACCAATGGATAAGATATGTTTTAATCCTACAAAATTTGATAGTGTAGAGTTCTCTAGGTACGCAATCGTGCAAAATGAAATTGATAAAGCTGTTTTTCAAGGTAAACCTTTAGCCAATGATGTAACCTTCGAAGAATTCAATATCTATGGACAGCTGAATGAGAAAAGAGAATTTATGTCTAACATAGGATATGACATGTTATTTATGAAAGACGATAGACTAAAAGAATGTTACGGAAGAGATACCTTTGACCTCTTAACTAAGGGTGTGGATAATGTTATATCCAATAGGTTATATCATCAAAGTAGTATTATGCAATCATTAATGGAATTACCGATAGGTACAGCCTACGATGAAGTTTTTAATTGTGATAAATACAAGGAAGAACAAGCAAATATTATTGAGCGTTTTAATAATGGTGAAGCACTGACGAAGATAGAAACATTAATTATGTTTACTGGTGAGAATAGAACATACAAGAATTTTGTACTTAACGACGATACACTAGCAAATATTAAAGAGGGGGGACAAGCTACAGCATCTCAATTAGACGAAGAAATGCGTCTTGAGTTTATGTTAGATAATGATATAGATTCTGATAAATGGACGGAGTAACATATAAGATAATTTATCTAAGTAAAGTGTAAATCTTTGCTCTTTTTTTATAAAGACAATAGCACCCTTTTTGTGGGTGTTATTTTATGCCTTTAAGCATATGACATAAAATTGTTAAACAAAGTATCAGGAAAGTCCTATATTATCTTTATAAAATCACATTAAAAATAAAGGATTTTCACAAAAAATGTTAAATTCTTATACTATTATCTTAAGTTAAATCTAATACTAAAGATGAATCAGTAAATCTAGTTAAGAGGAGGTTATCCATGCATATTATTGAAATTAATCAACTTACAAAATACTACGGAAAATCAAGAGGTATTGTTGATGTCAGTTTTAACGTTGAAGAAGGTGAGATATTTGGGTTTATTGGACCTAACGGTGCTGGTAAATCTACAACCATTAGAACGCTTTTAGCTTTAATATATCCTACTAGTGGTAGTGCTAAAATATTTGGTAAGGATTGTATTCAATATGGACCAGAGATTAGACGGGAAATTGGCTATCTACCTTCAGAGGTTTTTTATTATGATAATATGAAAGTACTGGATGTACTTAAATACTCTGCCTCGTTTTATAATAAGGATTGCAAAGAACGATTGTATGAGCTTGCTGATATTATGGATCTTGATCTAAACAGAAAAGTCAACGATTTATCTTATGGCAACAAGAAAAAAGTAGGAATTGTACAAGGACTTCTGCACAGTCCTAAATTAATTATTTTAGATGAGCCTACAAGCGGGCTTGATCCTTTAATGCAGCAAAAATTCTTTGACTTAATTCACGAAGAAAATAAAAAGGGCGCAACCATATTATTTTCATCCCATATATTGAATGAAGTCCAAAAGCTATGTCATCGAGTAGCCATTATTAAAGAAGGTAAAATCATTAAAGTTGAAGATATAGAGACTTTAAAACAATCCAATTACAAGAAGTTTAGAATAGATATGACGGACACTATCACGGATACGTACTTTGATGTAGAGGGTGTGACGAATCTATCTATTCATGATCAACATGTAACTTTTTTATTTAGTGGAGATATTAATGTCATTATTAGTCAATTATCTCAAAAAAGACTTAAAAATCTTATTGTAGAAGAGCCAACGCTGGATGAAATCTTTATGCATTATTATGTTAAGGAGGCGTAGCCTATGAATGTCTATTTACAAGAACTTAAAATGTATAGAAAATCATTAATAACATGGACAATTGCACTTGTAGTTTTAGTTGTACTAATATTATCCATGTTTCCAGCTATAGCAAAAGATGCCCAGCTTCTTAACAAATTACTTAGTGCTTTTCCTGAAGGGATACAGAAAGCCCTTGGTTTAACAACTCTTGACCTATCCACGGTTCTTGGTTTTTATAGCTTTGTTTTTATTTATGTTTTATTAGTGGGCTCTATTCAAGCTATGAATTTGGGAACATCTATTCTTTCGGCAGAAGTGCGGGAACGGACAGCTGATTTCTTATTGGTCAAGCCTATTAATAGAAGTAGAATAATAACTTATAAGCTGCTTGCGGCATTAACGAATATAGCAATAACTAATGTTGTCTATATCTTAGCCGCAAAGCTGATGATGGATATTGTTAAAAAAGCTCCTTATGATACAAAAGCATTTTTTTTGGTGACATTCACACTTTTGTTTTTGCAGCTTTATTTTATAGCCTTTGGAATTGCTGTTTCTGTTTTTTTCAAGAAGATTAGAACGGTACTCCCTATTAGCTTAGCTGCTGTTTTTGGCTTTTATATTATCTACTTATTGAATCAAACGTTACATGATGCTAAGCTTTCTTATGTCACACCTTTTGCCTATTTTGAGCCAGCCTATATTGTAAGTAACGTGCAATATGATGTAACTTATGTAGCAGTAGCTGTAGGTTTCTTTACTGTTTTTACTATAGTTTCTTACGGTATTTATACTAAAAAAGATATACCAGCCATATAGGTATTAGGTTGAAAGTTAATAAAGGAGGTTAGAAAGATGAATATAGTTCTTAGAGAACTTAGGGCAAATATGAAAGCTCTTATTATATGGTGTGTTATGCAGGTTTTCTTAATATATGTTGGGATGCTAAAATATGCAGGAATGGCTGAAGCTGGCAACAGTGTCAATGACCTTTTAGCTGGTCTGCCAGAGATATTTAAAACGATGTTTGGATTATCTACCTTTGATTTAACTCATGTAGGCGGCTACTATGGAGTGTTTTTTCTTTATTTTATATTACTTGGTTCTATCCATGCTGTTATGCTTGGAGCGGTCATTATATCTAAAGAAGAAAGAGATAAAACAGCGGATTTTTTACTTACAAAACCTGTATCAAGAGTAAGAATAATCACTTCAAAACTGGTGGCAGCTCTTATTAATATCGTTGCTTTCAATTTAACGACCTTAATAGCATCAATTATCATTGTAGATATGTATAATCAAGGACAGTCTATAACAGGTGATATTATTAAATTGATGATAGCGTTATTCATCATACAACTCATATTTTTAAGTGTAGGTGTAGGCACAGCCGTTATGACAAGAAATACAAAAAAAGCAACTTCCGTATCTACGGCAGTATTGTTAATTACTTTTATATTATCTATGGCTATTGATATGTATTCTAAAATAGAGAATTTAAAATATTTAACGCCATTTAAATACTTTGAAGCAAGACAACTGATGTTTGGAGGACAATTTGAAGCTGTTTTTATTGTTTTATCTGCATTGATTGTCATAGTTCTTGTAACTGTAACGTATATTTTTTATAAAAAAAGAGATATGCAGGTATAATTTTAACTCTCTCATATATGCATTAAGCTACACTGTAGAATCATAGGGTGTAGCTATTTTATGGGGCTATTGATCTTGAGTACATCATAATCAAGCTCGCTGAAATCAGGTGTTATAAGCTGCACTAAATAATCAGTATCATGCATTAGATTGTTTTTGTTTATGGTTAGTATTAAAGCTCCTGTTCTATGCGGTATACCTAATAGAACCATTTGATGATTTAAAATAAACACCTGTGAAGGCATAAAATTATAAATTAACAAACTGCTTTCATTTTCTTTAATAGGTTGAAGTGGCTCATAGAAAGAAAGTTTTTCTAATATATTTAATCTTTCTTTTTCTTTGCTAGGAAGCACAAAAAGCTTACGATTAGCCTGACACACTTTCTCTGGTATATATGCCCAGCCATTAGGTGCTTTTTGTTCCCAGGTGGGGTCATAGATAGGTCTTCTATAAGGTAAGCTTTCATAGGCGATACCATAATTAATTTCTCTTCCTTTTTCTATTACAGTAGCGATATCTACTTGAGTAGATAGATTGATGCTTGTGCTGTTTCTACAAGACTGTTGTGTAATAACACCTTCTTCGTCTAAAGGGAAATAATAGGATATCTCGGTTTTTAATAGATGATTTTCTTTTTTTAGATCTAGATAATTAGACTCATCCTTAGTAATCATACAAAACGTCTGTATCGTGGATTCTTCTTGATTTAAAGTATCGCTTCTATGGTAATGATTGTATAAGAAATCGAGTTCATACCCTTTAGGTGTAGAAAGCTGAAAGAGATAATCCTGAGACTCTTTGGCTTGTGACAGGACATCATTAACTTTTATAGATACTATTGCAGCACCTTTTCGAGCTGGTCTGCCTACAAGAATAATTTGATGTCCAAGCTTCTTTACATTGGCAACATGAAAATTATAAACTAAACAATTCAAATTTTTATGGTAATCGACAAGGATATGTTCCTGAAAACCTAGTCCCCCTTCAAAATCATAAATAGCACTTAATCCGCCTTGATAGAGAAAAAGAGTATGGTAAGCATCGGAGATTTTACTTGGAAGGTATAGCCACGAACGATAATAAAAGTCTTTCCATGTTGAAGCATACATCGGTCGCTGATAGTCTTGATTATGATAAAGGATATGAAAGGGGACATCATTTCCTTTTTCTAAAATATGGTGTAAATCATAGGTATAAAAGTTAGGAATAGTGTCAGATTCTAAACGGTAAGGATTTTCATAAAGGACTTTAGGTTGTTTTGGAACTATATGCTCAAGGATACCTCTTAGTGTATCATTTTCTTTCTCTAAATCAGTAATAACATCATAATTGTTTGAAACAGCTAACCATTCTTTATTTTCATGATGATGGATAACTATTAAGCAGCTGATGATAACAAGGAGTAAAACTAGAATTATGCTTATTTTTATTTTTTGACCTGCAAGAATAATCATACGCATAAAATTTCACCTCGTTATATGTTTATTAAACTTTTCTTTTATTATGTAGGAAAGTATAATTCATAACAGAAGCTTATAATCTTATCAATGAATAAAAAAGAAGGTGAATGATCACCCTCTTAAATTTAGTTAGACATGTCTATTGTTATTTCTTCTCCATATACTGCACGGCTAAATTGCTTTTCAGCTTCTATCAAGTCCATACCCATTAAATGCATTTGCTCAATATCTGTAACTCCCATTTTGAGTTTTTTACATAGGTTCAAATACTGAACCGCTTCAGGTTTAAAACCTAAAAATCTTGCACCTATTGTATCAACAGAAAAAGGGTCGGTACCACACACCACAAGTCCTGTGTGCCTTGAAAGACCATTTGTAGGACCTGTGCCAATCATGGCTGGATTACAGCTTAAGATAGATAAATCAATAGGAATTGCATCAGCCATAGCTGCAATAAAGCTATGTAGATTATCATGTATCCCAAGTCCTTTCTTTGGAAAACCGTGAATCTCAGCAGGTGGCCAGCCCATTGCAATATTTTTGATACTAGCGGACATAGTTGCTGATTCATGATGTTTTAGCTGTGTAAAGGAGATTAGAAATGTCATGTCATTTAGTATTGTATTAATTTTAGTTTGTGCTGGCCTATCATGGTTTAAGCTGATGGTTGTATAAGGTCCATAATTGAGATCTAAGAATTCTATCCCTTCACTTTGAATAACCTCTTCATATCCTACAGCCTTCATAACCTCTAGGGTAGGATGTCCTCCTGAACCAGATGCTGCAATGATTCTTTTGGGATTTAAGTTTTTAACATACTGTATAAGGGTTCGCAAACTATCATGACCAACAACGGTAGCATCTTTAGGATGGGGTTTACTTTTATTGACCCAATTAGGTGTAATAACGACCACATCATCCTTATGAATCATCTCATGAGCTCTAATACTATTTAAGCCATCTAATATGGCTTGACTTTCATTTTTATCCTCGTTATGGGTAATAGCAATATCTGAATTCATTCTTCTTCTTTGTCTCATAAAGACACCTCCGAACTATTATTTCGTGCTATACCCTTAATCATTACCATTTTTTTATGAATTATGTCTCTCAAATACATAAAATTTTATTTCAATTTTAACTAAAGTCAAATCTAAGGATTGTGTATTACCCTATATAAGCGATTTAGAACTTAAAAAGGGGCTGTACAAGCTTTGTACAGCCCCGTATTTCTTAGCTTTTGTTTTCTAATGTAATAGGTGTTTCACCCTTCATAGCTAGTAATAATCGTTCTTCAACTGCATTCCAATTGATGATGTTGACAAAGTTATTAATATAATCAGGTCGTTTGTTTTGATAGTCCAAATAGTAAGCATGTTCCCAAACATCTATAGGAAGTATAGGAATACTGCCCCACTCAGTAAGGTTTTGATGCTTTTCAGCGGTTAGAACCTCTAATCGTCCCCATGCTGGATTCCATACAAGTATTGCCCAGCCTGATCCTTCTACTTTAGCGGCAGCGGCTTTAAATTGATCTAAGAATCCATCAAAACTGCCAAAAGACTTATTAATTTGTTCCATAGTGTACATACCTGGCTGTCCACCAGCTCCAGGAGGAGTCATGATAGTCCAGAACACACTATGTAAAATGTGTCCAGAGCCATTAAAAGCCAATTGGTTTTCCCAATATGATATCATATCAAAATTCTTATTTTGACGTGCTTTTTCTAATTCTAGTTCAGCTTTATTCAGACCATTTACATAAGCCTGATGATGAATGTCATGATGTAATCGCATGGTTTGTTCCCCGATATTCGGTTCTAGTGCGTTATAAGCATAAGGCAGTGGTGGTAATTGGTGTTTTCCTAATGGAATAGATGGATAATAGATAATAAAACCTCCTTTAAAATAGTAATACTCTATTATTTATTCTAGAGTTACTCTTAATATATCATAGAATTTAAATATAGTATACTAGAATTAGTATTTTTTAATAATGTTTCTTCTTTATATTATAATCCACAGGTAGGCTTGTTATTCATTAGTAACAGCTGGAAATATTTGTGTTTCACTATGTATCTAATACTCATAAGCCTTATTTTGGATTTTATTATCATCCAAGTGTTTTTTAAATACTCAATACTTTAAAGCTCTGATAGTTTTTGTTAGAATAAGTGTAGTTACTATTTTTTAGATATATGCATGAAGTAAGTGATATAAATATAATCTTGGAGGGATAAGTTCTTATGATACCATTTAGTTTAGCTAGAATACCTCATACCATATTTAGCCCTGGTTGTCTTAATCAGATAACAGAGCTGGATTTAGTTAAGAAAGCACGTAATGTTTTATTGTTCACTGGAGCGAACTCATTTAGAAAATCCAATCCTTATGATAAGCTTATAAATCAATTGAAGCATTGTGGTGTTAATATATATGAAACAATGGTTAGTCAAGAGCCCTCACCACAGCTTGTTGATGAACAAGTAAAGCTTCATAAAGGACATGCCATTGATCTTCTTATAGCCATCGGGGGTGGAAGTGTTATAGATGCAGGAAAAGCTGTATCAGCTATGCTGACTCAAAAAGAATCTGTTATGGCCTATATAGAAGGGGTAGGTGAAGGTAAACAGCATAATGGGGATAAAATACCTTTTATTGCAGTACCTACAACTTCTGGAACTGGAAGTGAAGTGACAAAGAATGCAGTTTTAAGCCATATTGGGGAAGATGGATTTAAAAAATCATTAAGACATGATAACTTTATACCTGAAATAGCTATGATTGATCCTCAGTTAATCTTAACCTGTCCAGCAAATGTATCTGCTGCTAGTGGGTTAGATGCACTCACTCAATTACTTGGTTCTTATGTATCTACTCAGGCATCGCCTATGACAGACGCCCTTGCTTTATCAGGTTTAAGTATGATACCAACAAATCTAATACCAATATGTACAAGTCAATACGATAATATTCGTAAAAGATCAAGTATAGCTTATGCAGCATATTGTTCAGGGATTACATTAGCAAATGCAGGGCTTGGTATTGTTCATGGATTCGCATCCAGTATTGGTGGTTTTTATGATATACCTCATGGTGTGATATGTGGTACTTTACTTGCGGAGGCAGTTAGACTCAATGTGGATTTACTGCTTGAAAGTGAAAGGAATAATGAAATATTCTTAAGAAAGTATGCAAAAGTAGGTGCTCTCTTAACTGGCTGTGAAGAAACCAATGTGAACTTATCCTGTCAGAAGCTTATAGAAGTATTATATCAATGGACAGAGGATTTAAAAATACCTAAGCTAGGTCAATATGGTGTAACAGAAAAGGATGCTAAAAAAATTATCAAAATTACTTCCAATAAGAATAACCCAATTGCTTTAACGGATGAACAAAAGATAAATTTGCTTATTCACAGGTTATAAAACATGTGTTTTTTACATGATTTAATGTTAAATATTTTATTAATTAACTTTTAAAAGAGGGAACTCAAAAGCATAATATGCTCTACTTAATCCGATACTAAGCTTAAAACAGAGCTAGAAGTTTACCAATTTATAAGGATGATGCCAGTGACTAGCAAAAAAAAACGCAAAATAAAAACTGAAGAATATGAAAAAAAACTACAAGAGTTCCAAATAGAACTCGTCAAAATGCAAGAATGGGTCAAAGCTAAGGGTAAAAAAATTGTTGTTGTTTTTGAAGGAAGAGATGCTGCTGGAAAGGGCGGAGCTATAAAAAGAATTATTGAAAAGATGAATCCTAGGATTTGCCGTGTAGTAGCATTAGGGATCCCTACAGAAAGAGAAAAAACACAATGGTATTTTCAAAGGTATGTTGCCCATTTGCCTGCTGCTGGGGAAATTGTGCTTTTTGATAGAAGCTGGTATAACAGAGCAGGAGTAGAGCGTGTCATGCGTTTTTGTACTAAAGATGAGTACGTAGAATTCCTTAGAACTTGTCCTGAGTTTGAAAAAATGTTGATAAGATCAGGTATCATGCTTATAAAATATTGGTTTTCAGTGAGTGATGATGAACAAGAAAGAAGATTTCAAGATAGAATTAATGATCCAACAAAAAGATGGAAAATCAGTCCTATGGATATAGAGTCAAGAAAGTATTGGGTTGAGTATTCAAAAGCAAAGGACACGATGTTTAGATTCACAGATACAAAACATTGTCCTTGGTATGTGGTTGATGCTGATATCAAAAAGCATGCTCGTTTAAACTGTATTGCGCATTTACTGGATACCATACCTTATGAAAAAATCTCCTATCCTGATATCAAGCTGCCAGAAAGGCAAAATATAGAAACGTATATCAGACCACCAATGGATGAACAAACGTTTGTTCCAGACATAACTAAGGATATGTTATAATAATCATACCTGCGATTGTCGTGTGTCCCTAGAGATAAAGAAGCCCTTTCGGCAGAACCAAAAGGGCTATCATTAGATAAGCAAACTTATTTAGCTACAACGTCTGCATAGTACAAATGAATCCAAACATTAACGCTTCCCCATCCATCATTAACAAGCGCATAATCATCAGAGCTATCATAATATCCATAACCTGTTACCCAATGATTACCATATTTTGGATGATTATAAAGTCCAAGGATATATGGATTATCGCTGCTTACAGATGACTTGATTGTATTGATAAGTGAGGAATAATAAGTAGATACACGTTTGCTAACACCTTGATCAGACAAATAATTGTTAAGACCATTACGTAATTCTGTAGCTGTACTACCAGGTGTGGAACCATCAATGTATGGAACTAAATGTTTCGTTAATGCAACACCATCTGAGGATTCTAAATAAGATGGTACAAATCTTCCATCTACATAGATATCATAGTATCTAGTTAGCATAGCAGAAGCTGTTGAACCACAGATACCAGTAGGATTATAGGAATAATTTGGTACGGTTCCATAAATTTGATCTTGAGTTGCTCTTGTAGCTGATTTAGTATTTGTAGCCGCAGTAATATTTTCAGTACCATATAACATCGTACGTTTTAATTGAGTTTTAAGCTGCTTTTCATTTCCCATGGCTTCATGAGATTTTAAATCAATAATAGAATCTCCAACCTTTTCCATATAGGTTAATGGACCATTATAAAAATACTTAATATTTCGGTTGGTGATAAATTTATTATTTTCTGTAGGTGAAAATTCTGGAACAGTTAAATTCTCGGTGTTAACGATAATATAACCACTTTTTGTTGACTTAAAGAATAAAGCAACCACTTTATCTTCAAGATTATAGAGTTCAATGGGTTCTTCTAATAAATAATTTACTGTATGAGCTTTCATGAATTTTTCAGCATGAGCTTTAATTTTCGAGTATTTAGATGGTTTAGATTCTTTAGCAAAAGCAGTTGAGCATAAAGTGACACACATAACAAACATCATTAATAATGCAAAAAAGTATTTTTTCATTCTTACCAACTCTCCCTTTAATTATTTGGATACTTCCATATTTCTTTTTTATAATTATAATTCTTATATAACACATCCAGTTTATTAATAGCATCAGAATCAATTGCATACCATTTCCCACTGATACTCACCTTATCGCTGATAAAATAGATGTCATCGGTATCATTAGTCAAGTGTATTCTAAATTGCCAGCCTTTAATATTATCATAACCAAGTGGTTGAAAGTTAAGAGAATTGAAAAAATCTACGAATAGGTGAATATCCTCACTACCAGTAATTCTCATGATGGTCGGTGGAGGTGGTAGTGCAATGATATCAAGTTCTTTAATTTTGTCTTCTTTAAGTTTGGGTTTAGACGTACATCCAAGTACTAAGAAAGAACAGATTAGAATAAAAGTAAGTAATAATAAAGTATTAAGTATTATTATATCCCCTCCCTTACTTAGTGTTATTATATTAAAGTTGCAACAATAATAACGTATTTACACCACAAACACAGTATATGTAGTATTTAAATTATTATACCCCTTAATTATCATTGGATAAAATATGCTTCAATACAAGTATCATTATAATATAAATATTATAAATGTCAAGTATTTATAAAAAAATTATTTAAACTATTAAATATGACAAAATCAAATAATAGTACAAGATTTAAAATGTATTTATTTTGGATATTATGACTAAATTATATTTGTTGTTAAAATAAATAAAAAATAGTATTATATATACGGAGTTAACTAGGCTAATAACCCTAGTACAATGAATTGTGTTACTCAGTAAGACTAGTTGTTTCTGTAAATATATACCCAGATTAAAAAAAGATGAATTTGATAAGAAAAATATTTAAAATTAATATTGCTTTAGTTTCAATGTATTGTGGTGTATAGAAGAATTAAATATAAAAACACAGGTAATATAATCTCCGTAATTTAAAATAAAGATAGACCTGTTGTAAATATATCTAATTATCATTAATAAACAGATAAAATTTTGAGCATTTTTAATTGCACTTGACTATAATATTTTTTTATTATCATTTAATATATTATGATAAGAGAAATGGCTATGGATAACTCTATAATTGTATACTCAAAACCCTAAACATAGAAATATAGGGATTATGTGCACTATTGAATATGTTTACTGATTATGATAAAATTATATTTTGAAAATGCAACTTAGTTGCAAATACCAGTAATTTCTAAGGGGGATTAAAGGTTAATGGATTCAAAACCTTATTTAAATAAAGGGGATAGGACACTTATATTTTTGCTATGTGTTTTAATTGTGCCTTTTTTGTTTTTTCAATTCATAAGCTTTAAAGGAGAAATCTATTTTAATTATCTTGAGGGATTTACAATTGTTTTTTTAAGTATTATATTAGAAGCTATTCCATTTGTTATGATAGGAACCTTTGTATCTTCTATTATACAAATATTTGTATCAGAGAAAACGATAGCCAAGATAATACCTAAAAATAGATTCGTAGGGCTTATAGCTGCTTCTTTGATGGGATTCATTTTTCCAGTGTGTGAATGTGCTATTGTGCCAATCATGAGAGGATTACTTAAAAAGGGTGTTCCGCTTTACATTGCTATAACATTTATGATGGCAGTACCTATTGTTAATCCTGTTGTGTTAGCCTCTACATATTATGCTTTTTCAAATGAGTTTTACATGGTTTTTCTCAGAGGCGGGCTAGGTTTAATTGGCGCTGTTTTGATCGGTCATTTAGTTGGTGTCATACAGGATAAAAAAAATCCTTTAAAACCTAATGCAAATATGTCAACTAGTTGTCATCATCACCATCATCATCATGAAGATCATGAAGGCGATGATCATCACGAACATGAAGACCATGCTCATGAACATCATCATGGAGAACATAAAGAAATACACCACCATAAGGTCGGTATTAAAAAGAAAATACTTACCAATATAGCTGACATTATTGAGCATACGAGCTTAGAACTCTATGATGTAGGCAAATTTTTAATTACTGGAGCTTTTCTATCTGCCTTAATGCAGACCTTTGTTGAGAGAAGTAGTATCCTATCTATTGGTCAGGGAAAGATTTCGTCAACCTTGGTTCTGATGGCACTTGCCTTTGTACTTTCATTGTGTTCTGAGGCAGACGCTTTTATAGCAAGAACTTTCGTAGGACAATTTACAACAGGTTCTATTGTAGGCTTCTTAATCTTAGGACCGATGATAGATATAAAAAACACTTTAATGTTAAGTAGTTCATTTAAAATGAAATTTATTATAAAATTAATAGCCATCATAGTTACGATATGTTTTATTTTAGCTATGCTGGTGAACATAATAGGTCTATAGTGTGAGGAGATAAAATGAAAAAAATTAATATTAATGAGGTTATATGGTTTATTATATTAAGCTGTTTTGTTTTGCTTATTTATAAGTTGTTTAGGACAGATAAAATATATACGTACATACATCCTAGAATGTTTAAGCATGTCTACTTTTCTTTGATTGTTTTTTTGATACTTACCATTAGCCAATTAAAAAAACTAGTTGGGCATAAATCCAATGGTATAAAGCTAGGTAACCTCATATTTCTTGTGCCATTGATTTTAGCATTTACAGTAAATCCAGATAGCTTAAGTGCGCAAGTGGTATCGAATAAAGGGGTTAATATTGTTAACCATGAGTTAACATTAAAAAGCAATAACCAAGAGGAAGTAAATAAAGACTATCATACAGATAGAATAGAAGACGTGGGTGATGTTAATCAGAGCAATGAAGAAAATATTGAGAGTATTACCATTCATGATACATCGCAAGAAAATGCCGATGAGGATATAGTACATATACCTGTTGAGAAGGATGAAGATTACTATGATCCTGAGGCGGAAAGCTTTTTAGATATTTTAATGGCAATTTATGATAATCTGGAAACAATGGTAGGTGAAGAAGTAGAGTTATCAGGTTTTATCTATAGGGAATCAGAATTTCCAGAAGAACGATTTGTTATTTCGCGATTATTAATGACCTGCTGTGCTGCTGATACTCAAATTGCTGGATTACTATGTGAGTGGGATGATACAGCACGATTGGATCCAGAAGGGTGGTTTAGGGTTAAAGGAGTTATAGAAAAAGTACCGTATACCAATAGCTATACCAACGAAGAAGAAATCATACCTGTGATTAAAGTAAGTGCTGTAGAAACCATTGAGCAGCCTGAAATTCCATATATCTATCCTTAAAATACAAAGCGCTGGGGACGGTTCTTTCTGCCTATAAGCAGAAAGAACCGTCCCCAGCACTTACATCTGCACCTAATACGCCAACTATCCTATTAGCTGTATCATAAATAGGTAGAGATAAAGTAAGACAAGGCTTCTTTGATATAGCTGAAATATAGATATCTGAGATATAAGTCGTTCCTTTTATACTTTCTTGAAACCAAGGTCTTATTTTTGCGTTTTTTATACCTGCTGGTGGATTTGAATAAATGAAGCTTCCATCAAGCCGGTTCGCCCAAATAGCTTTTATTTCATTAACATGATTCCATAGACTATCTAATTGGTTTTTACAGCTGTTTTTGTTATCGCTCCATAACTCTTCTTGGTTATCTAAAAATGACTTTAATGTGCTGATAAGTGACTTTGCTTTAGCTGCTATAGCATCCTTACTTTTATCAAGCATATCAATCTGAGACTTATTTGATACAATATTTAAGCTTTTAGAGGCATCCTTAAGCGTTATTTCTAATGCTGCAATTCTATCAGACGTTTGATGTTGCTGCTGTATTTGAGTATTAATGATGCTGATTTCTGTTCCAACATCCTGTGACGCTTGGAGTGTATTTTCAATAAACTTATCAATACTTTGTATAAACGCAGCATTTTGTTCTAGCTTATCCGATATATTTATGATATTTTTATCAACACTTTTGAAAGAGTCTTCTATAGTTTGAAGTCCTGATTTAACATTTGCAGTATGACTGACAGCTTGTAATACATTTTTTTGATTTAGCTCTGTATGATTGACAACATTATTAATATCTGAATGAATGGTTTGAATAAGATTAGAAATTTCATTGATAGCACTGCTGCTATTATCTGCTAAAGCTCTAATTTCATTAGCAACAACTGCAAAGCCATTACCATATTCACCAGCTCTTGCTGATTCGATAGAGGCATTAAGAGCCAGAAGCTGAGTTTGCTTGTAAAAATTTTGAACGATGGTTAGTATTTCCGATATTTTTTGTGTTGAATCAAAAAGTTGATGTATGTATTCTGATGATTGCTGTGTTGTTTCAGAGATAGTATCAATGATGGTAACTATAGTGTATATTTCACTAAGCTGATTTTGAATATTTTTTTGAGATTGTGAACTGCAAAATTTTAACTCATTAGATGAAATTTTGACTTGATCCATCATTTCAATCATTTTTTTTGTGTAATCCACGGATTGATATACCGAATCCATATTTTTAGCGTTGAGCTCTGACAAATTTTTAGACTCTTTGTACATTTTATTACTTAAATCTATCTGTTCGTCAATGACTAAATTAATTTCTTGGGTTGAAGCATCAATTTGGGAAGAAACCACCTGCATTTCAAAAATTTGATTGGTTAATAAGTGTTGAATACTAGCTAAGCCATTAGCCAATTGCTTAAGTTGAGACTTATATTGGTCTGGATTAATATCTGTTGAATACTCTTTTTTTACAATTTTATCTACTTCTGCTGTTAACTGCTTGATTCCTCTAGCCATTGCAATCGCCCCTTTCAGAAAATTTAGAGTTTTAACAAGACATAAAAATAGGGTCCCCATATAAAAGCTATATGGACACCCTTGTCCCTAAAACAGTATTAATAAATATTACTATAACATAAAAAAAATGTCAAGTAAGCAGTGGGGACGGTTCTTTTTGCTTTAAAATAAGAAAAGAGTAACAGTTTTTTTAGAAAGCAAAAAACCCCCTTCATAGGCATACAATTTGTAGATATTGATAATAGATAAGAAGATGTTATTCACACCATTTAGGAAACATTATACTAATGGCGAAAAAAATATAGAGGAAATTGTTGACAATGTACAACTTCAGTGTTATAATTGTTACATACATGGAATCGGTTCCACCGTTAGATAGAGAGGTAATTGTATGAGTCGGTCTGTTAGATTGAAAGACGTAGCAAAGTTAGCTGGTGTAGGTATTGGAACAGCTTCTCGTGTGCTGAACAACCATCCAAATGTCAGTAAACAAAAACGGCAGATGGTACTTAAGGCTATGGAAGAGCTCTGTTATCGTCCTAATGAAATTGCTAGAAGTCTAAAAACTCAAACAACCAAAACCATAGGAGTTATTTTAATGGATATAACCAATCCTTTTTACGGTAATGTTGTAAAAGGGATAGAATACATTGCTTATAATAAAAACTATAGTCTTTTGCTGGCAGATTTGAATTGTAACATGAATGCATTAAAAGATCGTATAGATGAATTTCGTGACAAAAATGTGGATGGAATTATTTTTATGGGAACCTCAGTTAATGATATGGATATTAAGATATTTGCTAGCAGACAAATACCCCTAGCGATTATTTCCACAAATGTGAATGTGAAGGATAAAAAGCTATATGCTAAGTTTTATTCCGTAAATATTGACAATGAAAAGGCGGCTTATGATGCCACTCAATATTTAATTGGATTAGGTTATACTAAGCTGGCTTATATTTCAGGGGTACAAGGAGACCCTAATTCATCAATACCTCGTGAATATGGTTTTAAAAAAGCTTTAAAGGAAAATGGGATACAAAATCGTCAAGAGTGGAATAAATATGGAAGTTTTACGTTTGAAAGCGGTTATAAAGCAATGCAAGCTTTATTAGAGGAAGAAGAACGACCGGAAATTGTATTTGCTTTTTCTGATTTAATGGCAATGGGTGCTGCAAAAGCAGTTATGTCAAGAGGGTTTAGAATACCAGAAGATATTGCCTTATTTGGATTTGATGGTATAGAAAATGGGAAGTACTTTCACCCATCTATCTCCACAGTTAAGCAACCACGTTATCAAATGGGAACTAAAGGAACGAGCTGTTTAATTGATTGGATTGAAGGTAAAGAAAGTCCCACATGTATGATAACACTATCACATTCTATAATAGAAAGAGAATCTACACAATCATTATTATAGTAGGTTGTACATTTAATAATTTATATAGGTGTATACAAAATTTTTATTTAAAATAAATTGGAATCGATTCCACTAAATAGAATATTGTGGTATATTTATTGGAAATGTTCCAATTAAAACATAAGGAGGACATCTATGATGAAAGGAAGCCAAAAATCAGAATTAGCTAAAAGAGAACAGCGGCTAGCATATAAGATGCTGTTACCAACCCTTGTAATACTAGTTGTAGTTGCCTTATATCCTTTAGTTAATGTTTTTGTTACCAGCTTTACGGATAAGACCTTTGCAAGTTCTAAAAAAGCTGAATTTGTAGGCTTTGATAATTACAAGGAATTGCTAAGCGTCAAAATTATGAAATTACCAAAAGTAGAAAATGAAGACGGAGATATGGTTTATGAGAATCCACTTCGAATTCTACCAAGGAAACCTATGCGTTATAAAGAAGCTTTTCAATTTAATTTTTTTGGTAATAGGTATGTTTTCGGAGCAACGAATCCTGATTTCTTATCCTCTATAGGGAATACACTCAATTTCACAATATGGTCAGTACTGTTAGAGACCATTCTAGGTTTAGTTGTTGCCATGATTGTTAATATCAAGTTTAGAGGACAAGGAACCATGCGAACCATTATGCTTGTACCATGGGCAGTTATAACGGTTGTATCAGCTAGAATATGGGAATTCATGCTGATGCCGACACGTGTTGGTTTATTCAATATGATAGGAGATTGGCTTGGTATTTCTAATGGCTCTGTTTCCTTTTTAACCAATAGGGCTTTACAGTTACCAACCATTATACTTGTAGATGTGTGGAAGACAACGCCTTATATGGCATTATTATTACTAGCAGGGTTGCAAATCATACCAGGTTCACTCTATGAAGCAGCAAAAATTGATGGTGCGAATAAATTCAAACAATTTATATACGTGACTTTACCATTGTTAAAACCTGCTTTAGTAGTAGCATTAATTTTTAGAACCTTAGATGCTTTAAGAGTATTTGATTTATTCCAGATTTTATTAAATAACCAAAGATATTCTATGGCAACCTATAATTATTTTCAGTTAATCCAAGCCAAACGAATGGGTATGTCATCAGCCATAGGTGTCCTAATCTTTATACTTATTTTTGTTTTTGCGTTAATCTACATGAAAGGATTGGGGGTAGATAGTGATGACTAAACTCAAAAAAATAGGATTTTATTTAATGATCGCACTTATTTCATTTTATTTGCTATTTCCTTTTTACTGGGCGCTTAATTCGTCCCTTAAGTCAGAAGCACAGCTTCAAATGACACCTACAACACTTGTACCAATCGATCCACAAAACGGAAGCTTCTCTCCAACTTTTATGAATTATGCTTCAGTTATTAAGGACAAACAATTCTTAAATGGAATTGCAAATTCAACAATAGTTGCAGTAACCACAACAACTATGGCTCTTATTGCAGGCTCATTCGCAGCGTTTGCAATGGGTAAACTTAGATTCAAAGGGCGAAAACAAATGTTGTATGTTATTTTGGCAATGACTATGTTCCCTCAAGTTACGATCCTTTCAGGCTTATATGCAATTATTACCACACTAAAGCTTAATGCATGGTTTTCTATGATTTTAACCTATATGATATTCACATTACCATTTACGGTATGGGTATTAACATCTTTTTTTAAAGAGCTTCCTGTGGAAATAATGGAATCAGCTAACGTAGATGGTTGTACACCATTCCAAACTTTTCGATTAATATTATTGCCATTGACAGCACCTGCGTTGGTAACAACAGGATTATTGGCTTTTATAGCAGCATGGAATGAATACCTATTTGCCTTAACTTTTACAGCGATTGAAAAAAATGCACGGACTATTCCAGTAGCCATATCTTTCTTCACAGGTATTATCTCTAGACAAGAGCCATTTGGAGAGATTATGGCGGCTACTATATTAGTTACCGTTCCGATTGTTGTCTTGGTTTTGGTATTCCAAAGAAAAATTATTGCTGGCTTAACAGCTGGTTCTGTAAAGGGTTAATAAAACCAATCCAATTGGTTTTATAGATTAAGAGAATTTCATCATAATAACTGGCTTAAGCATCTTAAAACATAAGTATGGAGTTCTCTTAAATATATTGTTCAACTTTCCCATCTCAATAGATAGCGCTGTAATAGGAGTTTAATCTTATATAGTCATACTTTAGCAGATGTCATATTGATGGTTGGTAAGTTGGATAAATAATTACTATTTATAAAAACTTAGGAGGTAGTGATATGAAGAGAAAGCTATTAACAATGATGATGGCGTTTGTACTTGTTTTAACTTTTAGTGTGGCTGGGTGTAGTAGTAGTAAGGATACGAACGATACATCAACGAATGCACCTGATACGACACAAGATACGGATAAGGATGCTACATCGAATGATGATTCGTCAAAGGATACGACACAAGATAATGCTTCAGAGGATAAAAAAAGTGTAGTTACTGTAGCTTGCGGTGCAGTTGGAATAGAATTAGACTTAACTAAAAAGGCCGTTGAGTTATTCAATCAAGACAATCCAAACATAGAAGTGCGTGTTCTTGAAACACCCGATCTCGCTCAAGATAGACTAGGATTGTATCTTCAATTCCTAGAAGCACAGAGTTCAGATGTTGATGTCTATCAAATCGACGTTATCTGGCCTGGAGATCTAGCAGAGCATTTTGTAGACTTATATCAGTATGGAGCTAAAGAAGTTGCAGGGGATCATTTTGCGCCAATTATTGAGAATAATACCGTGGATGGTAAATTAATTGGTATGCCTTGGTTCACAGATGCAGGTTTACTCTATTACAGAAAAGATTTACTAGAAAAATATAATTTAGAGATTCCTACAACATGGGATGAATTAGAGACATGTGCTAAAACAATTCAAGATGGTGAGCGTGCTGATAACCCAGATTTTTGGGGTTACGTATGGCAGGGAAATGCTTATGAAGGGTTAACCTGTGATGCAGTTGAATGGATTGTATCCAATGGTGGCGGTAGTATAGTAAGCCCAGAAAAAGTAATTACAGTTAATAATGATAAAGCAGCAGAAATTATTGAAAAAGCAGCATCATGGGTTGGAACTATTTCTCCAGATGGTGTAACAGGTTTTGGTGAAGAAGATGCTAGAAATATGTGGCAGACAGGAAATGCAGCATTTATGCGTAACTGGCCTTATGCCTACGTTCTAGGTAATTCAGATGACAGTGCAATTAAAGGGTTATTTGATGTTGTACCTTTACCTAAAGGAGATGCAGGTCGTGGTGCTGCTGCACTTGGAGGATGGCAGCTTGCTGTTTCTAAATACTCCAATGATCCAGAAGCAGCCGCTAAAGTTGCATTATTCTTAGCAAGTTATGATATTCAAAAGCTACGTGCTATAGAAGGCTCTTTTAATCCAACCATCAAATCTTTATACCAAGATGAAGAAGTTTTAGAAGCAAGCCCATTCTTTGGAAGCTTATACGATGTGTTTACAAATGCTGCACCTAGACCATCAACAGCAACAGCACCAAGATATAATGAAGTTTCTACTTATTTTTATCAAGCGGTTCACTCCGTCTTAACAGGTGAATCCAATGCTAAGGATGCACTACTTGAATTAGAAATAGAACTTCAAGATTTATTAGGTTTTGAAGTAGGAGCACCTGAGTAAAATTCAATCAACCTATTTAATCTCCCTTAATTTAGAAAGAGGCTGTTTAATTTATATTAAACAGCCTCTTTCAAGCGTTAAAGTGATGGGGACGGTTCCTGTTGCTTGTATAGTATCAGTATGGTATACTTGTTTTTGAGGCGGTGGTGAAAATGCCTAGAAAGGCAAGGGTTGAAAGTAATACAGGCTATTATCATGTGATGTTAAGAGGTCATAATAAAGAATGGATATTTACTCAAGAAGGACAAAAAAAGGAGTTCTTATCCCTTCTAAAAAAAGAGCAAGACGATAAAGTGATAGAAATTGCTGCATGGTGTCTTATGAGTAACCACATACACTTGGTTTTAAAGGCTGATCTTGACAACCTGTCTAGGGCTATGAAAAGAGTAAATATTAAATTTGCTATGCATTACAATTACCATCATAATCGTGTTGGTCATGTTTTTCAGGACAGATATAAGAGTCAGGCTATAGAAGATGAGGAATATTTAGTTCAGGTCATACGATATGTTCATAATAATCCAGTTAAAGCTGAAATAGTTCAGAACATAGGGGAATATAAATGGAGCAGCTATAGAGAATATTTTGATCAAGTTAAATGGATTTTTCCTAAACAAAAGCAATGGGTTTTAAACTTTTTTAATCATAGTATGGATACCTTTGTATCATATCACCATAAAAATGATGAATGTGAATATTTGGATATAAAAGAAGATATTGAACATAATAGGCAGAGGTTAGCTCAAAATATAATTGAAGATTACATTAAGTCAAAAAGTCTTCATGATAAAAAAGAAATACTTATTCATACAATGAGGCTAGAAGAAGTCATAGAGCTTTTGCTCATTAACAGCAAATTAACTCATAGAAAAATTGCTAAGCTAATGGATATCAATGTTAACAAGGTTCATCAAATGAGTAAGAGGCTTAATTATAAAACAAATATTAGCTAATACTAGTGCCTTTAATATAAGCTTATTATGACTATATGGAGTGAGACTATGGAAATTATAACTTATTCTATACTTCAAGGTAAAAAAACTTCAGATGAGTATTATGAACGAATAGAACAATTTACAATAGATGTCTGCGATAAAATTTGCAGTGATGCTTTACACTATATCCATCAATATCGTCAATATGTTCAACAATCCTGCCCCGAAAAATCCATGCCAGAATTAATTATTTATTTAGAATATTTAATAATAGGTGTTTTATGGAATACCTATGTTGAAAGAGCTGTAACACTTCCTAAATTACCTGGTCGTATGCTTCATAGTATGGTTAATATAAGGAAAAAAAGAAGATGGAAAGGCATTATGGATTTTTTTAGAGGTATACTTGGAACTGTATTTTTATCAAAAAGAAGTTCACCACATAAGCCTTCTTACACACTTGAAAATTTTATTCAACTCAATCAATGGCTCAAGGCTTCTGGTGAATTTCGTTTCATCGTGGATAGGTTAGAAATTTGGTCTGTTTTTATGCAAACACTATCAGCCAAAGAAGTTAAAAAACTGCTTAAAGATGCATCAGATCTAGGATTATGGTTTGATACTAAGTCTGAGCAAACGCTAGGTGTTTATACTCCCAATGTCAATCAATTTATTAAAGAGAATGATAAGAAAATGATTTGGCAGGAGCATAGAATTTTCTGTACACGGAGAAGAGTGGAATATCACTTAAATATGGTTGGTGCTCAAATTATGAATAAAGCCTTTAGAGAAGGTTTTTTAAAAACAAAAGAAAAGAGAGTATTACTTCCCATTTGCATGAGAGGTAAACCAGCCAGTGAATGTCAAGCAAAAAAAACACATAATGGTTTTAGGTGTACGGGCTGTACCCATAACTGCATAGTTCATCAAGTTACTAAGCTTGGACGTCTTCATAATTTTAAGGTCTATATTATTCCTCATGCTTCAACAGCATTTTCTAATCAGAATGTTCAACGTGGGGAAATAGGCATCGTTGGAATAGCATGTGTATTAAATCTTATAACAGGCGGCTATGAAGCTAAAGCTATTGGATTTGAACCCCAATGTGTTTTACTTGACTTTTGTGGATGTCAAAAGCATTGGCATAAAAAGGGTTTAATGACTGAAATCAATTATGATGTCCTTAAAAAGATCCTGTGTTACTAAAGATAAGGAGTCGTTTATGAAAACGAATAAGAAAATTAAAAGTTATAGTTCCCATGCTTCTACAAATAAATGGCTATTTGTAATACTTGGCATGGTTATGTTTATATGTTTAGGAACCGTTTACTCTTGGAGTGTATTGAGAACACCTGTAGAAGAGTATTATCAGATTGATGCCTCAATGAGTGGGTTACCCTATTTGGTTTTTTTATTAATGTATACAGCATCTATGGTTGTAACGGGGAAATTGACCGATCGCATCAACCCCAAAATAATGATAATGATTGGCGGTATACTAGTTGGTGTAGGTTGGATCTTATCAGGCTTAGCGGTATCCTTTAATATGATAATTCTTTCTTATGGCTTTATTGCTGGTTCAGGTGTAGGAATTGCTTATGGTCCGCCTATTAAAGTGATATCCAGCTGGTTTACTGAGAAACGAGGGATAGCCTTAGGCATTTTACTCGCAGGATTTGGCTTATCTCCATTAATAACAGCTCCTATAGCAAAAACTTTGTTAAATGAATATGGGTTAAAAAATACTTTTATTGTTATTGGCTGTTTTTTCTTAATTGTTGTACCAGTATTGGGACTGTTCTTAAAAAAACCTAAGGTTACTAAAGATAACAAGAGGAAGATGAAAGACTCTACTATAGAACAGCAGAGTTTGATGCAGGTCATTAAGCATATTAAGTTTAAAGGATTATGGTTATGCTTTGTGATTGGAGCTTCTGTTGGTTTAATGATTATTGGTATCTCTAGTCAGATTGGTGAAGAACTCTTTGGTATTGATTCTAATACCACAGCTTTCCTTATATCAATTTTTGCAGTTTTTAATGCTCTTGGACGACCGTTATTTGGATGGATTACAGATAAGTATCATCCGTATAAAGCAGCTGTTATATCATTTATACTCATATTAGCTTCGTCTAGTTTCATTTATCTCATAAATAGTGACTCTATCATTATCTACGTCATTGCATTATCAATCATTTGGCTTAATCTGGGGGCTTGGCTTTCCATTGCACCCACATCAATTGCTATGTATTTTGGTGAAACTCATTATAGTAGGAATTATGGGGTATTATTCACCGCATACGGTATAGGCGCTGTCATAGGAACGCCTTTAGCAGGTTATATTAGAACCCAGTTTGGAAGCTATCAATATGTTTTTTTACCTATTATAATTTTGTCCATAATTGGTATAGGTATTGCGTTATTAACTCTAAAGCCTAAGCAAGTTAGTAGATAACCAACTCCCTTGGTATTCTTATCCAACTAGAATGTAATCCATATGATTTCCAAAACTCTTTTTTTCTTGACCATGATTTAAACAAAAAATAAAAGGGTAAAGCTGTTATAATATAAAGGTAGTATTATATTGCATAATACTGCTTTTTCATATATTTTTTCTACTCTTATATAGATTGATTAATTAATAAGTTTCGCATAGGAGGAGTTTAACCAAGCAGCTATCGAAACGGTGGGTTTTTAAAGATATTTTTCCATAACTCTAGTAGCTAATTCACTTGTTACATCCATTCCACTTAAATCAGCTCCTATTTGTCTTATAGTATCCATATCAGGAAAATGTAAATTTTCAAACTCATACACATTCAATGTATGGCTACTATTAACCATTCTATAATAGTCATCAAATTGTTTGGACATCAATATACATTCAATTCCCTTCACTTCAAGGTTAGTTAAGTTATTCTCACAATTGGTTAAATAGGCCAAACCGTTATCAATACCCAACTTATCGGTATCTAAGTATTTCATATATGGTACACAACTTATAAGCTTATCGTATTTTTTATCGGTATTCTTTCTTAATAATACATAATTTCTGTTATCTATTAAGATAGATTTTGTTGCACCATTATTATATATTGATATTGCTCTATTTTTCTTTTTATTAATTAATTCACTATAAGTAAACTTCCCTGAATTTATATGCCTATAAACAATTAAAGGAACTCCATGTTTTATCTGTCTGTACTTTCTTTCACTAAGCAACTCCTTTCTCACTCTAAACTGAACCACTTTACCAGTCTTCATATAAATGCTTCTTCCTATTATTCCTTTTGGAAAATTACTAAATTTATCAATTAATGCATAATCATTCATGTCTCTCGGTGTTTGTATTATATTAGTTTTTGGATCTAAAATTAATTTTTTAAAGGGTAGCTTTATAGGAGCATTTCCATTATAGGATATCATAATATCCTTATGATGCTTACGGGTTATGTGTACTATACAAACTTCCTGTGTAATTTTTATATCAAAAAAAGTCCTTCTATTATTAAAAGTATGTATTTTATATACACTATAATCCGTAACTATTTTCTTTCGTAATTTTTCAGTATATCTTCCAGATAAATAATTTTTAGGTGATAGTATACATAAAACTCCATTTCCATTTAATTCGTTTAATGCTTTAGCTATAAAAAGATGATACATATTAGGCTGTCCTATTATTACACCCCGTAAATTATACGGTACATCCACTATATTTACTTTTTTATAGGGTGGATTCATAACAATATAATCAAATTTTGTATCTATGTCTGAATTTAAATAGTCTTCACTGTACAATTTTGATTTAATTTTAGTATCATGGTTATTAACATCTACATGCTCTAGGATAGAAGCTACATTTTCTATTAAAATAGGATCAATATCAAACGCATATATGCAAATTTCTTTTGGTATGTAATTAGATAAAATCTTCTCAATTAACTTTAATAGTAGTATTCCATTCCCACAGCAAGTATCTAAAATTTCTATAATATCTTTCTTAATAACAATGACATCTGTAAACAGGCTATCAGCTATATCATGTGGAGTGAAATATTGCGAAAGCTTTTTTATTTGAGATTTAGACTTTTCTTTCATATATTTATTAGTAAGCTCATTGTACATATTATACGCTTTATTTATATAGCCCATGATGTCACCTCTTTTCTTATTGTACTTTTTATGCAAATAATTCTGGTAATGAATCAAAGTTTTTATTAAAACTATACCTAAATATCTTAAATATAAAATTATGTATTTCTTGAAATTGTGTGATTTGTTGACAATATAATTCATACCCTATATTATCAACAAAATTAAAATCGCCATGTAAATAATCATTTCTAATACTACGTTGTTCAGATACTACACTAAGAATACTTTCAACATTAGTAATGTATGCATACTTGCCTTGTATAGATGCCTTCTCTAAATCAAATGCCTCATCCAAATCAAGCTGTAAATCCTGTGCGAAATCCTTAATCTTATTTGGGGCTTTATACTTATGAATCAACTTATTTCTTTTAGTATTAGATAGGCTATATAATCTACAATATTCTGATATAATGCATTTTATAAACTTTTCATGTACAGAATTTGTTAGTCCTAGCCCACCTACAAGATCAATTAGTTTTCTATGAACATTATTTGTATCATATTCTTCTTCGTTTACTTTTAGTTCTCTAAATACTAACTCATATTTTTCAATTGTATCAAGGCTAGAATAATTGGTTTCCATCTTCATAGTCCTCCACAATTTTCTTAGCTAGTTCAAATCTAGCTCTTGCATTTGGATTATTTCTATTAAGCTTATTTTTCATAATATTAGCATAGTTTTGATTAAAATTTATTTTATAGAATTCCTTATTTATACTATTTTTAGATTTAAAATATATAAAACTTAAAATTTCAAAAAAGAACCTTATAACATTTCCTACTGTAGAATCTTTATCATTATCAAATTTCTTAAAGAATAAGCTTTCATTTAAACATATAAATTCTTTATAATCATTTAAGTCTTCCTTTAACTCTTCGATTTTTACTGCTCTTACATAGGAAGTTAATAATAAGTCAAAATGTTTATTTTTATTTTTTGAATTAATATCTTTGAGAAATTTAATTTTCTTATTTATTACATCAATATATTTATCATACCTTTTTATAAGGGAAAACTCAATAAATAATGCTAGGTCATCTCGTTTTGCTAATTCACCTTTATTAAGAAATGTCTTGCTGGTTCTAGAAATTTCCCTATCAATGCTTTGAAAAATAATAGCATCTTTCATTGCTATTATAGAACTCCTTATCTCTTGAGGCGACAATTCAGTTGATAATGAATTTAATCTCTCAAACATCTCATACTTAACGTCCTCATCATTTGTAACAAAGTTAATAAATAATAGTGTTGATGATTCAAGTATGAAATCAAACTGCTCATCCTTAAAATCATCCCAATCTTTACCGTTTATTTCAATAAAGCTATTAGCTCCTTCAAGCTTTTTTAGCTTTTGGTTTACATTATCAACATATTCCCCCTGTTTAGGTTTTACTCTCATAAATTCAAAAATTGTCGAAAGTCTTTGAACCCCATCAATTATTTCATATTCTGCTAAACCAAGATCATTTTCAGTTTTAATCGTTATTATTGGAGGTATAGGATACTTAAGTAATAATGATTCAATAAATTTTGTTTTCTGCTCGTTTGTCCATCTATAATTTCTTTGATAAGATGGATTTATATTCACTCTACCTCTTCTATAATAATTTACAATATCGGATACTGTCATAAGTACATTTTCAGTACTTGCATTATTCTTAAGTTGCTTCCATATTTTATTCAAACTCATTCTATTACCTCCCCATAATATTATCTTATCTTATAGACTCATTTTAATATAACTATGTTCATTGTTCAATAGTAACATAAAGTGTTATCTAGCTTTGTCTTAAAACTATCGTTACTTACGGTAAAAGTGCTAAGATAAAACGTCGTAATTGTATGAAAAATTATTAAATAAACGGTACATGGTATTCTTGGTAGGTTGTATCTCCATGATTTGAATCCAAGAAACTATAAAGGTGTTAAGAATCTTTTATATCATTTTTTATTTGTGTATACTGGATTTAAAGGTTATTTTCAAGTGTAAAAGTTGAGTTATTAATATGACAAAAACTGTAATCTTTAACAAAGGAAATCTATTGAGATTGCTACTGTAAATAAAAATAAAATCAAGTAAAGGATTCATAGTAATCTTTATTTATTTGATTTCCTTTGCTAACCTATATATAATGAGAAGGACTCATTAAACAATCCAATGATTGCATAGATAAGGAAAGTTATGTTCATAGAAAGGAAAATAGGATGCAGAAAACATTAGTATTAGCTGAGAAGCCTTCCGTTGGGAGAAATTTAGCTAGAATTTTAAAATGCCATACAAAGCATAATGGTTATATGGAAGGTCAAAATTATATTGTTACATGGGCTTTAGGACATCTGGTAACCTTAGCAGATCCTGAGCTTTATCATTCTAGCTACAAAGCATGGAAAATAGAAGATCTACCTATTTTGCCAGCACCTTTTAAGCTTGTTGTCATTAAGAAAACGTCCAAGCAGTTTCATTGTGTTAAGGATCAAATGAAGAGGAAAGATGTTACAAAAATCGTGATAGCCACAGATGCAGGACGTGAAGGAGAGTTGGTTGCGCGCTGGATTATTGAGAAGGCACATGTTAAAAAGCCTATTCAACGATTGTGGATTTCATCTGTAACGGATAAGGCGATTAGAGATGGGTTCAATCGTTTAAAAAGTGGAAAGTCTTATGAAAAGCTGTATGATTCCGCTTATGCCCGTGCTGCAGCCGACTGGGTTGTTGGAATTAATGCTACTCGGGCCTTAACCTGTAAGTACAATGCCCAGTTATCTTGTGGTAGAGTTCAAACACCGACATTAGCTATGATAGCTGCTAGAGAAGAAGAAATCAGGAATTTTAAATCAAAAACCTTTTATGGTATAAGCGTTAAGTCCCAAGGTGTTGAATGGATTTGGCAAAATACACAGACAAACGATACGAGACTATTTGATAAGCAAAAGTGTGAACAGGTACACAAGAAAATAAGAAATGAAAAAGTAAAAATTTTAGATGTTAAGAAAACAATCAAAAAAAGTTATGCACCTCAGCTTTATGATTTAACTGAACTTCAAAGGGAAGCCAATAGACTGTTTGATTTCTCTGCGAAGGAAACTGTATCTATTTTACAGGGGTTATATGAAAGGCATAAGGTCTTAACTTACCCTCGAACGGATTCAAGATATCTAACTTCAGACATTGTTGATACGCTTAAAGATAGAATTAAGGCATGTCGTGTAAAACCATATGCTTCATTAGCTATAAAGCTCATTAATAAGCCGATACCAGTCCATTCATCCTATGTAGATAATCGTAAGGTCTCTGATCACCATGCCATTATACCTACTGAGGAATCGGTTCCATTAAGTGTTTTATCGGATAAGGAAAGAAAAATATATGACTTGGTTGTTCTTCGTTTTTTCTCAGTTATGTACCCACCTTACGAGTACGAACAGCTCACTATAAAAGCAAAAATAGGAGATGAGACATTTATTACTAAAGGTAAAAGTATACTTTCTATAGGATGGAAAGAGGTCTACCAAAAAGAAAAAGACCAAAGAATAGATGAAATAGATAAGCATTTGTCTAGTATTCGTGTTGGGGATGCTTTTTCTATTGACCATATAGAGTTAACCAAGGGTCAAACCCATCCGCCAGCTCCATTTAACGAAGGTACTTTACTGTCAGCTATGGAGAATCCAAGCCACTATATGAAGGATAAAGATAAAGAATTAATTAAAACACTTGGTAAAACGGGTGGTTTAGGGACTGTGGCTACAAGAGCAGATATTATTGAAAAGCTTTTTAATACTTTTTTAGTTGAGAAAAGAAATAAAGATATCTATATAACTTCAAAAGGCAGGCAGCTCTTACAATTAGTACCCAGTGATTTAAAAACACCAGCCTTAACTGCAGAATGGGAAAGAAAGCTTGAAATGATATCACAAGGAAACCTTAATAAAAATGTATTTATTGATGAAATGAAGACGTATTCAAAAACAGCAGTACGTGAGATTAAAGATAGCTCAGAAAAATACAAGCACGATAATCTGACGTATACACGCTGCCCAAAATGTGGACAATTAATGCTTCAAGTGAATGGCAAAAAAGGGAAAATGCTGATTTGTCAAGATAGAAACTGTGGCTACAAAAAAGTATTATCTAAGCCTACGAATATAAGATGTCCTAAGTGTCATAAAAAAATGGAACTAAGTGGAGAAGGCGAACGTCAGGTATTGGTGTGTTCCTGCGGATTCAAAGAAAAGCTTTCAACCTATCATGAAAGAAGGAAAAAACAAACGAAAAGCTTATCAAAAAGAGAGGTTAACAGCTATCTCAAAAAACAACATAAATCCGACAAGAAAACTTTAAATACTGGATTTGCAGATGCATTATCTAAAATAAAATTGGATGAATAGCTCGTATTACAGAAATTGAAAAAAATTGGGACTCATAAAAATATTGTGTTTACAAACGTAATGTTTATAGGTATAATGGTCACATGTGTTTTAATATATTATTTAAAAAGGGGTAATAGTTATGAAAATACGAGCAATGATTAAGCAAGGTGCAGGACTTACCATTGCCTTTTTAATGGTTTTAACCTTAATGGCATGCGGTGGTACTTCTTCTGATAATGGTCCAAAAACTGTTGTTAAAGATTTCTTTCAAGCTTTAAAAGATGGTGATGTGAAAACAGCATCTTCCTATTTAGTAGAAAGTGATGATACATTAGGTGATGAAAAACAAGAAGAAATGTTAAAAACACTTTTTGAAAATTTGACCTATGAGATTCAATCCAGTGATGTAAAAGAGGATACTGCAGTTATTAAAACTAAAATTACTACAGTAGACTTAGGGATTGTTTTTCAGGATATCCTTGCAGAAGTGATGACAAAAGCACTTGAAATGGCAGGAAATGATGAAGAAAGTAGCCAACAAGAAATAGAACAACTATTTGTAGATCTGTTAAATGAAAAAACAAAAGACCCAGATGTAGAAAAAGTAACCAATGAAGTAGAGATTAAACTGGTTAAAAAAGAAAACCAATGGCTTATTGAAGGCGATGATGCCTTCATCAATGCAATTACAGGAAACTTAATGGAAGCTATGCAGGGGTTAGGCGGTATGTAGAGGTTTTATAAAATATAAGGGGCGATGGGAAATATTACTCATCGCCCCTTTATTGATCAGTAAAACTTAAGCTCTTTTTCTTGTAAATGACCAAGCTAGTAGGAGATAAACGATTCCCATTAGTATTAAAATACTGATTGGTAGAAGAATTATTTCCATCCCATACCCATAAATAACCATCTTCTCAATACTTTGTAGAGCCCATTTTTGTGGTGTCAAATCTGCTAAGAAAAGTAGGATTTTAGAATCGATCATCTCTAAGGACCACATACAGCCTCCAAGCATGGATGTTCCTACGGTTATAATTGGAACTATGGAAGAGAGCTGCTGTTGTGTTTTGACTAAAGAAGCAATTAGTAATCCTAAGCATGTGGTAGAAAACACAAATGCTGTAAGGACAATGAGTACACTTAAATCATGCTGTCCCCAATCAATACCAAATAGGAACTTTCCACCATAAACCATAAAAAATATTTGTAAAAAGCCCATGAATGTGGTTGCAATCATGTTTCCTGTTGTAACACTTAATCGACTAATAGGTGAAACGATTTGTCTCTGCCACACATAGTTTCGTTTTTCATCAATAATACTGCCAATGCCAAAGAAAACAAAAAATATAGAAAACATGAGTGCATAACCAATTAGGTAATGCTTTAGTGTAGCGTTCTCATCAGCTACATAATGGTTGTGAAAATAGCTGTTGAGATGATAAGTCAATTTTTTATTCCAGCTGTCTTTGGCAGTTTTTGATATGGAATCCATTAAGCTTTTTTCATTGATCTGAATTTCATTTTGCCTTAAATAGTTTAAAGTCGAGTTATAGACAAGTGTATCATGGTTTATAGTAAAAGCAGTTTTCTGAATAATATTCTTAACTAAGTATATTTCTGCAATATCTTTGGTCTTAACCAACGTCACTTTCGCTTGATTATGATTAAAAGCATCATTAAATCCTTTCTCAAAAAGAATAGAGGCAATAGCCTTATCTGATTTCACATGTTTACTAGCTGTCTCTTCATCTGTAATTAAAGTTTTGATAGTTGTATTATAATTTAATGATTCTACAAAAGTTTGACTCAAGTAGCTTTGATCTTGGTCTACAATACAGATCAGAGGCTTGTAATTAGATTTAAAAGAAGCACCAAATATAAAAGTGAAAAGAATACTCATAGCTAATAAACCAAAAAAGATGGATAACTCATGAATATAGAGCTTGAGTCGAATTCTAAGTATGGTTATCATGGTTTCACCCTCCTTTTTGATTTCATAATATAGAAAGCAGTGATAATAAAGACGAGTCCCATTGCCAATAGGATTAAGCAATAATTCACGATTGTACCTAATCCATGACCTGCCATAATATTCATATACATTTTTATTCCCACACCATTAATGGATAAAAGGTTTATCTTTTGTATAAAGTTAGGTAACATAGTTACAGGAAGAAAGCTACCGCCGATTAATGACATAAAATGAATGATAAAAAGTTGAAAAATATTAGCAAATCGATAATTATTAGTAGCTAATGTTATAGTAGAGATTAATAAACCTAGTCCGCCTATAGCAAAGCTCATTAGTGAAATGGTTAGAACAATGAGTAATGGATTTCCCCAAGTAACCTTCAGCACAATAGATGAATACAAAATCATGGCTATGGATTGAAGGAGAGCTATACATACTATCATTAAGAAATTACTTTTAATCATTTTAGATATTGTAACTCCTGAAATCAGCAATCTCTGCATGGTTTTATCCTCTGTTTCCTGTAAAAGTAGAGTACCTCCATTACTAGCTGCATAGAATAAAAACATTGCCATCATTGCAGCTGCATAGTATTGAAAACTTGAGATGTTTTTGTTACCATAGATGCTTTTATCTTTAATTGAGATGATATCACGTCTTAAGTCTTCTGAAATTTGTTCCATTACAAGTGCGCTATCTTTTAATGCGTTTTCTATACCTACGTAATCCTTTGTTTCTTTTGTAAATAGGTATTTGCCAATAACCAATGCATTCAATCGCATGTTGTAGCCTTCTATGATTTCTTCAACAATAGTGCCAGTAAAGTTTTTATCAGGATGCTTAATAACTTCTAAAGTTACTTTATTTCTAATAGGTGTCATAGTATTAACAAAAGTACTATAAACATAGTCTTTGGGTAAAACGATAACAGCAGAAATTTCCTTATTGTTTAATGACTGTTTGGCGTTATCCATGGCCATTATGTCATAGGTCATAAATTCTTGAATTGCATCATCATCTAAAAATTGATCAAAAAATATTTTTTCTGGGTGATAGGCTTTGATATCCTGTATTAAAGTTTCAATTTCTTCGTTCCCCTGACTATTGTTTTTTAAGAATTGTATAAATCGATGGGTCTCTTGATCTGAGTCATAGGTTTTTACGACAGCTACCTTAAAATCTGAAATACCGCTGTCCTCACTATCAAACATACTCCGCAATGAAAATCCTAGAATCGTCATAAGAACAATAGGCATAAGGATAATAATAGTAAGTACTTTCTTATCGTAAATGATTTTCTTAATGTCTTTAATAAGTATATCCTTTATTTTCACATCACACCCCTCCTAATCTCTCAGTTCTCTACCTGTTAAATGTAAAAATACAGCTTCTAGGTTAGGTTCATTAACAGCTACAGAATGAATCGTGATTTGTGCTTCACTTAAGCGGTCTATGAGTTCTTTAAACGTATTTTGCTTATAATTTTTCATGGTTACCTTAATGGTTGTATCCTCATGAAGAACATTATCCACATTCTTAAGATTTCTGATAGTATTGATTACTTTATCATTAACTTGATCTACTTTAATATTTATTTTTTTCCTATCATTCAGCATTTGCACTAATTCATCTTTAGTTCCATTTGCGATAATAAGTCCTTTATCCATAATACATATTTTATTACAGAGATACTCAACCTCTTCCATATAGTGGCTGGTATAGATAACCGTCATACCCTGCTTGTTTAGTTCTAAAACCGTATCCAATATGTGTTTTCTAGATTGAGGATCGATACCTACAGTAGGTTCATCCATTATAATTAATTCTGGCTCATGTAAAAGAGCAGCGCCTATGTTCAAACGCCTTTTCATACCGCCTGAATAATTCTTGACTTTGTCTTTTAACCGTTCTTTAATACCAATAATTTCTGATATGGTATTAACTCTATTTTTTAAATGTGACCCTTTTAAGCCATAGGCACGTCCCCAGAATTCTAAGTTCTCTCTGCCTGATAAAGTTGGATAAAGTGCAATTTCTTGAGGTACATACCCTAATTGTGCTTGAATGCGTTTAGGTTTTTTTAATATGCTTGTATTTTCATACATAATTTCGCCTGTATCTGGCCTTAATAATGTAGAAATCATAGAAATAGTTGTTGATTTGCCTGCCCCATTGGGTCCAAGTAATCCTAGTATTTCCCCTTTTTCAAGTGAAAAGCTAATACCATCTACGGCAGTGACCTCTTTAAATTTTTTGCTTAGGTTTTCTACAGATAAAAATGACATAATTTACCTCCATACTTTATTATTGTTGCAATAAACTTTTCATACTATTTAAAAACGAAGCATTGATATTTGGTATATCTGCATTAGCATCATTTAGAGTATCAACATCTAAAATGTCTTCATTTCTTATATCTGGAAATTCAATGGTCTGTTGTTTTCCAATATCCCAATTCCTTGAAGTGATACAGATGGTCATACTTTCTGTATCTCCAGGTAATGTATTGTTGAAATTTATGTCCATCGTCATCGTTTGTTTAATGATATATCCATCAAAATCAATATATGTCTTTTCTTCAAAGTTTTCAAAATCGGCATTTTCCATCAGGTTCTTAATTTTTTCTTGAAGAGCATTTTTTTCTTCTACTGTCCCTTCATAAAAATAATCCATAACATTTTCATTAAAAGTGGTGTTGATAGCTTCCATGACTACTTCTTTGGATTGCTCGTTATCAACTTTAACGGTAATTATAGATGCTTTGACATCGCCGTCTTCAGTGTTTAATATCGTGTTTTTGCCAGTTACAACATCTTTCTCATTAAGAATGCTTAACCATTTGTCACTAACTGGTTTAAAAGTATCTCCCCATACATTATTATCTTGCAGGTTGCTGATATCTAAGTATTTTTCTAAAATTGGAATTCTAAGATATGATTTAGAATCATTCATGATAAATAAAGCATCATAACCCAATCCGCCATAGTAATAATAAACATCGGTTAGCATTTGATTTTGCTCAAGATCATACTGTGATCTTATTTCTAGAAGAATTTTATTAAGATAATTCAATTGCGTTTTTTGTTCTGTGTCTAATCCCTCTGTATTAAAGGTCATATTGATTTCTACATCAACGTGCTCACTACCTTTTTTGATATCCTCTGTTTTTCTTAATGCATCTTGATAGGTCTTAAACCCACTAGAGGAGCAAGAAGTTAGAAAAAAAACCAAGACACTGAGTATGACCATAAACCTTTTTTTCATATTTTCATACACATCCTTTCAACATAAAATAATTTTGATGAACTTATTATAGCTGATAAGTGTGATTTTAGCTTCTATCATTTGGCACTTATTTGATATGACTTTTTGCACTTTTTACAGCCTATTTTTAACTGAAAAAATGGCCAGCTGAGTTCTGTCTCTTAAATCTAACTTATCTAAAATATGTGTCATATGATTTTTTATGGTTCCTTCACTTAAGAATAATACGTGAGCAATTTCTTTATTATTTCTACCTTCAGCTAGTAAATGACAGATGTCTTTCTCTCTATCAGTTAAGTCATGTATTATTTTGTTCGGCTTTATGATTTCGTTTGTTTGCGTTAGTTTAAATTGATCAAGTACCTTAGTTGCTATTTCGGGATGAATTAAAGAACCACCGTTGTATACGGTACGTATAGCCGAAGAGATTTCAGAAGGCTTGGCATCTTTAAGAAGATAACCAGAAGCTCCGTATCTTAGAGAGTCAAAAATATACGTATCATCATTAAAGGTCGTTAGAATAATAATCTTAATCTGTGGATGTGCTTTCTTTATATGTTGTGTTGCTTCAACTCCATTCATCATTGGCATTCGAATATCCATTAGAATGATATCGATATCTAATTGATTACATGTATCAACAGCTTCTTTTCCACTGTGAACACTATCAACAATCCGAATATCCTCTTCCTTACTTAAGATCATAGATAATCCTTGTAGTACAATGGCTTGATCATCTACCAATAAAACTTTTATCATAAATGACTTTCCTTTCAACTTGTATTTATATGGTTTGTATTTCTAAGACTTACTCCTAAAAGGAATGGAGCCATTGATTATAAATCCATGGGTACTATGATAGCTTATTGTCCCTCCTAACTGAGAGACTCTATCTTTCATACCTTTTAATCCAAAGCCTTCAATTATTATATCACATCCAATGCCATTATCCTCTACTTTAAATTGTATCTCGCTGTCTCTAAAAAGAATATGGATGTCTATTTTACTAGCTTGTCCATGTCTAACAGCATTTGTCATAGCTTCTTGTATAATTCGATACAGTATGATATAACCATCGGGAGATAGTTTTATGATTGTACCTCCTACGTGAAACTGAATATCTATACCTGTTTTTTTAGAAAAATCAGATACCAAATCTTTTATAGAGTCTATGGTATCATAGGGTGTATCTTCTCTCAGAGCAGATAGGATGGTTCTTACCTGTTTCAGATTATTTCTTGCATTTTCCTTGGATGCTTCTATGAGCTGCTTTGAGGTATCGAGATCCTCGTTGATAAGAGAACTAGCCATCTCTAACTGCATAATAAGGCCTGTAATATTATGACCAAGTGTATCGTGTAAATCTTTAGTGATCCTATTTCTTTCTTCTATGAGTGTTAATTGTCTTATTTTATCTGAATAGTTTTGAAGCTTTTTATGAGCATTGAGTAGTTCGCGATACAGCTGGGCTGTTTTATCCTTTTCTTCTCTATAATATTTTGCAAAGTAGGTAATAGTTAGAATTAATAAGTTGATAAGAATGAAGAAGACCATACCAGCTATATTGGTAATACTTTTATTAATAGATATCAAATAGATATATTTAATCTGAGAAATTAAAACAGCGGCTATATTTATGATCAAGCCCTTTTTCTTATTTAGTGTGAGTGCGGCATCCAGTATGATGATAATGTAAAGAGAATGAATAAAGTAATTAATTGCATATTTAGAATACATTTCTATTGTAAATATCAGACCAATTTCCGATACATAGAGTAGTATAGTTGTTTTTGAATAGCTTTTGATCCTATGATGGATGATAAATATAATAAAATAGATGCAAAACAGTGATATCAGTAGGATAGCTCTTATGTCTTTTGCATTTTCATAGATAAAAGCGGTATAAAAAAGGAATACAACCATAATGAATTCTATAATAAATACTAATTTAGCTTTAGTAAAGGTCATATATTACACTCCATCCAATGAATCATTCACTTAATTACTAAAATATTATCACAAATTAAAGATTTTATAAACCTATGATTAACGGTTTAAACCAAAAGATACTCTATGGTAAGATATCTTACCTAAAAGTGCCTACTTGTAAAAAGGCGATAAAGTTGTTAAATTATAGAATGATAGAATATTTTTTTGTTAATCTAAAAGTTCAGAAGGAGATATATTATGAAGGTTGTTGCATTTAATGGTAGTCCAAAAAAGGAAGGCAATACATATCATGCTATAAAAATAGTAGCACAAGAATTAGAGAAGGAAGGTATTGAAGTCGAAATTGTTCATGTCGGCAATAAGGTGATAAGAGGATGCATGGCTTGTAATGCCTGTGTAAAGAATCAAAACGAAAAATGTGTTATTCAAGATGAGGTTAATGACTGGATACAGAAAATGAAGGAAGCGGATGGCATTATACTCGGTTCACCCGTTCATTATTCAGCAATCGGCGGAACCATGAAATCCTTTTTAGACAGAGCTTTTTACGTTACATCTGTAAATAAAGGTATGTTGAGACATAAAGTAGGAGCAGCTGTAGTGGCTGTAAGACGTTCAGGAGGTCTACCAGCCTTTGATCAACTCAATAATTTTATTAATTTCAGTGAAATGCTGATGCCAACCAGCAATTATTGGAATGTCATCCATGGAACCAGACCGGGAGAAGCCGTTAACGATGAAGAAGGCGTTCAAATCATGAGGGTATTAGGTAAGAACATGGCT
The DNA here is from genome assembly GCA_028277605.1 of Vallitaleaceae bacterium. Classification (GTDB taxonomy): domain Bacteria; phylum Bacillota; class Clostridia; order Lachnospirales; family Vallitaleaceae; genus JANQFZ01. The sequence goes on along the minus strand of JANQFZ010000046.1, from coordinate 47,831 downwards.
TGGCTTATGAAATTAGTTGAAAATGGGAAAAATAGTATACCAGAGCCTGAAATAGAGAGGAAAAGGTTTACTAATTTTATACGTTAAATGAGAGTAGCAGTATCTAATACTAAATGAAGTACTTTTAAATCCTAGAGTTCCCATAGTGGAGCTCTTTTTATATTTACTAGCTATATGATAATTTTCTTATATTATGTAGATAATGATCTAAAGCCATAAATTAAAACTGGATTAACTGTATTAATTAATAAAATACGGTTGTTATTTTATAAGTGTTATGTGATAATAAAAGTGAATAACGCTTGATAATTCTGATATAAGATACTTAAGCGACATTATTGAATAATTATGCATAAAAAAGTCATAATATTAAATAACTAATGAACATTAAACATTATTAAAACCATTTATACTTTCGTTATGCATATCAAGGAGGAAAAAATGTCAGATACAGACATACTACGTGTAACATCTGAAATTGGAAAACTGAGAACTGTACTTCTTCACCGTCCTGGTAAGGAATTAGAGAATTTAACCCCTGATTTAATGGGTAAACTGTTGTTTGATGAAATCCCATACCTTGAGGTAGCTGCGAGAGAGCACGATGCATTTGCTCAAGTTTTGAAAGAGCAAGGAGTCGAAGTTTTATACTTGGAAGATCTCATTGTACAAGCCATTGAGGATACGGATGTTAAAGCAGATTTTCTAGAAGCTTTCTTCTCTGAAGCCATGCTTATGGATCAACGGGTTAAAGAAATTTTACTTGAGAGTTTTGAGCAATGGGATCATTTAACCCTGATTAAAAAAATAATGACAGGCATTAGGAAACAGGAACTACCTAACTATACCAAATCCTTAACACATTTGGTGGATAGGAGTTATCCTTTCATACTTGATCCAATGCCAAACTTATATTTTACAAGAGACCCAGCAGCTACGATAGGTCATGGTATAACCTTGAACAAAATGAAAACAGCTACAAGAAATAGGGAAACCTTGTTTATTAAATATATTATACAACACCATCCACGTTTTAAAAATCAGAATATACCGATATGGTTTAATAGAGAACAGGAAACCTCCCTTGAGGGTGGCGATATTCTGATTTTAAATCATGAAGTTCTTGCTATCGGTATATCTGAAAGAACGGAAGCAGCATCGATTGAAGAACTAGCCCTTCGTATTCTTGATAAGCATGAAGGTTTTAAAACAATTCTTGCCTTTAACATTCCTAAAAAAAGAGCGTATATGCATTTGGATACGGTTTTTACAATGGTTGATTACCATACTTTTACTATACATCATGATATAGAAAGTCCCTTGACTATTTTTTCAATCACAAAAGGCGAAGAAAATACCTTAAAGATTGTTGAAGAAACTGCTACTTTAGAAGATATTCTTAAGAAATATCTGAACCTGTCAAAGGTCATACTTATTCCTTGTGCAGGTGGAGATAAGATAGATGGTCCAAGAGAGCAATGGAATGATGGTTCCAATACCTTAGCTATAGCACCAGGAGAAGTAGTGGTTTATTCTAGAAATTATGTAACCAATCAATTACTTAGGGATCATGGAATCAAAACACATATCATTCCTAGCTCAGAGTTGTCAAGAGGCAGAGGTGGTCCAAGATGTATGAGTATGCCATTAGTAAGAGATGATTTATAAGGATAAGGAGGTTGACTATGGAAAATGTAAAAGTAGTGATTTGGGGATTTGGAGCCATGGGTAGTGGTATTGCTAGGATGCTTCTTAAGAAAACAGGCGTGGATATTGTCGGTGTTTGTGATAAAGCACCTGATAAAATTAATCGTAGTATGTTTGACATACTCCAAATGGATAAAAAGAGTCGATCCGACGTTATTATCAAAGTATCTATGGATGATATACTATCTAGGATTTCAGCGGATATTGCTATTGTATGTACGGATTCCTATACCAAGCAGACTTTTGAAAAATTAAGATACCTGATAGAGCATAAGGTGAATGTTATTTCAACAGCAGAAGAAATGGCATATCCAAAGGCTCAATCTCCAGAATTAGCGAATACTTTGGATACTCTTTCAAAGAAATACGGCGTTTCTGTATTAGGTACAGGCATTAATCCTGGCTTAATGATGGATTTATTAGCCGTTGTATTGACAGGAGCTTGTGAAAATGTTGAGGCAGTAGAATGCCGACGTGTTAATAGTTTATCTCCTTTTGGTCCAACCGTTATGAAGGAACAGGGCGTTGGACTTTCCTTGAGTTCTTTTAAAGAAAATGCTGAGAATGGAGCTATAGCAGGTCATGTTGGATTTTCTGAATCCATACATATGATAGCAGATGCTGTTGGATTTGAGCTGGATGGACCTATTGTACAGAGTCAAGATCCCATTGTTTCTAAGGTTCATAGAAAGACACCTTATGCTGAGGTGATGCCTGAGCAGGTGGCTGGTGTCAATATGGAAGGGTATGGCTTGGTTAAAGGGAAAAAAACGATAAGCATGTACCACCCTCAGCAGATTGAACCACAGCTTGAACACGTTCATACAGGGGACTATATAACCATTAAGGGGACACCAGAAATTAAAATGTCAATAGTTCCAGAAGTTCCAGGAGGGATCGGTACGATTGCTATGTGTGTTAACATGATTCCACATGTGATTAACGCATCTCCTGGATTAAAAACAATGCTGGATTTACCAGTACCAAGGGCAATCATGGGAGATATGAGGACTCTTATTGAGTAACATATACAATTAACAATTATAGTATTGTATGGAGAGGGTGATTATGCTGAACACGGCATATAAAGGGGATTACGTTAGAATTCATAAGATTATCCTAAATCCTGATGAGAGAGCAGAGCATCTACCTGAAGATACCAAGAAAGTACCCCTAGAAATGTGGGTCAAAGGTTTTTTAATGCATGATCAAGCAGCAATAGGAGATTCTGTTCGTATAGAAACCTATATTGGCAGACAGGTAGAAGGAAGATTAGTAGAAATCCATCCATCCTATCAACATACGTATGGATACCATATTCCAGAGCTTTCTTTTATAGGAAGGCAATGTCGAGCACTTCTTAAAGGAGGTGAAGACCTTGCACGCGAATACAGTAGAAGCTTTGATGTCTAGACGAAATGAGATCATGAGAAAAGCTGTAGGTCTTGACTATACCAAATTTGAACATAAAGGAATAGGCTTTGACTATGAGGGTATGATGGATGAAACAGGTTATACACTGGAAGATATCACAAAGATACAGCAGTCCTCTGGAGTGGGCAGAACCCCGCTATACGAGCTAAAAAATATAACCCAGCTGGCAAGAAATCTAGCTCCTAGGGGAAAGGGTGCAAGAATATTTCTGAAGGATGAGGCAGCCAATCCATCGGGCAGCTTCAAGGCTCGAAGAGCGGCGGTGTCTGTTTATCATGCAAAGCAATTAGGGTACGAAGGAGTTATCGCAGCGACAAGCGGTAATTATGGTGCTGCTGTAGCCAGTCAAGCAGCTATTCATGGTCTAAAATGCATTATCGTTCAAGAATGTTATGATTCAAAAGGCGATGGACAGCCAGAAATCATTGAAAAGGCAAGAAAATGTGAAGCCTATGGGGCTGAGGTCATTCAGCTGACGGTAGGTCCAGAGCTTTTCTATACTTTTTTATTGCTATTAGAAGAAACTGGCTACTTTAATGCTTCACTTTATACACCTTTTAGTATTGCAGGCATAGAGACACTGGGATATGAGATTGCGCAACAGTTTAAATCAGACTATGTTAGAGAACCAGATATGGTCATTGTAACCAACGCAGGGGGTGGTAATCTAACAGGTACAGCAAGAGGGCTATTAAAGGCAGGAGCAATGAAACCATGTATTGTAGGGGCTAGTGTTGATTTAAAGGGCTTACACATGGCTTCTGATGAGCAGTTTAATAAAAAGTCTTTTACAACAGGTCATACTGGGTTTGGCATACCATTCTCAACATATCCCGATCGTTCAGATGTTCCAAGATCAGCAGCCAGACCTTTAAGATATATGGATAGCTATGTAACAGTTTCTCAAGGAGAGGTCTTCTATATGACAGAGGCTTTAGCTGTTTTAGAGGGCTTAGAAAGGGGACCTGCTGGTAATACTTCTTTAACGGCTGCTTTTTATTTAGCTCAGCAAATGGATGAGGACAAAACCATAGTGGTTCAGGAAACTGAGTATACTGGAGCTGGAAAGCATGTAACAGCACAATTGTCTTTTGCTAAAGATAAAGGGATTAATATTAGAATCGGTGACCCGAAGCACCAAATCCCTGGTCAAAGCATCATTTTACCCTCACATCCAAACTTAATCACGGCACAGCCTATAGACCTCATGCATTTAAAACAATCCTACATCAAACGTCTGTTAGCAGACTTATACAACAAAAAGCTTGAAGAACAGGAATTAGAATTTTTGGCATTGGAAACCAAGCTCTCCATCAAGCAGGTGTTAAGACTTTTGGAGGATGTATTAGAAACAAAGAAGTAACAGAGTATTTTTTTGCAAAGTGTATTGGGAGGTAGATTTATGAGCCAAGCTAGAACGGATGATTTTGAAGTAAGAAGAAAGCATTTGTCGTCATTATCGGAAGTTGAACTAGAGCAGAGATTCTGGAGTCTGACAGAAAAGGTAGTTGAACCATTAATTGAATTAGCTAAAACACATACAACACCGTCTATTGAACGTTCTGTCTTATTACGCATGGGATTTTCTAGTTTAGAAGCTAAGACACTTGTAGATAAAGTGATAGAGAAAGATCTAATAGGAAAAGGAGCAGGACATATTGTTTATTTGGCAGCACTCAAGCATAAGATGGCTCTTCGTGAAGCTGGTTTAAAACTAGCTGATGGCGATCCTGATTTATGGCAGTTTATTGAAAGCTACTTTAGAGAGGGGCGACCAATATGAAGCTATTACCAAATAAGAAATTGGATGTTGAAGCTATACTAAAAGATCTTGAACACTATGTCCCTAGAAGAAAGGGATGGCATTGGAGAAAAGGATGTGGTGTTAAAAGAGAAATAGGTCCTTTTGAATATTCAGATACAAGTGAGTCATTGACTCAGAGTCAGCCGTTACCTGCTGCTCACTATTTTAATGGTATCGATCCACAGACAGATAGTGTTATTACAACAGAAATTGCTTCTGGACGGTTTGAGGATGACATTAGAAGAATGAGAATGGCAGCGTGGCATGGTGCGGATCATCTAATGGTAATTAGAACAGCAGGACAGAGCCACTTTGATGGCCTCATTGAGGGAACCCCTCAAGGTATTGGTGGGATTCCAATTACTAGAAAGCAAGTCAGAGCACAGAGAAAAGCGTTAGACTTAATAGAGGATGAAGTAGGCAGACCTATCAACTATCATTCTTATGTTAGTGGAGTTGCTGGACCAGAAATAGCCGTCATGTTTGCAGAAGAAGGTGTTAATGGGGCACATCAAGATCCTCAATACAATGTTCTTTACAGGAATATCAATATGATTCGTTCATTTGTTGATGCTGCCAATGCTAAGAAAATTATGGCATGGGCGGATATGGCTCAGATTGATGGAGCACATAATGCCAATGCTACAGCAAGAGAAGCTTGGAAAGTGATGCCTGAGCTTATCGTACAGCATGCTATTAATGCCATGTTTTCTGTTTTATGTGATATGAAAAACCAGAACATCTGCTTATCATCTGTTCCCCCAACTGCACCTCCTGCCCCTTGTTTAAAGCTGGATTTACCTTATGCTGTAGCACTTAGAGAGCTATTTAAGCCTTATAAAATTAGAGCACAGCAGAATACTAAATATATGGGTTCATCCACACGGGAAGCAACGGTTACTCATACCCTCAATTTACTCATTTCAAAGCTAACACGAGCAGAAATACAGTCAACCATAACACCTGACGAAGGTAGAAATGTTCCTTGGCATATATACAATATGGAGGGAATCGATACTGCCAAGCAAGCCATGCTGGGTATGGATGGGCTTCTTGAGATGGTAGAAATCAAGAGAGAACAAGGGTATTTAGCGGATAAGGTTAGAGAACTGAAGGAACGTGCTGTGCTGTTTATGGAAGAAATATTAGAGGTCGGTGGTTATTTTAAAGCAGTAGAGGCAGGTTTCTTTGTAGATTCTGGGTGTTATCCAGAACGCCATGGGGATGGCATTACCCGTGAAGTTCATGGTGGTATAGCAGCTGATTCGGTCTATGAAAGAGATGAGGATTATTGTGCACCAGTAACGGCATTCTTTGGATATAACAATATAGGTCAGTATAACGAAACAGCTATGCATCATCCCTCAGATTTAATCCATGGGTGTACCTTTGAAGATAGAAGTAAAATTATCTATATAGATGAGCTGGACGAAGTGGATAATGTCTCAACGCGATTAGAGGAAACCAAAGAATTAAGAACAACTTCTAAGTTAATGCCTGAGATGGAATGGGCAGGTGATGGAGTCGTTCAAGTCACTTTGATGCTTCCAGACGATGAAAGAACAGCAGAGTGTGCAGCTATAGAGATTGGCAAGAAATTGGGATTATTAGATGCTGAGGTTATTCATAAAGAGGTGATGCAGTCATCTGAAGGTACACGAATAGAGCTAAAGGGAAGGGTTCCTTTTACAATCGATAGTGATAAATTAGTAATACCTCCAAAACCTGACCTGTTAAGTGATGATGAGATTACCGAGGCTATAAAGAAAAATCCAATGAGAATTGTTGCCGCAACGGTTGGAGAAGATGAACATTCTGTTGGTCTAAGAGAAATTATTGATATCAAACATGGCGGAATAGAAAAGTATGGAATTGAGTGTCATTATTTAGGCACATCTGTACCCATTGAAAAGCTGGTTGATGCAGCCATAGAGCTTGATGTGGATGCGATACTTGCTTCTACAATTATTAGTCATGACGATATTCATTATAAAAGTATGAAACGTCTCCATGAGTATTGTATTGAAAAAGGAATTAGAGATAATATCCTATTGGTTTGTGGAGGAACCCAGGTTACACCAGAATTAGCCGTTCAACAAGGGGTAGATGCAGGATTTGGAAGAGGCTCTAAAGGACGTCATGTAGCATCCTTCCTAGTGATGAAAAGAAAGGATATAGAAAATGAAGGTGGATATACTTGTAGCTGAAATAGGTAGTACCACAACGCTAGTAAATGGATTTTCTAACATTCATTCAACACCAGCTTTTATAGGACAAGGCATTGCACCAACTTCTGTCTTACAAGGAGATGTTACCATAGGCATTCAATGTGCTATAGATCATTTAAAAGAAAAGCTGAACATAAAGACACTCAGCTATGAATCCTTCTACGCAACTAGTAGTGCTGCGGGTGGGCTTAAAATGACGGTACATGGTTTAGTCTATGATATGACAGTTAGAGCGGCAAAAGAAGCTGCTCTTGGAGCAGGTGCTAATATAAATTATTTAACAGCAGGGAAACTCAGAAGTTACGACTTAAAAAAGATAAGAGCGATCAATCCTAATATCATTCTTATTGCGGGTGGTGTTGATTTTGGAGAAAGAGAAACTGCTCTTTTTAATGCTAATTGTATATTAGAATTAGATTTATCCATTCCTGTTATCTATGCAGGTAATAAGGAGAATCAGGAAGAAATAAAAATGATGTTTAAAGAAGCGGGCAAACAGGTGGTTTGTGTTGAAAATGTCTATCCTAAAATTGATATGCTAAATAGTAGTCCAGTTAGGAAAGCAATTCAGCAGGTTTTTGAAGCACATATTTCGAAGGCTCCAGGAATGGAGAAAGTTAAGCAGATGGTGAATGGACATATGATGCCTACCCCTGGTGCTGTTATGGTAGCTGCACAACTATTAGAGCAGGAGTTTGGAGATTTGATTGTTATTGATATTGGCGGAGCTACCACAGATGTTCATTCTGTTACAAATGGTAGTGATAAAATAAATGACATTCTAGTCCATCCAGAACCCAAGGCTAAAAGAACCGTAGAAGGAGATCTAGGAGTTTATATTAATAGAGACACAGTTATTGATAAAATTGGAAAAGATGTTCTTGCAGAGAAGTTAAAGATAATACCTCAGACATTAGAAACTATTTTAAAGGCATATCAGCCAGTTATTAATACAAGAGAAGGGAAGCAATTATGTGAGGCGATGGCATATTATGCTGTTATTGAAGCTTTAGAGCGCCATGCTGGTTCACTTAGAACTCTATATGGACCTACTGGGAAACGCTGGATAGCAGAAGGCAAGGACTTAACAAATGTAAAAACCATCATAGGAACCGGTGGTGTTTTAACCAGGTTAGAAGGTCACACATTATTAAAACAAGTGATGAAGCACCATAGTAAAGATAAAATGCTGCCTCGTCATGATCTGATGATACGTATAGATAGGTATTACAGTATGGCTTCTTTAGGTGTCCTCTCTAAAGATTATCCTAATGCAGCACTTCAATTACTAAAAGAGAGCTTAAGTATAGAGTGAACAAAGACTGAAGAATGGTGGGGATTACAATAAACTATCCTTGTGTAACAATTGATTTAGACAAAATAAAACATAATACAGCCCATATCGTTAACCTATGCCGACAGAATCATATAGAAGTAGCAGGTGTAACCAAGGTCTTTAGTGCAAATCCTAGAATTGTACAGACTATGGTTGAAGGTGGTATAGCCTATATTGCTGACTCACGACTTAAAAATCTAATGAAACTTAGTCATTTCTCTTTGCCCAAAATTCTATTAAGACTCCCAATGTTAAGTGAGACAAAAGACGTTGTCCAATATGCTGATATATCCTTAAATTCTGAAATCGAAACTTTAAAAGCACTATCTAAGCAGTCTCTTTTACAAAAAAGAAATCACAAGGTCATTCTAATGATAGATCTAGGTGACTTAAGAGAGGGAATTTGGAATGTAAATGAAATATTCACAACTATAGAAGCTGCATTACCTTTAAAGGGGATACAAATAGTTGGCATAGGAACAAATTTAACGTGCTATGGAGGTATACTGCCAGATGAAATTAATCTTGGACGATTGATGACTTATAAGCAAAGGATTCAAGATGATTATGGATTGAATCTTAAAATGATTTCAGGTGGTAATTCTAGTAGCTTACATCTTATTACCAATCATAAATTACCAGAGGGAATCAATCAATTAAGGCTGGGGGAGTCCATTTTACTAGGCAGGGAAACTGCTTTTAGGACAAGAATACCAGATACGTATGATGATATCTTTACCCTTCAATGTGAAATTATCGAGCTCAAGCAGAAACCTTCCATACCTTTTGGCAAAATCGGTACAGATGCCTTTGGAGAAAAACCTGTGTTTGATAATGCTGGAATTAGAAAGAGAGCACTTTGTGGCATTGGCAGGCAGGATATTGGAATCCGAGATATGATTCCCTTGGATGAAAATATATCTATATTAGGCGGAAGTAGTGACCATCTTATTCTAGACTTAACCAATAGCTCTATTGAGTATAAGGTTGGAAGTATCTTAAATTTTAAATTAACTTATGGTGGTGTATTAAGAGTTTTCACATCTCCTTATGTTAATAAGGTTTATAAAAATAGCACTACAACTTAGGACTATTTCTTGATTGTAAAAAGAGATCATATATATTATAGTTTATGAGTCTAGACAAGCAATCAATTTTTTTAGTTATCTATATTTGAAAACCTTTTTAATTAGTATGACTACATAGGATATTATAACGGGAAAGTTGAACGAACTATATTGTTATGTAGGATGTAGGTGGGAGTAAGATGAATGAAAAGGAAGAAAGAAAACTCAATCTCTTAGCAGAAATTGCGAGTTTGTATTATGAACAAGACTTAACACAAGCACAAATAGCAGAAAAAGTATTTGTTTCTAGGTCAAGAATATCTAGGCTTCTAAAAAAAGCTAAGCAGGAAGGTTTGGTAGATATACAAATCAATTTTGTTGGAGAGAGAAGCTATGAACATGAAGCATGTCTCGTTAGCAAATATGGTTTAAAGGATGCCAGAGTCTATAATAATAGAAACAAAACAGAAGAACAGACCTTATTTGGAATAGGACAATTTGCTGCTGATTATTTGAAAGATAGTGTTGCCGAGGCGACTAGATTGGGAATTAGCTGGGGAAAAACAGTTTATCAGACGATTGAAGTGCTTTCAGTCAAAGAAAAAAAACCGATAGATATTGTCCAGATTATTGGTTCTTTATCTACAACCAATAAATATTACGACTCAAGAGAATGCGTTAGGTTGGCAGCTATGAAATTTGGTGGTAGAGCACACTTTTTGAATGTACCTGTCTATATTGAAAATGATTATGTAAGACAGACAATACTTGAAGATCCTTTTGTATCTAGTACATTAAGTCTTGCACATACTGCTGATATTATATTTACAGGTATCGATAGTATGGTTCCAGAAAATTTTATGCGTTTGTATAATGGGTATCTTGATAACAAAAGCTTTGAAGAAATTAAAAAAAGGGAATCCAAAGGTTTTATTTGTGCACACTTCTTTAATTCAGAAGGAGTTATTCTGGATGAAGATATCAATAAAAGAATTATTGGCATGGATATGAGTTATCTAAAAAAAGTTAAAACTGTTATAGGAGCAGCAGGTGGACAGGGAAAAGTAGAAGCGATAAAAGCGGTTCTAAAAGGCAAGCTGATCAATGTCTTAATTACGGATTTTAAGACAGCTAATCGTATTCTATTGGAAGATTAAAGGATTATGACATCAGCTTGTAAAAGTTTCTAATCTTTAAGAATAGTATAAAAGTGGTAGTTCAACAACAAACAAATGCTCTATCTTAGCAATAAGATAGGGCATTTGTTTGTTTACCAGCCTATATAATTCAGGAATGGGCATTATCTTTCCTTTTCTATATTAGGGTTTACATAGTGGGAAAGTTAAATGAATAAAAACGTTTTACTCTTATTCCATACTTGAATACTATGTAGAGCATTTATTAATTTAAATATATTGATTTGCAAAAAAAGACAATAATTATAGGTAATTTTCTCTATAATTGTTGACAATTAAGAGGTGAAGAAGTATAATACATCTTATAATACAAGTTAATACAAGTAAATATAAATTAATACAAGACAAACTATCATAATTATTTGGAAGGAGTTTTTCACATTGAAACAAAAAGCTTTAGTTATTTTAATGGTTGGTATCATGTTTTTTGGTTTGTTGACTGGATGTAAGGGAAAGGATACACAACCGGTTCAACAACAGGATGCTACAGATAATAATGCATCCTCTCAAACTGATTCAGAACAGCCTAATGAAGTGAAAACAGTGGATAATAACTGGGGTGACATGACATGGACAGAAGTTTTAGAAGAAGCTAAAGGTCAAACGGTTAATTGGTACATGTGGGGTGGAAGTGCAGTTATTAATACTTTTGTTGATGAAGTAATTGCAGAAAGAGCAGCGCAATACGGTATTAAACTCAATCGAGTTGGTGTCACCTCAATATCTGAGGCTATCACTAAAGTAATGGGTGAAAAGACAGCAGGAAAAGATACGAATGGTGAAGTTGACCTGATATGGATTAATGGTGCTAACTTTATGACTATGAAACAGGCGGATGTCCTATTTGGTCCATGGTCAGAATCCATTGAAAATGCTGTTTTTGTTAATTGGGAGGAACCTTCTATTAAGTATGACATGGGCTTTGAAGTGGAGGGCTATGAATCACCATGGGCAGCTGCCCAAATGCAGCTTATCTATGATTCACAGAATTATAGTGAGGATGCGTTACCACATAATTATGCACAATTGTTAGAATGGTGTAAAGCCAATCCGGGTCGTTTTACATATGTAGCAGCCCCTGATTTTATGGGAACCCGTTTTATCAAACAAGCACTTTATGAGTTAACAGGTGGATATGAGCAATACATGAGAGATGACATAACAAAGGAAGAATTTGAAGAAATGAGCCAGCCTGTTTGGGATTACTTTAATGAACTTGCCCCTTATCTATGGCGTGAAGGAAAAACTTATCCCAAATCATCATCAGAATTGAACATGATGTTTAGTAATAATGAAGTGGATTATTCTATGACACTTAGTGCAGGAGGTATCTCTTCCTCTATTGCCGCAGGTACTTTTACAGAAACCTCAAAAGTCTATACCATGGATACCTCTATTGGAGATGTGAATTATGTAGCTATTCCATATAATTCAAGTGCAAAAGCAGCAGCTATGGTAATTGCAAATATAATTTTATCACCAGCTACGCAAGCTCAAGGTATTGTAGATATAAGTAATGGGCCTGTAATTGATAGTACTCTATTATCAGAAAAGTATGTAGAGATTATAAAAGCAGCTTATGAAACTCTTCCAGTGGGAACATTTGTAAAAGAACAAGATCTAATTCAAGATCGTGTTCCAGAAGTTAGTGGTTACTTAAATGTATTTATTAATGAGTTATGGAATGAAAAAGTAAGTACAAGATAAAGATCCCCCTTTATAATAAAGCCTTATAGATTAATACGGTATATAATTGGTTAGCCACAGAATAATAGAATTATATACCGTAGCTATGAGGTATTAACCTAATGAACAAAAAACTAGTATTATACACAGCAAAAGAGAAATTAAAATAATATTTAAGTCTAACATAAAGGGGTGAAAGGTATGGATGAGAAAAGCAGACCATGGCTCATGCTGTTACCAGCATTACTAATCATTGTATTTCTTTTTTTGGGAGGTCTTGTATTTTGTTTAGTACAGAGCTTTAATTATCAGCCTATCATCGGTTCTTATACAGTAAACTTAGATGCATATGCATCCATTTTTACTGATAAAGCATTCTTGCTCTCGTTAGTATATTCTTTATATATTGCATTTGGCTCGACCTTATTATCTATCATATTAGCCGTTGTAACAGCTATGGCTCTTAGAAAGACTTTTATTGGAAAAGGCCTTGCAGTTTTTACTTTTCAGTTTCCAATACCTATTCCTCATATTGTAAGTGGTGTAGCTATTCTTATGCTATTTACACAGAGTGGTTTTATTTCACGGATTTTTAATATGATGCAACTGGTTGATAAGCCATCTGATTTTCCAGAACTGGTTTATAGCAATAACGGTGTAGGTATCCTATTAGCACTTATATGGAAGTTCATGCCATTTATTGGAATCTCTGTACTTGCCCTATTACAGACAACAGGGTTAGCTTATGAGGATCAGGCTGCAAGTCTTGGTGCAAATGCATGGCAGCGTTTTAGATATATTCTATTACCCATAATGAAGCCGGCAATTTTATCAACATCAATTTTAACCTTTGCCTATGCTTTTGGTGCCTATGAATTACCATTCTTATTGGGTGGGGTTTATCCTAAAACACTAGCTATTATTGCTTTTGAAAAGTATAATAACGTAGATTTATCTTATAGACCTCAATCAATGGCTATGTCTATTGTGATAACTATCATTGTTGTATCCTTAATATTACTCTATAGAAAAATGGCAGTAAAAAATGAGGTGTCATCATGAGAAATCAAAATATAAATAAACAAAGACATCTATCAAGAAAAACTATTCTTATTCTACTATTTATTTGGACCTTTGTGCCCTTTATTCCTATACTTATCTGGTCATTTAGTTTGAGGTGGAATTATCCCAGTCTAATACCTGAATTTAGCTTACGAGCATGGAAATACATTTTCACACAAAAAGAAATCATAACTTCATTGACAAAAAGTATACTTATATCTTCAATTGTAACAGTACTATCTCTTTTGATTGGCTTACCAGCAGCAAGAGCACTAGGTATGTACCATTTTAAGGGAAAGAAGTTAGTTAGTTTATTAGTTTCTCTTCCTGCAATTGTTCCATTATTGGCTGTTGCTATGGGTATACAGGTCGTATTTATTAAGCTTGGACTAAGTAATTCAATTACAGGGGTTATTCTCATTCATCTTGTACCAGTTATGCCCTATATGATTATGAATCTTCAAAGTGTTTTTGAAGGGTATAATCCAGAAATAGAGCAGCAGGCAAGGGTTTTAGGAGCTAACGCCTTAATAACCTTTTGCAAAGTTACCATTCCTACCATATTACCTGGTATCATTGTGGCATGTTTATTCTCATTTGTTGTCTCTTGGTCACAGTATTTACTCACACTAATTATAGGTGGAGCAACAACTAAAACACTACCTTTGTTATTGTTTGCTTTTCTTAACAGTGGGGATTATGCAATTGGAGGTGCTGTTTGTATTGTTTTTGTACTACCAGCGCTTATTATATTGTTTGGATCATCAAAGTATCTTGCAGGAAGTAAGACTATGTGAGGTGGGAACCTATGACAAAATTACAATTAATAGACTTAACAAAGCGTTATGCTAACAATCCTGAACCAAGTGTTAAGAATTTTAATCTCACCATTCAACCAGGTGAATTAGTTGCATTTCTTGGACCATCGGGATGTGGAAAAACAACTGTACTAAAAATGATTTCTGGACTGCTTACACCAACCAATGGAGATGTTCTATTTAATGATACCTCTGTAGTTACCATACCACCTGAGAAAAGAGAAGTATCTATGGTTTTTCAAAAGCCTCTATTATTCCCTCATATGTCGGTTGGAGAGAATGTAGGGTTCGGATTAAAGATGAGGAAGCAAAAGAAAAAAGACATTGAGAAAAAGGTCGAAAAAATGCTTAAGCTTGTACACCTTCAAGGCTATGCTAGTAGAAGAGTAAAAGAGTTGTCCGGTGGTCAGGAACAGAGAATATCTCTTGCTAGAGGTCTGGTTATTGAGCCTCGTATATTTCTTTTAGATGAACCCTTATCAGCACTTGATGCCTCCCTACGTATAGAAATGAGGGAGCTGATACGCTCCATTCAAAGACATATGCAGGTAACTACAATTTGTGTAACACATGATCAAGAGGAAGCTGTTATGCTGGCAGATAAGATTGCTCTAATGCTAGATGGATCATTGCAGCAATATGGATCTCCAGAAATATTCTATGAACAACCTAAAACCAAACGGATTGCAGAGTTCTTTGGCTGTACTAATTTTGTTAAAGGAGTACAAAAAGGAAAAACCATTCAAACCAAGTTTGGTACATATACCCTTCCAAAGCTTACTGAAGATAATAGAGATGCCTATTTAGTTATCCGACCAGAAGCTGTGGAGATTAGTCATGAATCGAATGCATTAAAGGCAAAGGTTAAATCAAGAATTTTTATGGGAACACATGTAAGATACATTATAGATGTATTTGATCAAGAGTTTCAAATAACTCTTGAATCCGCAACAGTGTACAAAGAAGGTGACATCCTGCCATTTAAACTAATAGAAAATAGACTATGGGTGGTTCCTTATGATAAGAGTAAATGATAATGAGTGGTCATACAGGACTCGATTACGAGTATCTATGAAAGGAAACAAGGGGTATGAAAAAAATCATGAACGATAAGAATACATTAGTCTCTGATATGCTAAAAGGCTATGTTGAGGCTTATTCAAATAGAGTAAAACTCGTCGAACCTAATCTAATATGCCGTTCTGTACCTAAGCAAAAGGGAAAAGTAGGTATAGTGATAGGCAATGGTAGTGGTCACGAGCCAGCTATGATAGACCTTGTAGGTAAGGGATTATTGGATGTCAATGTTGTTGGGAAAATATTTACTGCCCCACCTCCCTTTGATATGTTAGAAGGAATCAAGCAAGCAGATTATGGCGCAGGTGTTTTGGTAATGGTTTCCTCACATCAAGGTGATATTCTTAATGCACGTATGGCTATTATGCTGGCAGAAGCAGAGGGAATTCAAGCCAAAATGGTCATCCTATATGATGATATTTTTTCAGCACCTAAGGGACAGGAGAAAGAAAGAAGAGGTACAGCAGGATTATTTTTTTGCTGGAAAATCGTTGGTGCAGCTGCGGAATCTGGAGCTGATTTAGACACTTGTATAGCTTTAGCCCAAAAAGTGAGAGATAATACAAGAACGCTATCAGTGGCTGTATCATCTGGCACAAATCCCGAAACAGGACTTAAGACATTTGAACTACCAGAGGATGAAATAGAAGTTGGTATGGGAGTTCATGGTGAGGCTGGTAAAGGTAGAATGAAGCTCACAACAGCTAAGGATATCGTTAATTACATGATGAAAGAGCTTATAGAAGATAAAGCATTTCATTCTGGAGAAGATGTGATGGTTTTATTAAATAACAGCGGATCCACGACAAGAATGGAGTTAATGATCATCTATAAATGTATTGCGGAATATCTAGCATTAGAAGGTATTCATGTTGCAAGAAACTGGGTTGGAACCTATGTTACAACTCAGGAAATGGCAGGATTCTCTATCTCATTATGTAAGACAGATAATGAAATGCTATCCTATTATGATGATATAGCAGATAGTCCATTATTTTAGGAGGAGGACGATGGATGTGCCGCTAAAAATTGGTTTGGTAGGAATTAACAGTCCTACCTATTATGCAAAGGAATACAAAATATATGAGCAGAGTGTGTATGGACTAAGAGCTTTAGGAGAAAAATATAATTTTCAACTCATTGAATACCCTCAGCTTATTGAAACACAAGAGGAGTCGCTATTAGTTAAGACATTTTTATTAGAGAAAAACATTGATTTTCTCCTAGTTCAAAATTCAGCATTTAGTATGGGAAATATTATTAAGACTTTTTTAGACATGAATGTAGGATTGGGTTTATGGGCAGTTAAAGAACCTGATAATAACACAGATGTTAAGCTACATAGTCTTGTATCTTTAAATCTCTATACTAGTATAGTGAAACGCTGCTTTAAAAATTATGATGTAAAAACCAAATGGTTCTATGGTTCTGTCAGCTCCCTATTGTTTCTACAGCGATTCAAACCAACGCTATTAGCGTTAAAAGCGATAAATACTTTAAAGCATGCGCATATAGCTTGGGCTGGAGCGGTAGCTCCGAGTTTTGATAATCTAGAACCCGATGTTAAACTTTTAGAGAAAAAGTATGGTGTACGTATCCACCCATTACCTATTTCCGAAATCAAGGCTGTAGCAGATGGCTTAAAGGATATTGAAATTGAAGAAGCAAAAAAGGTTTTTTGCAAGGACATTAAGAACATCAAGGTTACTGAAGCTATATTTTTAAAAGGAGTCGTTGTGTATGCGGCCTTATCCAAGATTGCAAAAGAGTATCCATACGATGCCATGGCACTTAGCTGTTGGCCAGATTTTCAAGAACTTTTTGGTATTGTTCCTTGTGTACCCTTCACTGAGCTCTATGATATAGATAATATTCCTGTAGCATGTGAGGGTGATCTGCTGGGTGTTATTTCAATGCTTGTATTAAATGCAATGACAGAACATTCATCGACTATAATGGATTTTGCAAACATAGATATAGAAAGCGACAGACTTCTTTTATGGCATTGTGGCATAGGAACAAAATCGATTGCCTGCTCCCGTGATGCTATTCAAGTCATTAATCACCCCATGATGAACCGCAAAATGAGTGAGGTCAATCGGATAGGATTATCCTATGATTACTACTTTAAAGAAATGCCTGTCACTATTG
Source organism: Vallitaleaceae bacterium (assembly GCA_028277605.1). GTDB lineage: Bacteria > Bacillota > Clostridia > Lachnospirales > Vallitaleaceae > JANQFZ01. The sequence continues at coordinate 30,265 of JANQFZ010000046.1, read as the reverse complement.
CTAGAATTACAGATAATGGAAAGGGTATCTTTTGCTTTAACGGTAATGTGACTAATGATAATAATGGTGGTTTTACAGGTACCAGAGGCTGGATAAAAGATCTCTCTTATCTTAAGTCACCAGTTAGTGCTCTGGATTTAATGAATACCATCTTAACGGAAGGGATTGAACACCATCTGATTATTGCAGAAGGAGAGTGCTATGAAGCCCTTCATGAGTTTGCTTATTGGACAGAAAGTGAGATGATTCATATCCATCCATATAAAAATTATCTATAGATTAGGAGCGATAAAAGTGCATTTGACATCTGGTAAACGAAGAGGATTACAGCAGCTTTCCACTCATAATGGGTTATTTTTAGTACTAGCTATCGATCACCGAGAAGTATTTAGAACAATGCTCCAGCAGGGCTATAAAAAAACAGTGGAGTTTGAAGACATTGTTTCGTCAAAGATGGATATTATTAAGCAGTTATCCCCATGGATTAGTGGTGTACTACTGGATCCTATTTACAGTGCTTATCAAAGTATTGATAGAGATATTTTACCAAAAGATAAAGGGATGATGGTTAGTATTGAGGGGAATGATTATAGTGTGGCAGAGTTTAATAAAAATACCTATTTACTAGAAGGTATTGATGTTGCATCTATTAAGAGAATGGGAGCGTCCTGTGTTAAGCTTTTTATGTACTATAATCCTAATTCTGAAATCAGTTATAAACAGGATTTGATGGTTAAGGATATTGGAGCATCTTGTCAATACCATGATATTGCATTTTTATTAGAACCAATTCTCTATCCTATAGAACAGAAAAAGCTGACAATTAAGGATAAAATACGTTTGACATTAGATATGTTAAAAAGATTTAAACCGATGGCAGTTGATATCTTCAAAATTGAGTTCCCAGGTGATGTTATGGGATTAAGCTATGATAATAATTTAGAGATTTGTAAAGAAGTCTCAAAAACACTCAGAGTGCCTTGGATAACCCTATCATCTGGTGTAGACTTAGAATTACTTAAGCAGCAGGTTACAATAGCAAGTGTAGCAGGTGCCTCTGGAATTGCAATAGGGAGGACGCTGTGGCAAAACTATTTATTAGATAAAGACAAAAACATTAGTTTAAATCAAATGACAAAGTCTATAAAGGATGTTTTTAATATTATTATGAAGAATGGAAAAAACTGGAGAGCAATTATCGATACAAATATCTAGGTATATACCAAAACTTATAGATTTAATGCTGCCTTTAATAAGCTAGGTATGAATTCCCTATGAAGAGATGGTTGATAAGATGAAATTTAATAGAAATGCCGCAATACCGCTTTACAAGCAGATTAGTATAGAAATACAGCAAGGCATAGAAAAAGGTGAATATACGAAGGATAAAGCTATGCCAAGTGAGATGGAAATACAAAAAAAGTATAAGGTTAGTCGAGTGACAGCTAGGAAAGCATATAAACTGCTTATTGACCAAGGAATACTGCGTACAATTAAAGGCAAAGGAACTTATATTAACGATTTAGAGGCAAATGACTGGACTTGGATGCACAGCTTTACCCGAGAGGTTATAGAGATGGGTAGAATACCTTCAACAAAAATTGTTACATTTAAACAGATAAAATCATGCCTTTTGGTTGCACAACATTTACAAGTCTCTGATGGTGAGCCTTGTTTCTACTTAAAACGAATAAGATATATTGATAATAAACCCGTATGGTTGACCAAGTCATATGTCCCTTGTTATATTGCAGAAGGTTTAACCAAGGAATACTTTTCAATCAAAGGGTGTACACAATCTATTTTTACTGTATTAGATTTGAACTTTAATGTTAAGTACAAAAAAGGGCATGAAATCTCTGAAGCTATATCTATATCTGAAAAGGATGCCCCATTATTGCATATAGAAATCAATAAACCTGTCATATCCAAAGCATTTATAGGGTATGGTATGAATGATAAACCTATCATTTATGAAAACACGATTTTTGAACAAAGTATCAGTAAATGGAGATGATACAAATGAAATTAGGTATTCATATGTCTATGTTTTGTAAGAGATGGACAGATGATGTAACGAAGTATTTAGAGCCCATTAAAGCAATCGGGTTTGATGGCGTTGAACTATCGTTGTATGGTGCAGATTTAAAAGCATTAAATGCAGTGAGCAAAGAACTGAATCGCTTAGATCTGGACGTTAACTGCGGTATAGGAATTACAGCTGAAACGGATATTAGCAGTCAGCATAAAGAAATAAGAGATAAAGGTATATCCTTTTTAAAAGAATGCATCAATGTGGCGGTATCTATGGGTGCAAAGAATCTTAGCGGTGTGCTCTGTGCTCCGTGGCAGTCATTTTCTAATGGCGAGACTAGAAGTGAAAGATGGAAAAGAAGCGCCGACTGTATGACTATCATCGGTAGCTATGCCAAACAGAAAGGTATACAATTAAATGCTGAGGTATTGAATCGGTTTGAAAGTGATTTTATCAATACGTTAGAAGAAGGAAAAGAATTTTTAGAAATGATTCGCCTGCCTAATGTAAAGCTTTTAGCTGATACCTTTCATATGAATATTGAAGAAAATGACATGACTTTAGCAGTAGAATCCAATATGGATGCAATAGGCTATATGCATTGTTGTGAGAACCACCGCGGTGTTCCAGGTACAGGACATCTATCATGGGAATCTCTGTTTAAAGTATTAAAAGCACACAATTACGACGGCTGGCTTACCATTGAGTCCTTTGTGCTTTCTGGAAATGAAGTAGGTAATGCTTTGTCGTTATGGCGAGACATGGGTAGAGAACCAATTAAAGAAGCAGCTAAAGGATTTAGTTTTTTGAACGTACTTAGGAATCCCAATAATTACGTTACATATTTCAAGCGGTGTGGAAAAATACTTAAAGATTTGTTTGAAGAAAATTGTCAGAAGTTATGCCAGTTAGATGCACAAGCAGGAGACGGGGATCATGGAACAACTATTTTAAGAGGTATAACAGCGGCTTATGAGGATTTAGAAGTTTTACAGCCGACAGTAACTATATCAGAATGTTTTAAATCTATTGGTTACGCCATGTTAAGGCATATGGGAGGGGCTTCTGGTCCTATCTTTAGTACATTATTTATTCAAGCTTCCATTGTAACAAAAGAAAAGTCTGATCTTGTTGGTCAGGATTTGCTTAGTATTCTAGAGGCAACAGAAAATGCCTTATTTGACCTAACATCGACTCAACCTGGAGAGAAAACTATGGTAGATAGTATCCATGGTGCACTCACAGCACTTAATGATATGGAACAAGCTATTGGATGGGAAGAAGCAGTCAAAGTGGCTGAAAGAGGATCAAGACAGGGAAGGGATGCAACCATAGAGATGATAGCATCAAAAGGACGTGCCAAATACTTAGGGGAACGCTCAAAAGGTATTATGGACGCTGGTGCAATGTCTTGCAGCCTTATATTTAGAGCATTACTTTTAGCTGGTACACCCTAATACAGAAGGATACATTAAATTTTACAGTACATAATATAGCAGGTTATATAGAATAATAGGAGGGAAATGTATGAACAAAGTTATATTAGATTGTGATAATACTATGTCTGTTTTACGATCAGATGTGGACGACGGATTAACCTTTATGTATCTTTATGCACATCCAGAAATTGACTTGCTTGGAGTAACAACGACATTTGCCAATAATAAGCTTCATGTTGTTTATGATAATACCTTACAGATGTTAAGAGATTTAGGTATAGACGATGTCAAAGTGCTTAGAGGAGCTAGAACACCTGATATTTTGCAAAGTGAAGCAGCAGATTATCTTGTTGAGCAAGTAAATACCTATCCTAATGAAGTTGTAGTTATCGCTATTGGTTCTTTACATAATCTTTATTGTGCCTATTTAAAAGACCATGAATTTTTTGATAAAGCAAAAAGAATTATTGTGATGGGAGGCATCACGGAACCTCTTTATATCAATGGTGTTCTATGCAGAGAGTTGAATTTTAGCTGTGCTTATCATTCCGCTTACCAAGTGTTTAAATATGGAAAAAAACTTAGCGTACTTTCTTCTCAAACCACGTTGCAAGCATGGTTCGGAGAAGATGAACTTAATAAGCTAGAAGCAAAGCATAACCAGTTGTCGGACTACTTAATGCCTATTTTAATGGATTGGATTGAATATATTGGGTCTAGATTCAGGGAAAAAGGATTTCATAATTGGGATCTTGTAACAGCTATTTATTTAACAAATCCAGAGCTTTTTGAAACGAGTAGTTATCGAGTTGCATTAAATGAAGAAAACTTTAAGGAAGGCTATATTCCAGAGGACATTGAAAAGAATGCTGAAACCTATAAAGTAATTGATCTTCCAACAAAAATAGTAGATTTAGATCGGTTTAATGCATTGTTTCATGATATGTTGGATCGCTTAGCAAAGCAATTAAATAATAATAAACAGGTTAAATGCTAGAGTTTCTAGCATTTTTTTTGTTTAAGAGTATAAACTTGAAAAAATTGTGTATAGTAAAAGAATATGATATGATGAGATCATAAAACTAATTATATAATCTAAGCAGGAGGTCATGAAATGATTATTACAACAACACCTACTATTGAAGGGAAAAGAATTGTGGAATATAAAGGGATTGCCTTTGGAGAGGTTATTTCAGGTATCAATTTTGTAAAGGATTTCGCAGCAGGTTTAACAAACTTTTTTGGTGGACGTTCTAATTCTTATGAAGGAGAGCTTATTGAAGCAAGACAGACAGCTCTAAGAGAACTAGAAAATAGAGCTTCTGAATTAGGAGCCAATGCAGTGGTTGGTGTCGATTTAGATTATGAGGTTCTTGGACAAGGCGGCAACATGATCATGGTCACAGCTTCAGGAACAGCAGTTATTGCAGAGTAATTGTAGCTTTTAAAAGCAAAATAGATATAAACAAGTTTATTCAATTTTGTAGCCAATATATTCGACACAATTAATTGCACACAAGTTAGGATGAATAAAGCTTATGAAGAAGTTTTATATATTTATTATACTTATAGGAGGGTTATTTCTAGGTATCAATGCATATATCCATCAAGATGTTTTCTATTTTATCAGACCGACCCTTGTGATTGAGACGCTTCACGTCACCAACGATTTAGATCAGGATGGGCTAAATGATAGAGATGACCTGCTAGAAGGGGCAAGAAAAGAAGTTAAAAATCGAACCAACTATAAAAGTGCATATTATGCTGGTGGGTACCCACCAGACGATGAAGGTGTCTGTACGGATGTTATATGGAGAGCCTTAAAGCATATGGGATACGACTTAAAAGCCTATATGGATGAGGATATTAAGAAGCATTTAGAGGATTATTCAAGAATTGATAAGCCTGATCCAAATATTGATTTTAGAAGAGTTAAGAATCAGAATGTCTTTTTTAAGAAATATGCAGTTTCACTCACTACAAGTGTTATTCCATATGATAAAGACAACCTAACAGAATGGCAGGGTGGAGATATTGTAGTTTTAAAGAAACCGGATCATATTGCTATTATATCAGATAGAAGAGGGAAGGATGGAGTTCCTTATGTTATCCATAATGCCTATAGACATCCTAAAGAGGAAGATTGTTTATTAGCGTGGTATAATGATGGACATATTATTGCTCATTATAGATTTTATCAAGTGGATTAAATAGGTTTGAACTGAAAGTTAAAGGAGGGTGTTGATGTTGAGATACTGGTTATATCCAGCGAATATTAAGTTGTATGATGTGATATCAGCATTTAATACAGAGGAAAAAATTGCGTGGCCAATAAGTAGCAAAGTAGAAGTAGGCGATTATGTATTGATGTATATTGGATCTCCTGTACAACAAATAGTATTTCAATGTGAAGTCATTGAAGTCAATATACCCATGGAAAGAGTAATGAGTCAAGGTGAAAAGTATATGAAAGGCAAAAAAAAGGAAGTAAAAAAACGTAACTTCATGTTTTTAAAAAACCTAAAAACCTTAGAACAAAATCCAGACAGTCCGCTTGCCTTTAAACATCTAAAATTAAACGGGTTAAACGGAAGTCTTATGGGACCTAGGTGTCTCAATAACAATGAACAGCTAATGAATTATATTCTTCCATTGATTGAGTAATGAAATAATTGAGAAATAAAACAGTGCACAAAAGAAGCCTCGAGTCCTTTATTAGGTGTCGAGGTTCTTGTTTTAACAAAGGTTTTTAAGTTTTCTTAAAAGGGACTCACTCTCTGCAATCAAAGCATTTAAAGAAAATTTGTTTTTATCTATATTGAGTTGAATGGGTTGGATGCCTTTTTTTAATAATCTTCGGTTTCTTTCTTTCAGTTGTTGATAAGTAAATTGTTGTGTCATAATATCATCTCCCTAAGTTTAGTATATGCAATTAGGACAGATGATGCCTGTTAAGATATTCTGTTTTTTACAAATGTAGGTTTTTCTAATAGTCTTTGACTCATTTCAATGATTTGGTAAATTTGAGAATGGTGCTTAATTTCTTCTGAGACTTTGATGGGTCGTATGCCATCCTGTAATAATCGCTTATTTCTCTCTTTCAGTGCTTCAAATGTAAAATCTTTATTACTCATATGTATAACACCAACCTTTACTTATATAATTATTATAGCATAATAATTTATGATTGAATATCATTTTCTAACGCCATTTCAACTTTGAATCCGGAAATAAATAAATACGTTTCATAAACTTTAAGTATGTTAGATATAATTAATAATTCATAATCCTCTACGGCATACCTTGATTCAATAGCAATAATAACATTTTTCCCTAAAACCTGATAATTATAACAAAAACATAAAATATGGTGGTCTTTACTTTTTTTGTGAATAGTATTCCAATCTGCTATGAAAAATCGATTATCCTTATTATTATGAAGTGCTTTTTGTAATGTTGTAAAATCCTTATGCTTAAATTGAAAGTCATGGATTAAATCATCTAAGGCATCATAAGAATAGACATAAACCTTGGATTCTGATTTTTGAACCTTAAAATAGCTGTTTAAATAGTTTTCTAGGATTTGTATTTCATCATAGTTAATGTCTTCTTGATTTTTTAAAAATCTAAGTAAGCCCTCTACATAATTTATGCCCTCAATCTTAATATATTCGTCAAGGTTTTGTATTATTTCGTTTTCTGCTAAAATAATTTGATTAAAATGTTTAAGAAAATTTGTTTGTTTTTCTACAACATTTCTATCTTCACTGCTGAGTTTAATCCCTTTGGTTGTAATTTCGCTGATGCTTCTTTGAGAAATAAATATAATGTCTAATAGAAAAGCAATGAAAAATGAACCTATAAAAGTAACAAAGACAAACCAGTAACCGCTTGGGATACCTAGATAACTGTCATTAAAGTTATTAAAAGTGGTATGATTAATAAAAGTGATGTAAAGAACAATATAAATGAGATAATAGGAAAGTCGTTTGTAAGTAAATAATTTTTTATTTGTTTTAAATAAAAATATGTCTAGGAGGATATAGATTAGAAAAATAACTGGGATAGCATATAAATAAGATAATTTCATTTTCTCACCCCTCTGTTCAAACAAAAAATTATCCATAGTATATTTTAACATATATTCCAATAATTAACATATAGTACTAAATACTTATGGTATGAAAAACAAAGCAATAGCAAAGTGATTTAATAATTTTTTAACAAATAGAGTAATATAAATGTTTTATTTCTTGAACGGGAAATACAATCAAATAAATTTGATATAGATATATTGCTTACTACTAAAGAATGGTATAGAATAGAACAGTAACATGCGAGTATCATAAAGGTAGTACATATAGTTATTATTAATTTAAAAAGGAAGGGTATTATGAGTTCAAAGTATTCAACTAATGTAGAATTTGGCTTAAGTTTGGCAGGCGTTATTACTCATATTTTGTTAAGTCTTATTGGCTTGTTAGCCTTTTATGTTTTTAATCAATTTAATAGTACATTGATTTTTGGTCATATTCATAAAAGTATTAGCCATAATTTTTCTATGAATTACGTAGGAACATTTTTTTTTGTAACTATTATTTTAATGATTTTAATCAATGTAGTTGGTTGGTTTATCGTTTTTGGTGTTAAAAAAGCAAATAAAGGATGGGCAATCGTTGGTATTATATGGGGCGGTGTTATGATAATTACTGGTGGTTTTTTACATGGTGCATTAGTATTGGCAGCAGGCATTGTCAGTCTATATAAAAACAATCACTATGCTTCAATCTCAAATAATTAACTACTAATGGGTTGATTTCATTATGTATAATTATCTTTTATAGATTAGCCTTATAAGAATAATGGTAATAAAGTAAATCATAGAAATATAAGTTAGGAGGGATGACGATGATAATAAAAACCATTGTCACAGGAGATATAGATACCAATTGCTATATATTAGTCGATGAGGAGAGCAATAAAGGAGTCATTGTTGATCCTGGGTCAGAAGCTGAGCGTATTTTAGAACAACTCGAGCCGCATTATGAAATAGAATATATTTTACTGACACATGGTCATTATGATCATATAGGAGCAGTTGAAGAAGTAAAGTGTGCGTTACAAGGTAAGCCTGTAGTTATGATACATGAAGATGAAGTTATATACCTAACGGATCCAGCCAAAAATTTATCCGATCAATATCTGCTTCAAAAGATTTCTTTTCAGCCTGACAAAGTTATGAGAGAAAATGAGATCATACAAGTAGGGCAATTTGAGTTCAAGACTTTATTAGTACCTGGACATACAGAAGCTAGCTTATGCTTTTATCTTGAGAAGGAGGGTGTGCTTATTTCAGGAGATACCCTATTTAATCGTTCTATTGGTACTTCAGCCTTTTATAATGGACCAGAAAATTTATCTGAAAATATTAAGAAAAAACTTCTATGCCTTGATCCCAATACGATCGTTTATCCAGGTCATGGCCCAAAAACAACTATAGGAGAAGAAATAAAGAATAACCCTTTTTTATAAGGTCTTAGTTTATTATAGTAATTATACCTAGTAAGACAAAAATGTGAATACTCATAGTTAAGAGATGCTCAATATTATAAGTCAAATCACTGGTTTTAACAGAGATTTGACTTATAATATAATGATTATTAATTATAATAATGCAAAGGCATTTTAGTAAGAATTAGTAATCTAAACATCTATAATATCTTCTAATCTCAAGAGGATGTCTTCTTTTGTGTTCAAGATGAACCGATATTCTTTGGCAGATGGCTCGCATCACAAATGGAGAAATCAAACCTCTATAATTCTTATCAATAGTATCTAGCGCATAATCTTTTGTATCAAAAACAGTAACGTTTGCACTGATTTTCTGAACAAAATTATCTACACGATTCATGATTTGACGGGAGTTATCCTCTCCTTTAAAAAGAATGACACTTGTATCTCTGTCAATAACTTCTAAAGTTCCATGAAAGAAATCTGAACCCGATACGAATTTAGTACGCATCCATTGCATTTCCTCTAATATACACATAGCATAACAATAAGCCCATCCTTCTAAGTTACCAGAACCTATAAAATACTGAATAGGAGCATCTTTGTATTTTTCTGCATATGCTTCACATTTTTCGTCTGCATCCTTTTGTACTTGACTGAGGATAACGGGAAGGTTTTGAATGTTCTTGATAAAGTCTATGTAATTATCAAACTCACCTTTATGATACATCAATCTAAGTGCTGCACTAAACCAATAATAGTATGGACCGCTATTACCATGGATAACATAGTCAACTTTTTCAGACAAAATAGATTTTGGATTTCCAATATATCCAATAACTTTTGCCCCTATCTTATGGACATAATCTACAGCATGAACAATTTCTTTGGTATCTCCAGATTTTGATTCAATGATTACAATAGTATCTTTGTTAAGGTGACAATTGCCAAAAGCTACTAAATCAGCAGCATTTTCAACATGAAGATCCAGTGTAGAACGAGATTTTACAATAGTTTCTGTTTGTTTTGCATAAGCAATAGTTCCACCAATGCCTACAAAGAATATATTACTATAACCTACTTTACAGATAGTATCAACTATGTTTTCCACGTCTTGTATTATGTTTAATCCGTTTTGTTCTACTTGTAAAAACTCTTTCTCGTTAAAATTAAACACTTAGCCTGCCTCCTTCAATAGTATAGATGATGATTATGTTACGACAATATATATTGTATCATAATGTTATAATACAATCAAGCTTATATTATCTATTAACTTAAAGAACTAGGGCTATTTTAAACAAAAAAAATATAGAATATTTGTATATTAATGCTAAAATTAACTACCAAATCTAGTTGTTGTAATATGTCTTTGTTTTTTTTATTTATTATGATATACTAGAAATGAGTAAGTTGAGAATATATTATATTATAAAAGGATGAAAGCAATGAAAAAAACACCACTTGATAAAAATTCGAGTGAGCCTTTATACCGACAACTTATAGAATCTATCAAAGAGGATATTAATAATAATATTCTTAATTCAGGTGACAAGATACTTACTGAATTAGAATTAAGTGAAAAATATGAAGTTAGTAGAATTACTGTAAGAAAAGCTATAGGCGAGTTGGTAGAAGAAGGCTATCTGGTTAAACAACAAGGCGTTGGAACTTTTGTATCAGAGGTTAAGCTAGTAAAAAACATGAAAAAATTTATGGGATTTAGTCAGTCGTGTGAAATATTAGGTAAGGTGCCATCAGCTGCTTTAATTTTTGCTGGATTGATTAATGCAACAGATAGAGATAGAAGAGAGTTGGGCTTGGACGATAGTATTACCAACATATTGTCAATCAAGCGTATAAGATTTTGTGACGGAGAACCTGTTATGGTTGAAGATACACATTTTTCAACTGAGTATTCTTATCTTTTAACTAATGATTTAGAAGGCTCATTGTATAACCTGTTAGATCATCATAATATCATTCCATCTGTAGGAAGAACAGAGTTAGATGTCTGTTATGCAACGGATAAAGAAGCAGAATTATTGAATATAGAAAGTAATACACCATTACTCTTATTAAGAGGTGTTTGCTATGATAAAATGGGTAATTCCATACATAATTGCCGACAAGTTGTGAATCCTAAAAAATATAAAATGATAATATAAGATTAATGGATAAGTACAAGTGTAATACTTAACATTTGCCAATAATTGTATTATAACGTAATAATTATTCCAATCAAAAAAATAGATTAGTCGTATCACCAGTTCATAATGGTGTTCGATTAATCTATTTTTTTTGTAAAATTATAAGGACTAGTATCTTTGGTGAAAGTACCAAATACAATTCAACATTCTAATATGGCTAAGAACTACAAAAATAATGCAATATAATGTAGAAAACATACAAATTATACAAAAAAATAAAAATTACCATTGCAATTTGTATTATAACGTAATATAATAAATGCAAGAGGAGTTAAAAGATACTTAAAAAAGGGAGTGGTTATGATACGAGTTATTGGACTAGGAGACAATGTTGTTGATAAATACATCCATACTAAAACCATGTATCCTGGTGGCAATGCTTTGAATTTTGCTGTTTATGCTAATATGCTTGGTATGGATGCTTCTTATCTAGGCGTTTTTGGTGATGATGAAGCTGGAGAACATGTATACCAAATTTCAAAGTCATTAGGAATTCGATTGGATCATTGCCGCTTTTATAAAGGTGAAAATGGTTATTCACAAGTGAAATTGGAAAAAGGGGATAGGGTGTTTGTTGGGTCTAATAAAGGAGGTGTTTCATCAAAATACCCATTGGCTTTAAGTGGAGTAGATATTTCTTATATCAGTAATTTTGATATAGTACATACGAGTTGTTTTAGCTTTATTGAAGATGAGTTGATCCATCTAAGTCCATATTCTAATTTTATTTCTATGGATTTTTCTAATCGTTATACAGATGAGTATCTTAAAAGGTGTTGTAAGTATATTGATTGCGCGAGTATTTCTTGTAGTGAAATGAAAGATGAAGATATTATAAGCTTAATGCATGATATTATGTCTTATGGGTGCAAGCATATCGTTATTGCTACTAGAGGTGTTAGAGGCGCGTTAGTATTAGTTAAGAACAAGCTATATGAACAATCACCATGTTTAATTGAAGCAGTTGATACAATGGGGGCAGGAGATTCTTTCATAACCGCTTTTTTAACTGGGTATATTAACAATATGAAAGAAGTGGTTGATTTTTCCGTAAAATCAGGGAATAAAGGAATAACAAAAGTGGATGAATATAGAGATGTAGTGATTAAAGCAAGTCTATACAAGGCTGCACTATTTTCGTCCAAAATTTGTAGTTATGATGGGGCTTTTGGATTTGGGAAAAGTTATAAAAAATAAAATGATTAGCAAATGAATTAAAACTATTTCTCTTTGGTCTTTAAAACCGTTTAGTGAACTTTCCAGTTTGAATGAATAAGTTAATTTTAGTGGCTAAAAGAGAAATTTAAATAAATCATATTTATTTTTTATATGGGTAACGTGTAGCTAAAAACTTTATTATTACTATTTTGGGAGGATAATTATATGACAAAAAAAATAGGCAGAAGTTTACTTGGACTATTATTAATAATAGTCATGATATTTATGACAGCATGTAGTACACCCAATAATAATGATGTACCAGATGGAGAAGTGACAAACGGTGAAGCAAATGATGGAGAAGACAATGATGGGCAAGTAGAAGAAAAGAAAGTCATTAAACTCTTTCACAGATTTCCAGATGAGCCTTTTAATTCATTTATAGAAGAAACTGTTGCACAGTATGAAGCAGATCATCCAGATATTGATATTGTCATTTCAAGTGCACAGAATCAACCTTATAAAGAAAAGATAAAAGTTGTAGTTGGTAGTAATGAGTGTCCAGATGTATTTTTTAGCTGGTCTGGAGAGTTTTCAGAGCGTTTTTTAAGAGAAGGCTTAATCATGAATCTTACAGATGCTTTTAATAATGATAGTGAATGGAAGAATTCTCTTCTTGAAGCACAAGTTAATGAATATCGCAAGGGCGATGTATTATATGGAATACCTTTTAGATTAGATGCTAAAATGATGTTTTATAATATTGACATCTTTAATGAAAATAATCTAGAAGTACCTGATACTTGGGACGAGTTTATAGAAGTATGTGAAGCCCTAAAGGCTAAGGATATTACACCTATAGCTTATGGAAACAAGAATCAATGGCCTTCCTCTCATTATATTGGAAGTATTAATCAAATGTTAGTAAATAATGAAATAAGATTAAAAGATTTAGATCCTGCAACAGGAGAATTCACTGATCCTAATTATGTCAAAGCATTGGAATATTATCAGCAACTAATACCATATTTTAATGAGGCAGTCAATGGAATACCACATGATATGGCTCGTAATAATTTTGCACAGGGTAAAGCAGGCATGTTTTTCGCTGAATTAGTTGAAATACCCTATTTAGCAGATGAAAATCCAGATATGAATTATGGTATGTTTGGCTTTCCACTTATTGAAGGTGAAGGCGATCCTACACTGTTAACTGGTTCTCCAGAAGGATTTGTTATCTCTTCTAAAACAAAGTATCCAGAAGAGAGTATAGAATTTCTAAAATACTTTACTGGACCAGAAGTTGGTAAAAAAGAAGTTCAACAGGTAGGATGGTTCAATGCAGGAGTAGGAATTGTTGATGGACTTAACGACCAAAAGTTGCTCGAAGCTTATGAGGTTATAAAAAATGCAAAAACAATGGCTGGATGGTTTGATGCTTCCTTATATTCTACTATTGCAAATGAGTATCTAACAGCAGTATCTGATTTAACAAATGGAGATATTACACCAGAAGATGCTATGAAGAAAATACAAAAAGCTGCAAAAGAAGCTCAAGAAACATATCAATCAGGGGCCAATGAATAAAACTATTAGATAATTAATAATAAAGGTGCTCTAGTTTTATATAGATGCACCTTTCTATACAGAAAGGTGGTGGATATAATGATGAAAAGGAAAAAATTTGTTCCTTACTATTATATTATACCGGGATTACTAATGGTTTTATTCTTTGTTTATATACCTGTAATATCTAATTTTGTCTATAGCTTTTTTCGTTTATCATCGTATTCTGCAGGAAAAGTATTTGTAGGATTTGATAACTATATAAAACTTTTTACAAGTGATATTTTTCCTATCATGATAAAGAACAATACGATGTACGCAGTGATTTCATTAATTGTACAAGTAGGATTTGGCACCATTATTGCACTCTTACTTGAAAGCAAACTGACGGGAAGATTAAGGAATGTATATAGAAATATATATTTTCTACCTGCTCTAATATCATTAACAGCCGTTGGTTTACTTTTTACCTTTGTGTATTCACCACAAGTTGGACTTCTGAACTCGTTGATAAGGTCGGTTGGATTAGAAAACTTGACACAATCATGGCTGGGTGATTCTAAAATAGCTATTTATTGTATCATAGCGATGAGTCAATGGCAGTTCACAGGCTATATCACTTTACTTATGGTAGTAGCAATACAGAATATACCAAAAGACTATCTTGAAGCCGCTGCAATTGATGGAGCAGGTCCTATTAAAAGAGCGATACATATCATGATTCCTCTTGTTAAAGAGCAATTATTAGTATGCTCTATTATAACTATTATTGGTGCATTCAAACTTTTTACAGAGGTCTATTCAACGACTAGTGGAGGCCCTGGTAATAGTTCACAGGTATTGGGAGTCTTCTTATATCAAAATGCATTTTTACATGACAAAATGGGTTTAGCAGCCGCAACAGGAGTTTTGATATTTGTTGTAACCGTCACGATTTCTATTATACAAATAATTGTTACAAAATCGGGTAAAGTATAGGAGGGTAGCCATGTTAAGTAACGCAGTACACATAAAAAAAACACGTAAGCAAGGTATTCTAAAACTACTTTTAAATTTATTCTTTATTGTATTAGTCATAAGTATATTTCTGCCCATAATATGGTTACTAATAAACTCATTAAAAAGTAATAATGAATTATTCAATAACTCATTAGCTTTACCTGAAAAACTGCTGTTTAGTAATTATGTAGAAGCGTGGGGAAAAGGTCTATTTGCTTATTTTAAAAATTCCCTTATAGTCAGTTCCATTTCTTTAATACTAATTATTACCATTAGTGCTTTACTAGCCTATGGTATTACTAGATTTAATGTCAAAGGGAAAAATATTATTTTTATTATAGTACTTGGAGGTATGGCCCTTTCAGAACAAGTTGCATTAGTTCCGCTTTACAAAATGTTACAAACACTCAACCTATACAATACTTATTTTGCGGTTATATTACCTTATATAGCATTTAGAATACCTTTTACTGTATTCTTAATGAGAGCATATTTTCTTTCTATTCCAAAAGAACTAGAGGAAGCAGCTTATATAGATGGCTATAATAGCTTTCAAATCTTTTATAAAATTATTGTGCCTATCAGTAAGCCAATATTTGCTTCATGCGCTATTGTTAATTTAAATTTCGTTTGGAATGAATTCTTATTTGCTAATGTATTTCTTGAAGATAAAAAGATTATGACCATACCTATAGGATTGATGACTTTCCAAGGCGATATGAGAGCGAATTATACCGTCTTGTTAGCTGGGATTGTTATTGCATCCATTCCAATGATATTGATTTTCTTATTAATGCAGAAACAATTTATCAGAGGGTTAACCGCAGGTTCTGTAAAAGGTTAAATCCATACCATAATTGCATATTAATTTTTTATTCTATACATATAAGATATCTCACCTAAAACATGACGTTATATAATGTTATATAATAAATGCATATCATTTATTAAATATAAAAAGTAAAGGAGTAATTATTATGAAAAAAGAGCATAAGGATCAAATCAATGAGGCTGTACAAGCTATAAAAGCTAAGAAGAAAATTAATCACATTTATTTTGTAGCCTGTGGAGGTTCTATGGCTTTAATGATGCCAGCACAATATATACTGGACTGTGAAAGTGAAATACCAGCTACCGTGTATACAGCTAATGAATTTGTCTATCGAACGCCTAAAGCATTAGGTGATGATTCGGTTGTTATCTCTTGTTCAATGAAAGGAATGACACCTGAGACAATTGAAGCGACTAGATTAGCTAGAGAAAAAGGAGCTTTGACTATTGCAATGTCACATATTGTAGGGTCTCCATTATGGGAAACTGCTGAGTATCCAATTCATTATGATTGGTTAGAAGAATCTGACATGACTAATCATAATCATACTATTCTACATTGCTTAATCTTTAATATGCTTCATGCCATTGCTCCAAATGAAAAGTATGAAAGAGCTATTAAAGCTATTGACAAGATGGATGAAATATTCAAAGCAAATATTGAAAAATATGCATCGCAAGCCTTGGATTTTGGCAGAAACTATAAAAGAGAAAAAATTATATATACTATGGCTAGTGGAGGAAACTATGGACCTGCATACTCCTTTGCAATATGTTTATTAATGGAAATGCAATGGGTACATTCTAATGCTATTCATTCAGGAGAATATTTTCATGGACCATTCGAAATTACTGATTATGATGTACCATTCATTATAGTAAAAGGTATGGATAGCTCAAGATATTTAGATGAAAGAGCACATGCTTTTTGTAAAAAGTATTCTGATAAAATTGTCTTGATTGATGCAGAAGACTTTGACATGAAAGATATGGATCAAGATCTAAAAGGCTATTTTGCATCCATAGTAGTAGGAGTGGTTCTACGAGGCTATGCTAATGCTCTTGCTGAATTTAGAGGACATCCATTGACTGTCAGAAGATATATGTGGAAAATGGAATATTAAATATTAATTATATGTTTATTAGTTTTTTTAAACATGTGCTGACATCGTAATAATTATCTATTACGGTGTCAGTTTTATATGTAACGTTACTTTCCTACTTTGAGCAAAGTACAACCACTAATCTTATAGTTAGTATGACAGTATTGTAAAAAAAGATAAAGAAGTTATTTATTACATATTACATAGGAGGAAGGTCATGCGTTTTAGTGTTAATAAGGAAGAATTTAGGAGTTGGTTTTTTGCAATAATTAGCTGTATTGTCTATGCCTTAGCAATTAATCTCTTTATTAAACCCAATGATATTGTCGGTGGAGGAGTTACAGGGATTGGTTTATTAATTAACAAATACTTTGCTTTAGGTGTAGGTTTAGTTGGTTATTTGTTAAATCTACCTATAATGATTATGTCACTGAAAATAAAAGCAATACCTTATACTATCAAATGCTTACTAGTAACAACACTCCTAAACTTTTTGATTGATGCATTGGCTTTTTTACCAGCTATGACCAGTAATCCTTTAATAGCCGCAGGATACGGGGGGGTTTTCCTCGGTATTTCCGTTGGGTTAAATTATAGATATAATGTCTCTAGTGGTGGTACTGAACTTTTTGGACAATTATTGATTACTTTATTTAGAAATATTACAATAGGAAAAATATTAATAATTATTGATGGGAGTATCGTGCTGATTGGTAGTATTATATTAAATAATCCAGAAAATGTTCTATTAGCTCTAATTATGATAGTTGTTAGTGGAAAGGTCAGTGATTTAGTCGTTAATGGATTGGACTATGTTAGAATGTGTTACATTATAACGACTCATGAAGAAAAAGTTGCTTCTGAGTTAATGCGTCAGTCTAACCGCGGAATAACCAAATTGGATGGGGTTGGCATGTATAGTAAAAAAAATTATAGTGTACTCATGACAGCTGTTACAAAAAGACAATTTACACGTGTAAAAGAAAGTGTTCATAAGGCTGATGAAAATGCATTGCTTATAATCATTAATACGAGTGAGGTATTGGGTAAGGGATTCAAATAATATTCATTTAACTCTTTATTAGTTTAGTACGAAACACATAATTTACAGCTTTATCCAATGCATTGGTTGTAAGAAGATGAAAATTCTCTGCTTCAAAAGTACATACGATATATTCACCTATAGGCATTTAATAATATGCAATATCATTTGAATGCTATCCCCTTCTATATTCTATACCAACAAAGTACTTAAGATAACCTTACCTGTCAACTTGGTCTCCCTTAATGTAGAAACTCAAAAAAAACTGTATTGATAACTGCTAAAGAATAGTATAAAATATAGCAGTAACTTTTTCATTATATTAATATCATGCTATATTTTTATTATTAAAATCCTATTGTTAGTATGACACATAGGATAATTGTGGTAGAATAAGGAACATAGATTAATTGAAAAAATCGGTAATAATAGAGGTACAATATCAAGAATTAATGATATATAACATGACTAATTGGAGTGGTAAACATGATAACAAAAAAAATTAGAACCAGATTTGCACCAAGCCCTACAGGGCGTATGCATGTTGGTAATTTAAGAACTGCTTTATATGCCTATCTTATTGCTAAGCATGAGGGTGGGGATTTCTTATTAAGAATCGAGGATACCGATAGAGAGAGACTGGTTGAAGGTGCTGTAGAGATTATTTATAAAACGATGGCAGGTACAGGCCTTATACATGATGAAGGGCCTGATAAAGAGGGCGAAGTTGGTCCATATATTCAAAGTGAGCGACAGCAAAAAGGAATCTATTTAGAATATGCAAAAAAACTAGTAGAAAAAGGAGAGGCCTACTATTGCTTCTGCAATAAAGAGCGTTTAGATGCCTTGAGATTACAAGCGGAGCAAAATAAGGAGACCTTTAGGTACGATAAACATTGTTTGAATTTAACCAAAGATGAAGTAGAGCAAAAGCTGGCTGAAGGCATTCCTTATGTTATTAGACAAAACAATCCAACAACGGGACAAACTTCATTTGAGGATGTTATCTATGGAACAATAACTGTCGATAATTCTGAATTAGACGATATGGTACTCATTAAATCGGATGGCTACCCAACCTATAACTTTGCTAATGTGGTGGATGATCATCTAATGGGAATCACTCATGTGGTTAGAGGTAACGAATACTTATCATCTTCTCCAAAGTATAATCGACTCTATGAAGCTTTTGGCTGGGAGGTTCCTGTCTATGTCCATTGTCCATTAATTACTAATGAAGAAGGACAGAAGCTAAGTAAAAGAAGTGGTCACGCTTCCTATGAGGATTTACTAGAGCAAGGTTTTTTACAGGAGACTATCGTTAATTTTGTTGCACTACTTGGATGGAGTCCAGGAAGTAACACTGAAATATTTAGTTTAGAAGAGTTAATTAAGGCGTTTGACTATACTAAAATTAATAAATCACCAGCCGTCTTTGATATGAAAAAGTTTAGATGGATGAATAGTGACTATATTAAGCATATGCAGTTTGAAGATTTTTATACTTATGCAGAACCTTATTTAAAAAACACTATTCTAAGGAATATTGATTTAAAAAAGATTGGACAGCTAATACAGAGCAGGCTTGAGGTATTGACCGATATTCCTGATATTGTGGACTTTTTTAATGATTTACCCGATTATGATATTGATTTATACAGACATAAGAGAATGAAAACCAATCCTGAAAATGCATTAGAAAGCTTGGAAAAAGCACTTCCTATAATTAAAGAGCAGAAAGTCTGGGATAAGGATGCACTACACGATACTGTCATGGTTCTTATACAGGAATTAGGTATAAAAAACGGGCAGATGCTCTGGCCGCTAAGAACAGCGCTATCTGGTAAACCGTCCACACCCGGTGGTGCCTTTGACCTAGCAGATATACTAGGAAAGGAAGAGTCCATTAAAAGAATAGAGTTTGGTATCAATAAACTTAAGAAAGAGTTAAATATGTAGTTTTACAATTAAGTAAAAAACGCCTATCTAATATTTATTAGTATAAGGCGTTTTTTATAGTTTAATCTTTAAACCAAAAGAAGAATTAGTGCAAGTAATCTTCCATGAAAACAGCTGGCTATTACTGGAGTAGTAATGGTTTATTGAGTACCTACAGTAATACTCCAGTAGATAGATGTAACGAGAATAGTAAATAAAAGGACAGATACATAAAGAGAGAATTGATGCTATGAATTTGTTAAAGCAATTATTCAATAGGGGGCCATAGGATTGAGAAAAGACTTGGTAATTAAAATACTTATATCAATAATAATTTTACTTAATTTATCATCTTGTGAGCAAACAATGAGATCCTAGGAATTATTATCCCTGTACCACAGAACATGGGATATATTTTACTTGAAGGTAATAAAATCATTGAATGAATTTGAATAAAACATATTTAGTATAAATTACTTTTTTAATTCATAATAAAAAAGCAGTAAAAAATGTCGAATATATAGGTATATTTAACTATAAAATGAGAATAATGTTTAAAAATACAAATACCTAAATAAAAAATAAAAAAATAAGAACAAATCAAAATAAATACAATAAATTTTATTGACATAATAAACAATTAGAGTTAATATAATATAAGCAATGTATTACATAATAAAATATACATTACTACTTTTAATCTTATTACTGTATATTATCTAGGATTAGAAGAAAATTATCTTTTTACAAAATCAAAATACATAAATATATATACTATTGTGAAGAGAGTAAAGGAAAGGAGGAAAGGAAAATATACAGTATTTATAATAATGGGAAAGAGGGAGAAAATAAATGAAAAAATTAGTAGTATTTTTAAGTATTTTTGCAATGATATCTTTGCAAGGAAGTAATGTGTTTGCCTATGATCACATAAATGAGGATGAACCAAACGATATGCCACAAGAAGCTCAAGTTATCTGGTTAGATGGTCATAGACAATTAGGAGTTTTAGGAGAAGTTTCAAGAAGTGATAAAGAAGATTGGTTTAAAATTATTCCAAATAGAGCTGGAACAAGTGATTTTGAGTTAGAAGCATTTAGTAGTGATTCAGATTTTGACCTTTATTTATATGATGAAGAGAGATCATTAATTGAATCTTCTACTGAATTTGAAGGAGTAATTGAAGATATTGATGGAATCGAAATTTATGATGATAGAATATATTATTTAAAGGTACGCTACTTTGGTGGAAGAAGTGGCGACTATGATTTAAAAGTAGATATTGACTAAAAGAATGAACACAATATTTTTATCCATATTAAAAGGTACCTACCGAGGTGCCTTTTTTTGAGAGTTCTAATGAAAAGAACAATCGAAGTTTTTAATGTATTTGTTTGATGAGGTAGTATTAAACTTCTGATAGTGATGATATAATTGTAAACTCTCAACTATGGATATTTTATAGTTAGTGGAGTATATATGTCAATATTGAGTTGTAGGTCTCAAATAACTATTTTAAATATACATTTGGTTAATACTAAATTACAAGTATTTATTATGATTCATCAAAAGAAAGCTATATATCGGAACTTTTTGCAGAGCATGATAGTCTAAATAAATAAAGAAAGAGATGGAGGACACCAACATGAAAAGAATAGTGAGCTGTATCCTTATTATAATATTATGTACCACTTTAACAGGGTGTTATGTAATAGATAATAAAGACTTAATTAATAGCAGAAAGGACGAAAGACTCATCCATGCCAACAACTCATTTGCATTTGATGTGTTTAAAACGATTAATAGTGAAGATGTAGAAAAAAATGTTTTCATCTCCCCTTTAAGTATATCAGCAGCTTTGACCATGACCTATAATGGTGCTGAAACAACCACAAAAAAATCTATGGAAGAGACTTTAGAATTCACTGGCTTAAATAGAGATGAAGTTAATAGTGGATTTAAATATGTTAACGAATATCTTAATAAGATAGATAAAAAGATAGAGTTAAGTATAGCTAATTCCATTTGGATTAGAGAAGGCGAAATAATTAATCAAGATTTTGTAGATATCAATCAAGATGCCTTTGATGCTTGGATTAGAGAAGTAGATTTTTCAAAGGATGGTGCTGTAGATGAAATCAATCAGTGGATAGATGCATCAACCAATGGATTAATTAAGAAAATGCTTAAGTCTCCTATATCCAATGATGTGATGATGTATCTTATCAATGCTATCTATTTTAAAGGACAATGGACTAAGCAATTTGATAAAAATAAAACAATAATTTCAGAGTTCAATAATGGATTAGGTGAGCAAAAGCCTATCAAAATGATGCGTATGCAGGAAACTATTGATTATATGAAAGGCGAAGATTTCAAGGCAGTAAAAATGTACTATGGAAATAAGAAAACAGCTATGTACTGTCTGCTTCCTGATGAAGATCTGGACATTAATAGCTTTATTGAGACTTTAGATACTAACCGTTGGGCACAAATACAAGAAGGGCTGACTGAAGTTGAAGACCTTGTTCTTCAAATACCACAATTCAAAATGGAGTATGGTATAAAAAATCTTAATGAAACCTTGAAAAGTCTTGGCATGTCAGAAGCTTTTGAACCCAATGCAGATTTTAGCGGCATAAGAGAAGGATTATTCATATCTAGAGTTCTTCATAAAGCGGTCATTGAGGTTAATGAAGAAGGCAGTGAAGCAGCTGGTGTTACAGTTGTTGAAGTGAAAGAATCTGCTATGGAAGAACCTATTTCATTTATTGCAGATAGACCTTTTGTATTTATCATTGCAGATGAAGAAATGGGAAGTATTTTGTTTATGGGCAAGACTTTTGATTTATAAATTGATAGTTCGTGTTTAATCTATTACTCATATGTTTCTATTCCTTTATCTATCCAACTCGGCTAAGGGTAATTATAGTGTATATCCTTTAGTCTGGTTGGATTTTTTTGTGCAGGTATAATCAATTATATTGTCTAGAGCCTTAACTTTATTGAATCAATTAGTGCAATATCAATTTACAGTAAAAAAGTTATGATTGAATTTATTATGGTTTTCCACTATAATATAAGCATTATTGACAAAGGAGGTCATGGTATGGACAAAAAATGGAAAATCGAAACAGCTGCTGTACAAGGTGGATATACACCTGGAAATTCAGAGCCTAGAATTTTACCAATTTATCAGAGTACAACGTATAAATATAATACATGCGAAGAAGTCGCTAAATTATTTGATTTACAAGCCCCAGGGCATATGTATACAAGAATAAGTAATCCAACTTTAGAAGCATTAGAAAAAAAAGTAGCAATGATGGAAGGTGGTATTGGTGCCGTGGCTACATCTTCTGGTCAAGCGGCAACCATGATATCAGTTATGACGATATGTACGGTTGGAGAGCATCTTTTAGCCTCTAGTACTTTATATGGTGGTTCTTTCTCATTACTTAAAACAACATTAAGTAAAATGGGTATAGAGGTTACCTTTGTTGATCCTGAACTTAGTCTAGAGGAATTACAGAGCTACATAAAGCCTAATACTAAGGCAGTCTTTGCTGAGACAATTGGGAATCCAGTACTTAATATACTTGATTTTAATAAGTTTGAAACACTAGCCCATAGTAATAACCTGCCGCTTATTGTGGACAATACCTTTCCAACTCCTATTCTTTGTCGTCCTATTGAACATGGTGCAGATATTGTCATTCATTCTTGTACGAAATATATGGACGGTCATGCAACGAGTGTTGGTGGAATGATTGTTGATAGTGGAAGGTTTAATTGGGAAAATGGTAAGTTTCCTGAAATGACAACTCCAGATGAAAGCTATCATGGTGTGGTGTATGTAAGAGATTTTAAAGAAGCGGCTTATATTACAAAAGCACGTGTACAGCTCTTACGAGACATGGGAGCAACGATGAGTCCATTCAACGGCTTTTTAATTAATCTTGGGATTGAAACACTACCAGTTAGAATGGAGCGTCATTGCAAAAACGCTTTAGCTGTAGCTCAGTGGCTGGAAAATCATGAAAAAATAGAATGGGTTACTTATCCGGGATTAAAGAGCCATCCAACTCATGATTTAGCCACGAAGTATCTACCTGATGGATGCAGTGGGGTATTAGCTTTTGGTGTAAAAGGTGGGAGAACAGCAAGTGAGAAGATGATCGATAACTTAAATATGATAGCACTTGTGGTTCATGTTGCTGATACACGTTCATGTGTATTACATCCTGCTAGTACCACTCATAGACAGTTATCAGAAGAAGAACAAATAGCATCAGGTGTTAAGCCGGATTTAATAAGATTTTCAGTTGGATTAGAAAACATTGAAGATATAATAGATGACTTAAAGGGTGCATTAGATAAAATCTAGTATTTAGTGTTTATAGGAGATAAAACTGAGTGAAATAAAGGTACATTGGAACCTGTCCATGTACCTTTATTTTTTTATTGACATCATTTTTTAGTGTGTACGACAAAATATGCTTGAATAGTCAAGTATTAGCGAGTATAATACCCTCAGGACTTAAATTTGATGTATAATTTAGATATTAGATTAAAGATGTGGATAACACAGATTAATTTAATATATATAAAAAAAGGAGGTTTCATATGAAATACAATAAGAGGAGAACATCAATAATCGCAGTATTGACTTTAGTGTTTGTCTTTTGTAGCCAAATATTGGTTTATGCATCTGAAGACAAACCAATCATAACTAGACCTGAAGCAGAGGATAAATATAAATGGGATTTAACAGAATTCTATCAAACAAGAGAACTATTTGAAGCAGACATGCAAAAGCTAAAAGAAGATTACTTGCCTAAACTAGCATCCTACAAAGGTAAACTTAATAGTGCAGTTTCATTATTGGATTACCTAAGTACAGATATTGAAGCATCTATTCTTATTGAAAAGGGTTATGTCTATGCTAATCTAACCTTGGATTTGGATCAAACCAATGCTAATGCTTCTGAGATGGCAAGTATCGCTAGTAGTACTTATAGTGAGTATTTACAAGCCGTTTCCTACGTTCAGCCCGAATTACTTGCATTAGATGAAACAACTTTGAATAGACTTATCACTGATCCTAAGCTATCTGAGTACACGGGTTATTTAAGTGAACTAGTTAAACAGAAGGAGCATATATTATCTGAAAAAGAAGAAGCTATTCTTTCAGGATTATCAGAGGTTATTAGTGCACCTAGAAACATATTTGATAAAGTGCTTTATGGAGATTACAAGTATCCTACCATTCAAGATGCTGACGGTAAGGATATTGAACTCTCAACAAGTACCTACTACGATATCTTAGATACCTGTATGGATAGAGATGTTAGAAAAAGAGCTTATGAAGCACGATTTAAAAGCTATGCTGATTTCAACCATGCCTTATCAGAAATCTATATTACAGAAGTTAAGGCGAATGCTGCTACTGCAAAGCTTAGAAATTTTGATTCTTCTATAGATGCTGCATTAGCAAGTGAATTTATTCCAAAATCAGTTTATGATAATCTTGTCACAGCTATAAGTAACAACTTAGAGCCTCTACATAATTACTATCAAATGAAAAAAGATGCCCTAGGGTTTGAGGAACTTCATGGGTATGATGCCTATATACCATTAGTTAATGATTATACTATGAAAATGACTTATGAAGAAGCAGTAGATATGATAGTAAAAGCTTTAGAACCATTAGGGAAAGACTATACAGATGACTTCATTGAAGGCATTAACTCCAGATGGATTGATGTCTATGAAGATAAAAATAAATATACAGGTGGATACCAATGGGGAACTTATAGTATGCATCCTTATATACTTTTGAATTTTAATAACTCATTAGATTCAGCTTTAACACTAGCACATGAAATGGGGCATGCTCTTAATACCAAATATTCTAATGAAAAACAAAACTTTATCAATGCTGATTATCCCATTTTTACAGCTGAGGTTGTTGCTATTGTTAATGAGATGTTAGTAATGGATTATCTAATTAAGCATGCTAAGAATAATGATGAAAAGCTCTTCTTACTCAATAAGCAGATTGAGAATATCAGAGGTACCGTTTATGTACAGGTTATGTTTTCAGAATTTGAAAAAACCATACATGAAATGGTAGAATCTGGGCAGCCTGTGTCGTCAGAAGCACTTAATTTTCTATGGGTTGAGTTAATTAAGAAGTATTACGGAGAAGCATATACCATCGATGACATTGCCAAAGTAGGATGGTCAAGAATCCCTCATTTTTACATGAATTTTTATGTGTATAAATATGCTACCTCTATGGCAGCGTCTTATCAAATTATGAAGGATATAACCTCTGGAAAAGAAGGTGCTGTTGATGATTATTTAGACTTCTTAGCCGCAGGTGGATCCGATTATCCAATTGAAATTCTCAAAGCAACAGGTGTAGACATGAATACCTCTGAACCTGTAGATTCTGTATTAGAGTATTTTGGAGAATTGGTAGAAGAGATGGATAAGCTATTAAAGGAAACACAAGGTCAAGAATAGCTTATAACATAAATTTGGCATAGATAGAGAGTGTATCCATTAAATTGGATACAGTTTAAGGTAAGCAGGGAAAGTCCTGCCTGCCTATTTTTTTGCCTTGATTTAGAATTTCTAACAGCACCTATTTTTAGTACATTAATACTTTTTTACAAATTACAGGAACCTTTTAGCAGTTATTTAAGTCTAATTAATGAATGTAATATAGAATAAGGAAGACTGATAAGTGCTGTGTCTAAGTATACTTCAGACATGTATATTGTGTAGTTAGATAGGAAGAGTAGAATCGGCACAAAGATTGGTTTTCCTAAAACATAGTAATTAAAGGAGCGTATGTTATGAAGAAAATAATGTCAGTGTTTTCAATTATTACTTTGCTAATTTTATCAACAGGCTGTGATGATACAATGGATATGACTAGTGAAGCAATGGTTGAAACGAAACAAGACAGCAGAATAACAACTGCTAATAATACTTTTGCATTTAATATCTTTAGAGCAATTAATCGTGAAGATCTAGAGAATAATATCTTTATTTCACCTTTAAGTATTAGTGAAGCTTTAACAATGACCTATAATGGAGCTAAAGATTCCACTCAGGAAGAAATAACATCCGCTTTAGCCTTTGGAGACTTAACAAAAGAAGAAATTAATAGCGGCTATAAGTACTTGAATAACTACCTCAATCATATGGATGATCAAATAATTCTTGAGATAGCAAATTCACTATGGATAAGAGAGGGTATTAACATACAGCAGAATTTTATTGATATCAATCAAGAGGTATTTAATGCCAGAGTTCAAGAATTAGATTTTTCTAAGAGTGAAGCTGAAAAAATAATCAATGGATGGATAGACCAATCCACCAAGGGATTGATAACCAATATGATAAAGCCTCCAATTCCAGAAGAAGTCATAATGTATTTAATTAATGCCATATATTTTAAAGGAGAATGGTCGAATCCATTTAAAGCAACTGAAACAATGGATGATAGTTTTATTAATGGTTATGGAGAAGAGAAAACTATTAAGATGATGCGTATGTGGGATGATATTCTATATATGGAAGAAGATAATTATAAAGCAGTTAAACTATATTACGGTGATAAAAAAACTTCAATGACTTGTATCCTTCCAGATAAGACAGTTGATATCAACACCTTTATTGACTCTTTTGATTATGAAAAGTGGCATACCCTACAAGCAGAATTAAATAGTGAAGAGTTTGTTAATTTAAGTATACCAAAATTTAGGATGGAATATGGACCTAAAGAGCTGAGTAAGAGCTTAGTAAGCCTTGGTATGAATAAAGTCTTTACAACTCAAGCAGATTTGAGTGGAATCTATAACGGCTTATTTATCACAGATGTTTTACATAAGGCTGTGATTGAAGTTAATGAAGAAGGTAGTGAAGCAGCAGCCGTTACTATCATTGAATGTGGTGCAGATTCTGTAAGAGAACCCATAACCTTTGTTGCCGACCACCCCTTTATATTTGTTATTTGGGATGAGGAAATGGGCAATATCTTATTTATAGGAAAAGCATATGACCTATAGCTATAGCCTGCCTATTTTAATAGAATCTTAAATATCTAACCTAAGTCTATTGTTTTTAGAGATTTTTACACTTTTTTAAATATACTGGAACTTTTTGAAGTAATTAATAGTCTAAATATATGTAACAGAAAGGAGGAGGAATCAATGAAGATGACGGTAAGCTGTATTTTAATCATTATATTTGCCGCTTTAACAGGGTGCAATACAGATAATGTAGAGTTAGTTGAAAGCATCAAGGATGAAAGAATCGTCCAAGCTAATACAACCTTTGCTTTTGATCTCTTTAGAAAAATAAATCATGAGGATGTACAAGAAAATATCTTCATCTCACCATTAAGTGTATCAGCAGCCTTAACTATGAACTATAATGGAGCTGAGAATTCTACTAAAGAAGCTATGGAAGACACTTTAGGATTTTCAGAATTAACTAAGGAAGAAGTCAATAGTGGTTTTAAGTATATGAAAAAATACTTAGAAAAGATAGATAAAAAGATAGAATTAGAAATGTCTAACTCTATATGGATTAGAAAAGGAGAGGAAATTAATCAAGATTTTATAGATCTAAATATTGATGTTTTCAATGCCTATACGAAATCCTTAGATTTTTCTAAAAAAAGTGCCGTGGATAAAATCAACCAATGGATTGATACATCCACTCATGGTCTTATCAAAAAAGTCCTTAACGCTCCAATATCAGAAGACGTTATCATGTATCTTATCAATGCTATTTATTTTAAAGGTGAATGGACTCAAAAGTTTGATAAAGGTAGAACCTATGATGCTATTTTTTATAATGGATTAGGAGAACAGAATCCCATAGAAATGATGTCCATGAAAGAATCTGTAGATTTTATGGAAAGCAACAATTATAAAGCGGTCAAACTTTATTACGGTAATAAAAAAACAGCCATGGTCTGTATACTTCCTAATGAAGATGTAGATATTAACGACTTTATAGAATCATTAGATGGTAATAAGTGGGCAGAAATTCAAGAAGAATTTCATGAGTCAGATATTATAGTCAAAATACCAAAATTCAAAATGGAATATGGAGTAAAAAAACTCAATGATACACTTAAAAGCCTAGGTATGGCAGAAGCTTTTGAGTATGAAGCTGACTTTGGCGGCATAAGAGAGGATCTATATATTTCAGAAGTCCTTCATAAAGCGGTTATTGAGGTTAATGAAGAAGGTAGTGAAGCAGCAACTGTTACCGTTGTTACTGATAATACATCATCAGTAATGGAACCTACTTCGTTTATTGCAGATCGACCTTTTATATTTATCATCACAGATGAAGAAATGGGGAGTATATTATTCATGGGTAAAGCCTATGATTTATAGATACTTTGTTAGAAAGCAAATGTAAGTAAGAAATGATTTGTTATAAAATACTACAAGAAAGTAATTAAGAAGAAACTGATAAAGAAGAAAATGATAAAGAATAAAATGATAAAGAATAAAATGATTAACAAAATAACAATTAATGTAAATTATGATGGAGGGAATATAATGAAAAAATATATAAGTGTGATTTTATCTCTTGTTTTACTATTTTTAATAACAGGCTGTGATACGTTAGAAGAAAGTAAAGCAATGGTACCAAGCAAACAAGACAGCCGAGTTACAACAGCAAATAATACTTTTGCTTTTAATATCTTTAAGGAATTGAATGGCGAGGATTTAGAAAACAATGTTTTTATATCGCCATTAAGTATATCAGAGGCTTTAGCTATGACATATAATGGTGCTGAAGGCTCGACCAAGGAAGAAATAGCAGAAGCATTAGCTTTTGGTGACTTAACCAAAGATGAAGTGAACAGTGGCTTTAAATATGTGAATCAATTTCTTGATAAAGTGGACGATAAAATTCAGTTAGAGGTTGCCAATTCCTTATGGATAAGAGAAGGAGAAACCATCAATCAGGATTTTATAGACCTAAATAAAGATGCTTTTAATGCAATGGTTGAATCTTTAGATTTCTCAAATGAAAATGCATCCAATACGATTAACCGATGGATAGATCAATCCACAAACGGCTTAATTAATCAGATGATTGAACCCCCAATTGATGATGATGTACTGATGTATTTAATTAATGCTATTTACTTTAATGGGAAATGGACTGATCCATTTGATGCAGAAAGAACCGCTGATATCTCCTTCAATAACGGTCTTGAAAAAAGAACAGTTGAAATGATGAGAAGGAAAGGTACTGTACCTTATATGGTAGGGGATAACTACAAGGCAGTTAAGCTGTACTATGGTAATAAAAAAACCTCAATGACTTGTATTCTCCCTAACGAAGATGTAGATATT
This sequence comes from Vallitaleaceae bacterium, assembly GCA_028277605.1. GTDB lineage: Bacteria > Bacillota > Clostridia > Lachnospirales > Vallitaleaceae > JANQFZ01. Next base: position 30 of record JANQFZ010000046.1, on the reverse strand, counting down.
AATACTTTCATAGACGCTATGGATCGAGAA
>JANQFZ010000064.1 GCA_028277605.1 Vallitaleaceae bacterium | reverse complement strand
AGTATGTTAATTCTATTGAACCGCCAAGTACCGAACGGTATGCTTGGTGGTGTGAGAGGTCGGTAATTGAATTAATCAATTACCTCCTACTCGATTCTGACTATCAAAGTTTGTTGGTTTCCTAATCTGTTAACTCATGCATAAGTCCAATAGTCAGTACTGCATTAGTAACATTAAAAATGTATCATGTGGCTTATTTACATAGGATATGATATGATAATATAAGCAAAAATAATAATAGGTGGTAAGAGATGTCAAATAAATATAGCATGCTAAATCTAGAGCAAAGAAAAGCAGTATTTCATACTAAGGGACCATTACTGATATTAGCTGGAGCTGGTTCAGGTAAAACAAGGGTGCTGACTCATAGAATAGCCTTTCTTATTGAAGAAGAGCAGGTTAAACCGTGGCAGATTTTAGCCATTACCTTCACTAATAAAGCAGCAAAAGAAATGAGAGAAAGAGTGGACAAGCTGTTAGGCAGTTTTGCAGAGGATATCTGGGTGAGTACTTTCCATTCTACCTGTGTTAGAATTCTAAGACGACATATAGATAAAATAGGGTATGATAGGTACTTTACTATCTATGATACAGATGATCAAAAACGATTAATTAGAGAGTGCTTGAAGCAGTTAAATATAGATCCAAAATTATATAAAGAAAGCAGTGTATTAGCTGCCATCAGTTCGGCAAAGGATAAAATGATGATACCTAGTGACTATATTAAGCAGGCAGTTGGATTAAGAGAGGAAACGGTTGCTAAGGTATATGAGCTATATCAAAAAAAATTAATGAAAAATAATGCACTAGACTTTAATGATTTGTTATTTAAAACGGTTGAGTTGTTTCAATCAAGACCAGATGTATTAGAGGAATATAGAGATAAATTCCAATACATAATGGTAGATGAATATCAAGATACTAATAGGGTACAATATGCTTTCGTTTCCTTATTAGCTAGTAAGCATCAGAATCTATGTGTGGTTGGAGATGATGACCAATCCATTTATCGATTCAGGGGAGCGGATATTCGTAACATTCTTGAGTTTGAAAAGGATTTTCCTAATGCTTGTGTTATTAAGCTGGAGCAGAACTACCGCTCAACGCAGAATATTTTAGATACAGCTAACCATGTGATAGGGAATAACTACGGAAGAAAAGTTAAAAGACTATGGACTGATAAGGAAAAAGGAGAACTTATTGATTTTAAATCGCTTCAATCGGAGCATGCCGAAGCTAGATATGTCGCTGAAGAGATAGTGCGTCAGATTGAGGATAACGGCAGAGACTATAAGGATTTTGCTATTCTTTATAGAACGAATGCTCAATCTCGTGTCCTTGAGGAGAAATTTATATCTAATAATATACCCTATAAGATTATTGGGGGCATATCCTTTTATCAAAGAAAGGAAATCAAGGATGTACTTGCTTATTTAAGAACAGTCAATAATAGTACAGATGATATTGCTGTTAAAAGAATCATTAATGTACCAAAGAGAGGTATTGGTCTAAGCACTATAAGTAGAATTGAAGCCTATGCCGATGCTAATGATATTGATTTTTTTGACGCTTGTGAAAAAGTTAGCGAAATACCAGGTATGACTCGATCAGCTAATAAGGTTAAGAGTTTTGTGAATCTCATTAAAACACTTCGTGTAGAAATGGAAACTTTTGATTTGATTGACCTTGTTAATGCAGTGATGGATAGAACAAGTTATATAAAAAATCTTGAAATAGAGGGAACACTTGAAGCCGAAGGTAGGATTGAAAACATAGGAGAGCTAATTTCTAAGGTTACAGAGTACCAAAAAAATACAGAAGCACCTACACTTAATGGCTTTCTTGAAGAGGTAGCCTTGATTGCTGACATTGATGCTTATAATGATGTTTCAAATTATGTTGTCTTAATGACTATCCATAGTGCTAAAGGGCTCGAATTTCCATTTGTCTTTTTAACTGGTATGGAGGATGGATTATTTCCTAGCTATATGAGTATTTCTTCTGGTGAGGAAGAAGATGTAGAAGAGGAACGTAGACTATGTTATGTTGCAATTACAAGAGCCATGCAAAAGCTCTATATATCTAGTGCTAAAACCCGTATGATTAGAGGACTGACACAAAGTAATCCTTTTTCTAGGTTTATTAGTGAAATGCCTGATGATTTACTGGATAGAGATGAGTCAATGACCAACGATGAACCTGAAAACACAAGAGTACACTATTCAAGAAAGAATAATTCATTTTTTAATGTTAAGCCATACCAAACGAATACTTATAAACCCTCAGCAAAGCCTATACCCAATCCTAAATCTTTTGTTTTGGATTATGATAAAGGTGACCTGGTGATGCATGCTAAGTTTGGAATAGGTGAAGTACTAGAAATTACATCTGGTGGTGCTGACTATCAAGTCAAGGTTAATTTTCCTAGTGCAGGTGTTAAAAAGTTGTTGGCAAAATTATCTAACTTAAAAAAGATAGATTAATAATGTATAATATCTATCCAAAAAACCAAAATAATGGTATAATTATCTAATATAATAGGATGAAAGGAGTGGAATTCCAATGTTAGATAAGATTAAGCGTGAAGAATTACGTGAGTGGCAACAATGGTTAAGCAAAATTAATAACAAAGATAATGAAAAAAAATCCAATGGGTGGTTATGGCTGCTGGTTGGTTTGGTAGTTGTTGCAGGTGGAGCTTTTGCAGTTTATAAATTCTTAAGCAGAAAAAATTATGATACTTTTGATGATGAAGAATTTGATGATTATGAAGAATACGAAGATGACTTTGAAGATTTATCCTATGACGAAGATGTAGATGTAGACAATGAAACATTAGATAATGTGGAAGAAACTCTTGAAGGTGAAGAAAGCATAGATGAGTAAGAAAAAAGCGGTGGAGCCTCCACCGCTTTAAATCTACCCTAGCAAAGCAACGGGGACGGTTCCTTTGTTTCTGTTTCTTTCTATGCTTTTGATATTTAAAGGTAATTATTGTATATAGCTATAGAACTGAAAGGATTACTTGACTTATTATTATAACTGTTATATTATATATATAACAGTTATAATATATGTAACAAGGAGGTGATTATCTTGCTTCTTTCTTTGGATTTGGAGTCTGATATGCCCATTTATCTACAGTTAAAAAACAAGATAATCGAAGGTATTGCTGTATCTGACTTAAAGGCAGGTGAACGGCTACCATCAGTAAGGCAGCTGGCTGGAGACTTAGGGATTAATCTTCATACAGTTAATAAAACATATAATATTTTAAAACAAGAAGGGTATATATTAGTTCACCGCCAAAAAGGGGTTATGGTTAATCCAGCTGGTGCACCCAAAGCAACCCAACCCTATATTCAACATCTCAATAAAGAATTAAGACCAATGATTGTAGAAGCATTCTGTCGGGGTATAAAAGAAGATGAGTTTCATAAAATATGTAGTGACTTGTATCAGCAGCTAGATAGTTTGAATCAATGAGCTAAGATGGCTCTATCTTGCAACATAAAAATCTGGAAAGGAAGGATACTATGAACAGACTTATTATTGTTATTTATTACTTGGTTGTATATGGGTCTATCTTTTTAATTTCCGTATTAACACCATATATAACAAGAAAGACTGAAAGCTTTGGTGTGAGTATACCTACAGACAAGTATCATGATAAGGATATTCTATTGATTCGTAATAAGTATAGAAACAGCGTAGTATTATTTGGTGGGATTATTGCTATTATTGCGCTCGTAAGTATATTTACGATTCCTTCTAAATATGCTATTTTCTTTATTACAGCAGCTATGTTGATTCAGATGGGTGTTATGTCCATTTTTTATCTTAAGTCACATAAAAAGATGAAGAAACTAAAAAACGAAAAGCAATGGTCTAAAGATAGAATAGAAACAGTTGTTATAGATACAGAATTTCGAAATAAAAAAGTAGTTGTGTCACCTGTATGGTTTGCTTTATACTTAGTAGTTATAGGGATTACATTAGGATTTGGAATGCTATATTACGATCAAATGCCAGATAGAATACCCATGCAATATGCTATGGATGGTACAGTAAGCCGATGGGCAGATAAGTCGTATAGGATTTTATTATTTGCGCCGTTAGTTCAAACTTTTTTAACCACTGTTATGGTATTTGTATACTGGGTAATTAGAAAAGCTAAACAACAAATAGACCCTTCTAATACTAAAGAATCTTTGCAGCAAAATAGAGTTTTTAGATATAGATGGTCAGCATTTATAGTATTTGGAGGATTACTATTGTTAGGTCTATTTACCATTATGCAAGCTTCATTTATAGGCTTTATTAAGGGCTATATGATGACTACGGGTATTCCTCTAGCCTTTACATTTATTATTATAGTAGTTGCTATTATATTATCCATTACAACAGGACAGGGTGGAAGCAGAATAAGAATACACCAAAAAGGGTCAGATAAGATTATCAGTAGAGACGATGATAAATATTGGAAGCTTGGGATTTTTTACTATAACCCTGAAGACCCTGCATTATTTGTAGAAAAACGCTTTGGTGTTGGCTGGACAAGTAACTTTGCCAGACCAATGACATGGGTTATATTCCTTATTCTTATTGTATTGATTGTATTACTAACCATAGGTACAACTTACCTTGCCAAATGAAGCATTAGTAAAGCATTGGAAAGCATTGGGGACGGTTCTTTTTGCTTAAGAATCTATTTCAAGGAGTTATTAAATAAGACAATCATAATTGTCTATATCTAGTTCTAAAGTACAATATGTTGAGTTCAAATCATTTAAAAACCATATGGTCTGAAAAGAGTTTATTGATGAATTATGATATTATTGGAATGAAAAATATTTAATCAAATGTCACGAATATGCCCATTTATTTTATTAGAGAAGATGAGTTAAGTGGGTATTAAAAGTAAATAATTCTTGGCATTGGAGGTAGTTCAAGTGAAAAAAATGTTAGTATTAGGTGATAGTGGATTAGTGGGTCTAGCAATCATACATCAGTTTAAGCATTATGATGTGTATGGTTTATCAAGAAAAGAATTTAACTTTAAGGGATTAAAACACATTTGTTTTGATCTAGAAAAAGAGGAAATTGATGTTATACTTGATACTATCCATCCTGATTTCATCATCTCATGTACTCGTGGAGATTATGAAGCTCAATTAAGATGCCATAAAAATATTGCAGATTATACTAGTAATCATGACTCTAAACTGTATTATTTTTCAACTGCAAATGTATTTGATGGTGATCCGAATTCAATCCATTATGAGGATGATGAAACTATTGCAGAGTCGGATTATGGTAAGTTCAAAATAAAATGTGAGAATATGTTAAAGAAAATACTTGGTGAAAAAGCCGTTATTCTTAGGCTTCCTATGGTGTTTGGTATCCAATCACCAAGAGTACAAGAAATAAGAAAAGCAGTTCAGGATGCTTTAACTTTAGATGCTTATGAAAACTTATATTTTACAACCATACTCGACATTGAAATCGCTGTTCAATTGCAGTATATTCTTGAAAACAGTTTAAAGGGTGTCTTTCATTTAGCATCCAAAGATACCATGAAGCATTTGGACTTTTATACAGATATTGTAAATAACAAAGAGTTATTAAATCTAAAAAAGATTGACCACTACGAAAAGTATTATCTAGCCATTGAGACTAAAAGAAATGAATTAAAAAGTTTAGAGTTTTTAAATCAAGATGTAATCCATTGTATTAAGAATTATATATTGCAGAAGCATTAGAAGCATTAGGGACGGTTCTTTTTGCTTAAGTTATTAATTTGAAGGAGATACTGAATGAAGAAAAATGACATTGTAGAAGGCATTGTTGAAAAAATTGAGTTTCCTAATAAGGGATATGTTAGAGTAGATGATCAACTTGTTCTTGTTAAAAACACCATACAGGGTCAAAAACTTAGACTAAGAATTACTAAGAAAAGAAGAAATAAGATAGAGGGAAAAGTCTTAGAAATAATAGAACCATCCCCTATTGAGCAAAGTGCCAGTTGCAAACATTTTGGAAAATGTGGTGGATGCTTATATCAATCTATTCCTTATGAAAAACAGCTCGAATTAAAGTCTAATATGGTAAAAGAACTACTAGATACACTCAATACGACTTATGAGTTTGAAGGCATTGTAGCTAGTCCAAATCCTTATGAATATAGAAACAAGATGGAATACTCTTTTGGAGATGAATATAAAGATGGACCGTTAGCATTAGGTATGCATAAGAGAGGAAGCTTTTATGATATCGTCACAGTCAATTATTGCTGTATTGTTGATAAAGATTTTAATCGTATTTTAGGAGAGGTATTAAAGCATTTTAGCGAGTTAAGTATTCCTTATTATAGAAAACGATCTCATGAAGGGTATTTAAGGCATCTTGTTGTACGTAAAGGAATTAAGACGAATGAGTTTTTAATCAATTTGGTAACTTCTTCTCAGTTAGAACTCAATCATAAAACTTTAGTTAAGAAGCTGCGAAAGCTGGATCTAACTGGAAAGATTGTAAGCATTTATCATACAATCAATGATAGCTTAGCTGATGCAGTAATTTCAGATGAACTACACTTACTATATGGGCAGGAGTATTATACTGAGGAATTATTGAATTTAAAGTTCAAAATATCACCTTTTTCTTTTTTTCAAACCAATGTGCTGGGTGCTGAAAAGCTCTATTCTATAGTAAGAGAATACGTAGGAGATACAAAGGATAAAGTTATATGTGATTTATACTGTGGTACAGGAACTATAACACAACTCCTTGCTTCTGTAGCTAGAAAAGTAATAGGTATAGAGTTGATTGAGGAAGCGGTTGAAGCTGCTAAGCAAAATGCACAGCTTAATGGGTTAGATAATTGTGAATTTATTGCTGGAGATGTTTTAAAGGTTATTGATGATCTTAAGCAAAAACCAGATATTATAGTTATAGACCCACCAAGAGATGGTGTTCATCCAAAAGCTTTAAAAAAGATAATTGCATTTGGTGTAGAGCAGATAGTTTATGTTTCTTGTAAGCCAACTTCGTTGGTAAGAGATTTGAAGGTTTTTATGGAAGCTGGGTATAAAGTGGGGAAGGTTAGGTGTGTGGATATGTTTCCGCATACGGTGCATGTGGAGTGCGTTGTAGGAATACAAAGGAAAGAATCTATGAAATAGCAGTATTTACAAGGGCTTTGAAGGATTTTAAGTTTGTGAAAGATGGGCGA
>JANQFZ010000065.1 GCA_028277605.1 Vallitaleaceae bacterium | reverse complement strand
CTTGAGTTTTCGTGTTTTTTATCCACATGGAACTAAATATAAGAAATAGATTATCAACAGATTTTTAAAAACGCTCAAAATATAAGGAATCACCATCCTTTTTGTAGTAGAATTAAGTTACAACACAAAATCTACGCTAAACAATAAAGAAAGGGATTCCTTATGACTAATTCTACTACAAATACCTATGCAATGAAAAGAGATATTTTAAATTTTTCTAATAAAATTTCATCTTCACTAAATAAATCCGATTCTAAGTTTACCGCTGACATGACCTATGGTATTCTTGCTTCCAACAGTTGTCTACTAACAGATATCGTAGATCAGTTACATGAAACTACTAAAAAATTAAACTCTGTTGAACGACTTTCAAAACATCTTGTAAAAGGTGTTCCTAAAAATGCAATTAACTCTTATTATGAAACGATATCTAAATGGGTTCCTTCAGAGCCTGTTATACATGTTGATGATTCTGATATTATTAAACCTGAAGGATATAAATTTGAAGCCCTTGGTCGAGTCAGAGACGGTTCTAGAAGCACCAAATCAAAAACCATTTATGAAAAGGGCTATCATGTCACTGAAGCCTGTATTCTTAGTAATAATAATCATCCTATTAGCATTTATTCAAGAATTCATTCATCAAAAGAAAAGAATTATAAATCTGCTAATACAATTACTTTTAAGGCTATTGAACAAGGTGCTAAGCTCTTTGAACATGCTACCTATGTTATGGATCGTGGCTATGATGATAATAAAATGTTTCTAAAGCTTGATGAACTAAATCAAGATTATGTTATTCGACTTACTGCAAAAAGGAAACTTCTATTTCACAATAAATGGGTTAAAGCCACCGAGCTTCGTAATCGGCGAAAAGGTAAGATAAAAATGCCTCTACACTATAAAGGTAAAGAACATCAAGCTTATCTTTCTCATGTAAAAGTACAAATTACAGCATCAAGAAAAGATATTTATCTTGTATTGGTGTATGGTTTAACAGAACATCCTATGATGCTCGCAACCAACAAAGAAATTAAATGTAAAGAAGATGTTATTCGCATTGCAAAACTATATTTTTCCCGCTGGCGTATAGAAGAATATTTCAGAAGCAAAAAGCAATTATTTAAGTTTGAGGGCTTTCGTGTACGAAAGTTAATAGCTATAAATGCACTAAACTTTTACATCACTCTATGCATGGCGTATTTAACTCATATTTCAATGAAGTCAGAAACTAGTGCATTATTCACAGCTATTATAAAGACAGCTGACCCTATTAAAAGTAAAGTCAATTTCAAGTATTATCGCATTGCAAAAGGGGTCAAAGGTATTCTGGTATATGCAAGAGAAGGTATTAGGTCGTGGTTCAAAATACTTCGTCCTAAATATCGTCAACTAAATCTTGCAATATAAAATAAAATTAATCATATCATTTATCTAACCTATTAAGGTTTATTAATTATGATTAGATTTTCTCATGAAGAACTTTTTGCAACTTAAAACTTCAATATAACTATTTTATTTCCGTGTGATTTAAGCTTTTCTGCATTTTACGGAAACTCAAGAAAAGATAATATTTGAATTTCCATATTTTTTAGGGTTGAATCACAGTTATTTTTGCTTATAAACCCTAATAAATGTTTCTATTTTTTAATTGTTTACGGTAATAGATGTGTTAAATAGACAAACTCCCAAAAAATCCTTACTTGATTGAAGGAGCATGGTATGCTACTCTATATAATAAAATAGAAATATAAAGACCATTAAAAGAGGTGAAAGGATGTCTCATATTTCTAAATCAATATTAGACCAAATAGGAAAGACGCCGTTAATTCAATTAAATCATGTTAACCCAACACATTGTGAAATATTAGCAAAGCTTGAGTTTTTTAATCCAGGGGGCAGTGTTAAAGCAAGACCTGCTTATTCAATGATAGAGTCAGCAGAAAATGAGGGGTTAATTAATAAGGATACGGTTATTATAGAACCAACAAGCGGAAACACAGGTGTTGCTCTTGCCATGATTTCTGCTGTTAAAGGTTATCAGCTTATTTTAACAATGCCAGAAACAATGAGTATAGAAAGAAGAAATCTTTTGAAAGCCTATGGAGCAGAGCTTGTTTTAACTCCAGGAGATGAAGGCATGAAGGGTTCTATCCATAAGGTAGAAGAGTTAAAAAAACAATATCCAAACCATTTTGTTCCACAGCAATTTAATAATCCTGCTAATCCAGCGATCCATAAAAGAACCACAGCGCTTGAAATTCTTGGAGATACTGACGGAAAAGTAGATATTTTTGTAGCAGGTGTGGGTACTGGGGGAACTATTACAGGAGTTGGAACGATTCTAAAACAACATCATCCACATATTAAGATTTATGCTGTGGAGCCAGAAAGCTCTCCTGTATTATCTTGTGGTCGTTCAGGTGCGCATAATATACAAGGAATTGGAGCAGGATTTATACCGAAAGTTCTAGAACAAGCAATTATAGATGATATTATCAGAATTAAAGATGAAGATGCGATTGATATGACTCAAGTTCTTGCAAAAAAAGAGGGCATTCTAGCAGGCATTTCATCTGGAGCAGCATTAGTAGCGGCTATTCAAATAGGATCCAGAATTGAAAATGAAGGAAAAAGAATCGTTGTAATATTTCCTGATACAGGAGAAAGGTATTTATCTATCGGTATATTTGATGATTAGTTTATTAAGACTAAAAAATTATTGTCATATTAATGTCACTTTTATATGCGTTGAATTATAATAATAGTAAGTAAAGATATAGACTGAGGTGACATTATGTCCATAAATATTAAAGTTTTTTATGACTATAATTGTCCTTTTAGCTACATCAGTTTAGCTATGCTTGAACGCTATCGACAACAGCTGGACTTAGATGTACAGCTCATAGGTATTGAGAGTCATGCCAATATTCCACCACGAGGAGGTCGAATAAAGGATACGCTTCGCTCCTCAAATGAAGACATAAAGGCGAGCTTTGAGTTTATCGAAGCAACCTCGAAGCAGTACAATATACCCTATAAAAAAGTCAGCTTTATTCCTAACACGAAACTAGCGCATATAGCAACTCAATTTGTCAAAGATAAGGATTTAGAGTATCCGTTTCACAACTCAATAATGAATGCATACTTTGCTCGTAATATGAACATCGGAGATAAACGAGCATTGCTAAGAATAGCTGGACAATTAGGCATAGACCCTAAGGAGTTTGAACAGAGCTTAAATGATGAAAAATATAAGTCGAAATTTCAGCAAAATCATGAGCTTGCTTCTCAATATAATATTAATACAACTCCAACTTTTGTGGTCAACAATAAGCATAAATTCTATGGCATGCTTGATTTTGAAGAGTTAAGACGTTTTGTTGAGAATATGTCATAAAGTCATAATAAAACAAAGTTAAATCTTTGACTACATTAAGAATATTAGTTATTTTAATACCTATCTAGCAGCTATCTTATGAAATGCAGACAGCATATACTGAGATAGCTTTTTAATAAACATTTGACAATGACACAAAAGTTCTATAAATTAATGGTTAAGAAGGTAGGATAATAAAAAAATAGAGTAGACTATAGAAGGTTAATTCATAAAAACCAAAGAATGGAGTAATGAATGAAAAAATACTATTTAGAGAATTACATGGTATTAGCAAAGAAATTTTATAATCAGGAACAATTGTATAAAGCATTAACCTATTATAAGAAAGCATATGACGGAGGGATGAAGGATAATACGGAGCTCCTCATAGAAATGGCTTTATTATATGATGAAATGGAGGATTATGGTAATTCCTTGCAAATGTATAAAGAAGTTCTAAAGCTTGACAAGACAGAAGCAAGGGCTTACTATGGTATTGCTATTTTATATGACCATAGGGATAAGTTTAAAAGAGCGATCCCCTACTATAAGAAAGCCATATTTTACGATGAAAAATTCTTAAAAGCTTACTTTTTTTTGGCTTATGCGTATGATCAAATAGGACACGTCAATGAAGCTATAGAAAACTATAAAAAAGTGTTAGAAATTGACCCATATGACTTCTGGACATGCATTAATCTTGGTTCTATTTATGAACAAAGTAATGAAAACCAAAAGGCTCTTACCCTTATGAAAAATGCGTATCAGGTTGACAGAGAGCACCATATGGTTCTATATAATTTAGGTGTCATATATAAAAAATTAAACCAGCTTGAGCAAGCTATTTTCTACTATGAAGAAGCTATCAAAGTGAAGGAAGACTATGCGTACAGCTATTTAAATCTGGCAATTATCTATAAAGAGCAAGAGGCTTATTATCAAGCCATAAAAACGATTACAATAGGAATAGATCATAATCCAAGGACTTTTTTGTTTTATAATAGAGCGTGCTGCTATCTTCTTAATGATCAACCAAAAGAGGCAGAAAAGGATATTTTAACCGTTATAAAACAATCGCCTGAGATGGTAGACTATCTAATAGATGATGAAGAGCTAGAAGGTTTCATCAGCCAATCACCAGCACTACTAAAAGCTCTTCAGCCATATAGAACACTGTAATATAAAAATTAAGTTAATCCTAACTCTATAATCTATTAATCTTGAGTAATGGCACTACGTATATGTTCCACTAGATATAAGGAGCCTGTACAACAAATCAATCCGTCCTCCTCTGTGATGGATTGTGCTGTTTGGAAGGCTTCACTATAGTGTTCAATCCATAGAATCTTTTTATCGTTAGGGGGGAGTGCTTTTTTCATTTCACTAAAAGGCAGTCTTCTTTTATTTAGAGGCAGTGTCATAATAATTTGATTAACACGTGGTATGAGTGTTTCTAAAATAGCTTTAGCTGGTTTATCTTCTAAGAGACCTAGAACAAGTGTGATTTTTTCTGCTGGGTAATGTCTCTTAAGATATTTTGCCAAAGCTTTAATACTATCAATATTATGAGCACCATCTAATAGAACTAATTGATTTAATAAGAGATACTCCATTCTACAAGACCAGTGAACATTAGAAAGACTATTATAAATAATAGAATCCTCTAAGATAACCCCAATGTCTCTTAAGGCTTCAACAGCTAACAAAGCAGTATAAGCATTAGACAGTTGATGTTGGCCCAGCAGAGAAAGTTTGAGGTTTGGATAAGAAAAAGTTTTTCCTGTGATATTAAAAGTAATATGTGATAGGGTCTCTTCTAATAATTCTATGTGTATTGTTTCTTGGCTATGGTAGTAGAGCTTGGATTGACTGAAATAGCACTTATCTTGTATAACCTTATAGATATTTGAGGGGTTTGGAGCTAAAACCACGGGTGTATGTGTCTTAATAATACCTGATTTTTCAGTAGCTATAGCTTCAACGGTATGACCTAATTGAGCGGTATGATCTAAGCTAATAGAGGTAATGATGGATAATAGTACCTTATCTATCGCATTGGTAGCATCTAATCGTCCACCTAAACAGACTTCTATGATTGCATAATCAACTTCGCTTTCACTAAAGTACAAAAAAGCAAGAGCTGTTAGACATTCGTATAATGTTGGATGCTGTTTGCCATCATGAACCATTAGACGGCAAGCGTCAGCAATTTTCATAACATAATAAGCGAAATCTTGTTCTGGAATAGGCGTGTTGTTTAAAGAGATACAATCGTTAAAACGTACAATATAGGGAGAAGTATATAAACCGACGGTATAATCCGATTGAAGGAGTATTTGGTTAAGCATTGCACATACGGATCCCTTGCCGTTAGTTCCTGCCACATGAATAATGGATACGTTTTTTTCTGGGTGTTCTAGTTTTTCTAATAAGAGCTTCATAGTGTCTAAACCAAGAACCATTCCATATTTTTTTGTTTCATTAAGGTAACTAACAGCTTCTTCATAAGTCATAATTAACATCCTTTCAGCATGCACTTCTCTTAATAGCCTATTAAACGTATACTTATCATAATATGAAAAAAAGAGTTTAGCAACCATGAATTTTTAATAGTATGACCTAACTAGATAAAAAAACAAAAAAAATAAAAAAATTTCAAATGAAATATTGACATAATTGTCATTATATAGTAAAATTACTACAGTGTTATAGGATTGTGATCTATAATGTCTAATGTTATCCATTAACATACTTATACATATGTGATTAACTTACCCTTTGCAGAAAGCTCAAATTTTGAGTTTTCTTTTTTTCGTTGTTTATTTTAAGAGCTTAATACTATAAAATCCAGTTAAATATAGTATTAAAGGAATGCATAACTAAAAAGGGTAAGCTCAAAAAGTGTAAATGCATTGATAAAATATACCACCTGTTATAAAATAAAAGGTGTAAGACGATGCTATAGTAAAGGAGTGATTATCATAGAGAATGTATATGATTTATTAATTGTGGGTGCAGGTCCAGCAGGTATGACCGCAGCTATCTACGCTAAAAGAGCAAAATTAAACACATTGATGTTTGAAAAAAGCTTTCCTGGCGGTCAGGTGGTAAATACGTACGAAGTAGATAATTATCCAGGTTTACCGAATATTTCTGGGTATGAGTTAGTTGATAAAATGAGATCCCACGCTGAAAATTTAGGGATAGAAATAAAAACAGAAGAAATAAATGCAATAGATATTCATGAACCCGTTAAAGTAATAAAAACGGATAAAAATGAATACAAAACCAAAACTTTGATCATAGCAACAGGTGCTAAATGGAAAAAACTAGGTGTAAAAGGCGAGAAAGAATTAACTGGACTTGGAGTATCCTATTGTGCAACCTGTGATGGTGCTTTTTACAATGGAAAAACAGTGGCTGTTATAGGTGGGGGCGATGTAGCGGTTGAAGATGCTATTTTCTTATCTAATTTATGCAAAAAGGTCTATCTTCTGCATCGCAGAGATGAGCTTCGCGCTGTGAAAATACTGCAAGATAAATTATTTGAATTAGAAAATATAGAAATCCTCTGGAATACACAAGTTAAAGAAGTTATTGGAGAAAACAAGGTTGAAAAAATAACTGTTATCAATACGTCAACCAAAGATGAGTATGAGCTTGAAATTGATGGCTTATTTGTAGGAATTGGAACTGAACCTAATATCAACTTTTTTGAAGATATATTGGATAAAGATGCTCAAGGCTATATTATCACAGATGTCAATTGTGAAACCAATGTTAAGGGTATCTATGCAGCAGGAGATGTTGCAAATAAGCCCCTTAGACAAATTGTAACCGCAGTATCTGATGGAGCTGTTGCTGTTTATTCAGCAGAGAGATATATTATTGAGAATTTTTGATTAATTATCTTAATTAATTATATTGATTATTTTATATGGTAAAAACTATAGGCTGGGTAAATACCCAGCCTATTATATGTACATTAACTATTAATCTTTAATAACTCTAGTTGCTCCAATATACGGTTTGTTATAGTGTAAAGAGGTAATTGTAATGCCGTATTTTGCATTTCTAGCATGAATTACTTGGTCGTTGCCTATATAAATAGCAACATGTGAGATTCTGTTATTATAGCCGTAAAAAACAAGATCACCAGGTAAAAGATTGGCTTTAGAGATTCTAACACCATTATTAATCTGAGTATAGGATGTCCTGCTTAACGATATTCCAAAATGTTTAAAAACCTGCTGAGTAAATCCTGAACAGTCTACACCAGTAGATAAGTTGTTGCCGCCCCAAACATAACGGTTGCCAATAAACTTCTTGGCAAAGTCAACAACCTGTTGTCGTAAATTAGATGTTGAAGCAGAGGTATTTTTTACTTGTTCTGATCTTTCAACTGGTTTTTGGTTAACTAAATCTACATAGGTTTTGTAAACATAACCATCGCCATGACCTGTTTCAATATGTACCCATTCATCTAATACCTCTTTAACAAGGTAGCTTTCACCATTGTAGACCTTCCCAATTCTATTGGATTCAATAGAAGCCTTCTGTCTTACATTAAGGATGTCTACATTAACTTTTGCGTATTGTTTTGGTTTTTCAGTAGAGAGATTAGTTTTATAGATATAGCCATTACCTTGATCAGATGCAATATAATACCAATCACTATTATGGTAAATAATGTTAATAGGATGTCCATAAACAAGATTAAATAAGATTTCACCTGACGTTGACGGTTTGTTATTAACGTTAGCATTATCTATCGAGATATAAGCAGTTTGCTTTATAATTGCAGTAGCATTTGTTTTCAAAGCATTTTTATGTAAACCTTCCTTATAGAAGTTGTTGACCGGTGTAAGTAGAGCTATGGTATTCTCTGTACTATATTTTTCGGTCATTGGATTAGCATAACTTATAATACTCGAATGAAACAAACAGCCACATAGTAATCCCATCCCAATACGTTTTAAATTCTTTTTAGTCATCATACACCTCCTAATTCAAAGAATAAATCATACACAGTTAGTTGTTACGAAAATATTAACTAATTATTACATAATTATTATATGATGAATGACTCAATAATGCAACAAAATTGAAGACATTCCAAGTATTTCCTAGTATAATTTTAAGTTTTTGATAGAGTCTAACTGTAGAGTGTTATGATAGTGTTAATAATAATTTACGAATTAAATACATATGATAATATTTTACAAATAAAAAATAATAAAATCAAGTGTTATTGACAAAAAAGCAAAAAAAAGGTAATGTAATAATTATCAAATAATAATAATTATTATAAAATTCATTAATGGAGGTTGTCTTATGACCATTGGATTTTTTGACGCGAAGCCCTATGATATTAAAATATTTAACGAACTCAATGAGCAGCACGGCTTTGATATAACATATTACGAGGAACGGCTCAACAAAAAAACAGTGATACTTGCCAAAGACTATGATGTTGTCTGTGTCTTTGTAAGGGATGAAATCACGAGTGGAGTCATAGACAAGCTGGTGGAATACGGGGTTCAAATGATCGCTCTTAGATGCGCAGGCTATAACAATGTGAATTTTAAGGCGGCAAGAGATAGGATAAAAGTAGTGCATGTACCTGCTTATTCTCCATATGCTATAGCGGAATTCACAGTTTCTCTTATGTTGACGTTAAATCGTAGAATTCATAAGTCTTTTTCTAGAACTAAAGATATGAATTTTTCATTAAATGGTCTGCTAGGTTTTGATATGAATCAAAAAACTGTTGGGATTATAGGTACTGGTAAAATAGCTAAAATTGCAATTAAAATACTTAAGGGATTTGGTTGTCGTATATTGGCTTATGATATTTATCCTGATAAACCCTATGCACAAAAAGAAGGATATACGTATACATCCTTAGACCAGATTTATAAAGAAAGTGATATTATATCCTTACATTGTCCTCTTACAAAAGAGACAGAGTATATTATCAATGAACACAGCATTGAAAAAATGAAAACAGGCGTTATGATTATTAATACTGGCAGGGGCAAGCTGATACAGACCCAGCATTTAATTGAAGGTCTAAAGTCTAAAAAAATAGGTTTTGCTGGATTGGATGTTTATGAAGAAGAAGATAAATATTTTTATGAAGATTGTTCGGAAAAAGTCATTAATGACGATGTATTAGCTCGGTTACTTGCTTTTCCCAATGTGGTTATAACTTCTCATCAAGCCTTCTTCACACAAGAAGCACTTAATAATATTGCGCAGTCTACGCTGATGAGCTGTAGTCAATTAAAGGGTGGTCTTCCACTAGACAATGAAATTGCCTATATCTGTGATGAAAAAGGATGTGCTATCAAGCACCCTAAATAGAGTTGTTTTGTATGATAGAAGTTATGCCAAACAATTCACACAGTATCAATTGAACACATACGATAAAGTAGACAGGGCATTCTAAGGAGGCTTTCTTTGAAGGATTCTAATAAAGAAATGATTCCAAATTATAAGTATGTGTTAATGGAAGTATATCCTGTAAGTATGGATGGACTGAACGAATCCAAAGAAACAGGTATTAAGCATGCCATGCTAGAGGTAGCTATGACAGCATATCTAATGGGCATGGGGTATGATTATGAATATGCTCACGATGCTGTTGAAGCATGGGAATATGATGATAGGTTTGGGATGTATTATTAATTAGTAAATTTATTCAGACATAGGAGTATCCTATGTCTTTTATATATAGTTTTAAGTTTTATATATTGTTTTTGTAATCAAAAACATAACATTTAGTGATATAAAACAGATGCAAGAGCACAGTAAAGTACTTTTGCATCTGCTTTATTGTTTATCAATTAATAGTTAATCGTCCCAATCATCATCGTCATAATTCTTCACCATTATATACTTATATGCATGTGGATCAGTTGTATTCATAACATGAGTGAGCCAATACCCATCTTTCATAAGTTTTGCTAATAATACAGCTACATTTTCATCATTATCCTGCTCTGCATCTGAGCAAGCAAATTCCTTTACAATTAATTCGTTAGCCGTAAATACTGCAACATGAATATTTTCTGCCATTATATCGTACTCCTTTCAATACTGTATTTTTTTTGCTAGTTAGAACTAGCCTTATTACATATTATTCCAAATCAGAGAAAATGACACAAAAACTGGGGAAAATCTTATGATTTTGCAAAATATTAGTAAGGGAGTATTAACGTTACCTATATATGATTTTATTAGGGAGTAAAAAAATAAATTAAAGTAAAATCATATCTCTAAAAAAACACCAAAAAATTTTTCAATCAATGCATTTCATCCTCTCAAACGTGCATTTCGTCAGAAATCATTGAAAAAATATAAAGAAAGTTATATCATGTATTTAAGATGAGCCAGTCAATATT
>JANQFZ010000051.1 GCA_028277605.1 Vallitaleaceae bacterium | reverse complement strand
TGATTAATTTCGTCTGCAAAATTATGACACATCTTTTTATTGATTTTACTATAGCTTTCAACTGGTTGATCAATAGAATTAAGATAGTTTTTTACACTGTTTTGTTCTTTCTTATTCAACTCATCTAACTCAATTTCACCTGCAAAAACTGATGTCGTATCAATTTCACCAGGTATAGTTTGTGTAAACTTCCTTATATTTTTGGCTCTTTTGTCGGGTTCTTCATTATCGGAAGTTACAACAAACACAGATTTTCTTTTGTTCTTAATTCTACTTTTATGCTTTTTAATGAAATCTTCCATTTCTGGTAAAGGCTCTTGTTCATAAATAGGTGTTCCTAACACAATATAATCATAATTGATATCATTCACATTGTTGACATTTTTTATGTCTACTTGTCCTTCAATTTCTTCACCAATGTATTGTGCAATTTCTTTTGTGCTGCCATGTTTGGAAGCATAGGCAACAAGAACGTTAACTCCTAAATTCTTCATATGAAATACCTCCTAATTCATAGACATATATTTTATTATTCTTAGTCTATTATTAGTTTTGCCAATTCATCAAAAGGTATTCCTTTTTCTATCTTTTTGTAATGATTGTCTGCCATAGTATTTTAGCAACTTCTCCTCTTGTTACAATTTTATCAGGGTGAGTAGAAGAGTCCTTAGGAATAATACCAATTTGTTTTGCTCTTTCAATATAGTTATGAGGCCACTGACCTTCTAAATTATCATTCTTTTCTAATGCATTCACCATAATAGCTAGTGTTTCTGCAAAAGAGATATTATTCTTAGGTTTAAAGGTACCTTCTGGATATCCTTTGATAATACCAAGCTTATATGCATTTTGAATCACTTGATATGCCCAGTAGTCTTTTTTAACATCTTGAAAATTTTTGTTTTCTCCTATGACAATACTGTTTTCATAGCCCAAGGTTCTTACCATTAAGGCAGCAATTTCTGATCTTAGAATAGGATTATCCAACCTTAATGTCCCATCTTCATAACCAACCAATATACCAAGTATTCTTAACTGATTACCTGCAAAATTTTCATCATCATTTGCCCCGTAAGCAGGAATAGACAACATTTGAATGATGAATACCATACTTAAAATAATGGTCCACTTTTTCAATATTAAACCTCCCTAGTACTCATTTCCCAATGTTTTTTCAGTTTATGATGTTTACTAAAAGAACCAAATTCATATTTTAATTCTAACGTATGGTATTATAACATATACAAATGTTAACAAAATTACAATCTCTTTAATAATGTATTAAAATTAAATGAACATTTATAATCGCTATTTTGAATCATTTATTTTTTTAACGCTATTTCTAACGATTAATTTAAAATCGACTGCTATTTTTCTTACCTTGGCATTTTTATTTTTTATTCTTTCTATCAACATCTTAGCTGCCATTTTACCAATTTCATATTGATTAACATGGATTGTTGATAAACTTGGGATAAAATACTTGGATATGTCAATATCATCATATCCAAAAACCGATATTTGTTCGGGTACACTTATTCCATTATCTTTGAGAGCATTAATTGCTCCTACAGCCATATTATCGTTAGAAGCATAGACAGCTGTTGGTAACTCGTCTACTCTTTTTATAATCTCTGTCATAGCTGCATACCCTGATTTAACCGAACAATCCCCATGGGCAACATAAGCTTCATTAAACACTAATCCGTATTTTTTCAAAGATAATTGATAGGCTTTGAACTGTTTATTACTTGCCCCAAAGTATAAGCCGCTTATAAAGGCTATCTTCTCATGGCCTCCTTCTATAAGATATTTCATAATCTCTAGAGACGCACTCTTAGTGTCCTGAAGAACGGTGGGTATGTCTAATGGTATTTCATTATCCGTGATAACAACTGGTACTGATTTTATCAGTTTTTTAAGGTGTTGAATGTGTTCTTCAAATATTGTAATTGGAAAATAAATGATACCATCAACTCTTTTTTCATACAGTAAATTAAAATTAGATATATCTTCCTCAATGTCATTTTGTTCTTTATAATTGGCTGTTATCATGAGACTATAGCCATGTTTTTTACAAACTTTATTAATGGCATCAATTCTATCTCTAAAGTAATCATTTACATTGGGCATAACTATACCAATTACATTGGTTTTATTATTCGTTAGGCTTTTTGCAAGCTGATTAGGGCGGTATTCCGTTTGTTCAATGACTCTTAATACCTTTGCTTTTGCTTGATCACTGACTCCTGGTTTTTTGTTCATAACCCTTGAGACAGTTGCTATGGATACCCCAGACAGCTTTGCAACGTCGTAAATGTTCATTAAAATAAAACCTTCTTTCCTAACTAGTATAGTCTATTATATCACGTTATACTCAATCAGAGAATTTATAATAGTCACGATTATTCTATCATTAAGTTTGACATTAAGCTCACTTTTAAGTATATTTAGTATAACTAATTGTATATATTAAGTGACCCATATTTTTTGCTGGTTAGGAGTGATTCAATGATTAAAGTTGGTTTTCAAGGTGTTTCTGGTTCATTTAGTGAAGAAGCACTATTTAATTATTTCGCAAATGATATAGAAACGATTGCTTTCCATACCTTTGAGGATGTGTTTATAGGTGTTGAAAAGGGCGACATACTCTATGGTATTCTCCCAATTGAAAACTCATCAACTGGTGCAATTTCAGATGTTTACGATCTTCTTAATCAATATAATCTGTATATCGTAGGAGAAAAATATATTAAAGTACGTCATAACCTCTTAGGTGTAAAAAATAGTCAATTGTCAGATATAAAAGAAGTCTACTCTCATCCTCAGGCTTTTGAACAGAGTAAAGACTATCTTAATCAATTTACCAATTGGAAACTAATTCCATATTATAATACAGCAAAAAGCGCTGAATACATCAGTCAATTAAACAACAAAGAAATAGCTGCCATAGGCAGTAGAAAAGCATCTGAATTATATCATTTAAACCTATTGGCGGAAAACATTAATTCTAACAAAAAAAATACAACTCGGTTTGTGGTAGTTGGTTCATCACTAGAAATTAATCAAGATTTTAATAAGATTAGTATGGTGATATCTACACATCATAAAGCGGGCGCTTTATTTCATGTTTTAAAAAATTTTGCTGAGAATAAGCTCAATCTACTAAAGATCGAATCCAGACCTATAAAGCATACCCCATGGGAATACTATTTTTACATAGATTTTGAAGGACATCTAGAAGATCCTATAGTTAAAGATGCTATAGCTCATTTAGAAAAAGATTGTACACATTTTAAGCTTTTAGGTCATTATAAGGGTGAATTGCAACTCTAAAAATATGGTATGATAGCAGATGCAACTAAGCCTCCAAGCATCGTAATAATTATAATAATAGCGACTTTTTTAACCCATTTTCTACTGTTATACATAGACAATGCCTCCTTGAATAGAATTCTTATTTTATTATAAATCATTTAGTTCAAGGATTCAATAAATTTTACTTAACAGTATCTGCCTTTTGGCAAATTATACAGATACTACTTAATATTACTTATTTCAAAAATTACTATATAGGAGAATCAAAATGAATATACCTATAATTTTTGTAGGTTTTTTAGCCTTCATTCTAATATTCCGTCTCAGAATTTTTCGCATAGATCGAAGTGGACATGATAAAAGAAAACAATTTTGGGATAGAGAAGAACAGGCTATGTTTACACGTTCACATCCATTAAATGAGCTTCCTTTTATAGAACCTTCATGCTTATCTCTTCCATTAAAGCAAAGAGAACAACTAAGTGAAGAAGTTCTAAAAAAAGAAAAGGAGCTTCTAATTGCCATAAAAAAACCCATGCTAAACATTAGAAACAAGTCCAATACAGATCTCAAACTTGAATATGGTGCTGGTAATCTATCCATCCTTACAGAATATGAACATAACTATAACACTTGTCTTCAGTTGGTTTATCAGCTAGGGGAATTACTCAATGAAAGCAGACACTTTGATGATGCTATTGACGTTTTGTCTATGGGTATGGATATGAATACTGATATCAGTGAGCATTATATTCTGCTTGCAAAACTATATGTACTAAACAGAGATAAAAACAACCTTGAACAGTTAATAGCCAAAGCTGAAAACTGTCCTTCACTGCTCAAAGGAAAAATCCTTAATAACTTAAACCGTATGCATAACAATCTATAGCTATTTAAGATATCTTAGGATGATTAGCATCATTAGCATGTAAAATGGTATCTATTATTCTACTAGCTTCACTTTTGGTCAGAGTATCTATTTCTGTTTCTAGAGTTACATCATAACGATGTATTAAGCTGAAAAGATATTTTTTCTGTTTATCTGTAATCGGTGATTGCTTCTTAGGTTTCCATTGAATGCGCTTGAATTGGAAAAGCTCTGGATTCATTTCATAGAATTGTTCTTTTAAACAATGATACACTTGATATGTAACATAAGCATCATTATAAGCTCTATGTGCATTAGAATTAGAGATATGGTAGTGATCACATAATTTTCCAAGACTCCTGCTTGGTAATTCCTTTAAGGTTGCCCTAGCTATTTTCAATGTATCCAGTGCCTTTTTTTCAAAAGATAGATTTTGAGCTACAGCATGCGTCTTAATGAAGCTATAATCAAAATGGATATTATGACCTAGAATTGGATATTCTTCAGTAAAACTGATAAAACGAGGTAAAACCCATTCAATCGTAGGCTTATCTTTTACCATCTCATTCGTAATTCCAGTTAACTGAGTAATGTTTTTAGGAATATCCGCCATAGGATTAATGAGATGATTAAAAGTCTCTACTATCGTTTCCTTTTCAATTTTTATTGCTCCAATTTCTGTTATCTTATGATACATAGGATTTATACCTGTTGTCTCTATATCCAATACTATAAAACCTTTCATTCTAGCACCTCGCCTCTAAAGAATTCAACCATCATCCTTGATTGTACCTATTAAGCTCGTCTATTTTTTTCTATGCATTAAGTAAATTTCTTATTCTATCTAGCAACATGGATACAGCAACTTCATTATACCCGCCTTCTGGTATAATGATATCTGCATACCTTTTACTAGGTTCAACAAATTCTTCGTGCATAATTTTAACTGTACTTAAGTATTGATGAACCACTGATTCTAGTTTTCTGCCTCGTTCTTTCACATCTCGCATGAGGCGTCGAATAAATCTTACATCTGCATCTGTATCAACATAGACCTTAATATCAAATAAATTGGTCAAATCTATATTTTCAAAAATGAGTATACCTTCAACAATAATGACCTTCTTTGGCATTATTGTTATAGTTTCATTTTCTCTAGCATGTTTGATGAAGTTGTAAATCGGTCTTTGTATACTATGACCTTTCTTTAATTGATTTAAGTGAAGCATAAACATATCTGTTTCAAAAGCATTTGGATGATCATAATTTAGCTTGGTTCTATCTTCATAAGGCATATGATCATATGATTTATAATAGTGATCATGACAGAGTCTCACTACTTCGTCATGAAGTTCGGAATACAGTTTTTTAACTAAGGTTGTTTTACCAGAGCCCGTACCACCAGCTATACCAATGATTATAGGTGACTTCAATATGCTTACCCCCTGGATACTTATGGTCTTTGCTAGTAGTTATAGTATCATGCTTTTGGCTTTTTTACAATATAATCTTCTTTTAAATTCACCCTTCATGCTCCAACTTATGAAGTCTATGTTCTAATCCATAGGGGCAAAAAGGCAATAGAAAACACCGATCACACTTGGGGCTTCTTGAGGTACATACAGCTCTTCCGTGAGCAATAATTTGAGTATTATACCGTATCCAATGCTCTTTAGGCAGCACTTGCATCAGATTAAACTCTATTTTTACGGGATCTGTAAAAGTAGTAAATCCTAATCTATTAGAAATCCTCTTGACATGTGTGTCCACGACTATACTTGGTCTATGATATATATTTCCTAATATCACATTAGCTGTTTTTCTACCTACACCATCTAGCTTAACGAGTTGACTTATATCATCGGGTACACAACCATCGTATAATTCTAGCAGTTTTTTACAGCAGGCTTTAATATTCTTTGCCTTATTTCTAAAAAACCCTGTTGATTTAATATCTAGTTCTAGTTCTTTTATATCAGCCTCAGCAAAAGCATGAACACAATCATATTTCTTAAACAGCTGCTTCGTGACAATATTCACCCTAGCATCGGTACACTGAGCGCTTAGAATGGTTGCAATGAGCAGCTGCCAAGGTGTTGTATAGTCTAAATAGCATTTTATATCTTTTGGATAATAGTCATCTAATAGTCTTAGTATTGTTTTAATTCTATGGTTCACTGCCATAAATCAACCTCCAGTTTCCTGGGAAATAATGCATTTCCTGGGAAATTTTTACATTTACAATTCTATAATAAATGTCTTTGCATGATGATTAAAATCTCTATGATAATAGTTAAAGAGAATGGGTGTTTCCTGTTCTTGAATATATGTTTTATCCTTTATCCATTCTAAAATATTGATATTAAACACCTCTATATGTGCCATTCTACTGATTTGCTTAGGCGTATAGGTAACTAGTTCTGGCAGATAATATTGAATATTTTCTTGTCTATGATAAAACGCTTTGATAGGATTCGAAATTTTGCTTGTTGTTATCCATTCAGGCATATTCTTTGGCTTCTCTTTTAATAACATATCGTACTTAAGCAGCTCTAGTAGTATATTATTCTTTCCAATCGCCTGCTGACTAAATTCTAAAAGTATAGTATAAATCTTCATTCTATTATGATTAACCTTATGATACCCTTGATTTTCCCAATAATCTGCTAAAGCTTCATAGAGATGAAAGGGTGTATCAAAAAAGTCAACTAAATACTCCATAGTATAAAAGAAATTTTGACTGTTATAATAGAGCTCAAGCATTTCTTCAATACCTTTGAGCCTTAATAAATCCTCATAGCTTAAGTGATTGGTCTTAAGTATTTCATACGGTGCAAGATCTTGGTGAACTAAACCGTATGTCTTCTTATGATATCTAAGACCCGTTCCCTTAAGAAGCTTTAAAAAACCAAGCTGGAGCTTGTCTGGTCTTATAGCATAAACATCGTTAAAGGAAGATCTAAAAGAACCATAATCTTCTTCTGGAAGGCCTGCAATTAAGTCTAAATGCTGGTGAACGCTGCCTAGTTTTTTTATTTTTATAACATTATCAAAAAGTTTTTCTAGATTTGTTTTTCTCTTAATAAGCTTTAGAGTGATGCTATTGGTTGATTGAACACCCACTTCAAATTGAAATAACCCGGGTCTTGCTTGTGATAAAAGCTGTATTGCTTCATCGTCAACAAGATCTGCTACAATTTCACAATGAAAGTTCGTCGTGCCATTATCATGAGTAATCAGATACCGCCAAATTGCCATGGCATGTTTCTTATTACAATTAAACGTTCTGTCAACAAACTTTATTTGTTTAACCTTTGCATCTAAGAATTGTTGTAGTTCATGATATACTATTTCTAAATTTCTAAATCTAACTCCTTTATCATTTGAAGACATGCAGTATTGGCAATTAAAAGGACATCCTCGGGACGCCTCATAATAGATAATATGATGATTCAGGTCATCCATACTCTCATATGGAAATGGAACACAACTGAAATCCACAGGTTTTTTAATAGAATTTTGCTTAACTTGTCCATCTTTTCTATAAAGAATACCAGCTATGGATTCAATAGACACTTGATGATCCACATAATAGCGTAAGAAGTCTTTGAAGGCTTCTTCACCTTCACCCATAATAATCATATCAATCGATGGGTACTTCTCCATCAATGCCTTTCCGTCAAAAGATACCTCTGGTCCACCCAAAAGTACTAAAGTATCTGGTAAAATCTTTTTAAATTCAACAAATAGCTGTTTAATGAATTCGATATTCCAAATGTAACAGGAGAAGCATAAAACATCTGGCTTTTGTTTATAGATCTCACTGAGAATAAAGTCTTTCTGTTGATTGATGGTGTATTCTTGTATTTGTATAACGGATTCATAGTCATGTGCATAAGCCTTTAAATACCTAATGGCTAGATTTGTGTGTATATATTTAGCGTTTATTCCAGCTAGTAATATTTTCATTATCGGTATAATCTAATCCTTTCAGTTAAATGCAGCTGGCAATTATGTACTTAAAATCTTCTAACAACAGCTTGGCAATGATGTGTAATTAGAATGATCAAGTTAGTCTTTTCTTATTTACCAACATGTTGACTGTATTATATCATACTAAAGTGTTTATAATCAAAATATAAATTTAGACAATAAACGTATAAACAATGAAAACAGACTGCCTATTATAACTAAAAACCAAGCTATTTGAAAGCTCACCTGATTGTTCCTCCTTCTATATCAATCTCAATCGTTTTGTAACCACCGTCTTGATAAATAGAGCATAGTATTCTATCAGCTTCTATATAAAAATATTCTAATTCCTGTTCATAGATTTTTTTTGATGTGTCTGTAGATAAATGATATACATTTAATCCGTTATAATTAAAATACAAGTAATCCTTATAGACCACATAATCCCATATGGACAGTTTTTCATGAAAGATAAGCTGCTTGTAGGATTCATTTAAGGCTGTTTTAAAAAGATACCCTCTATAGTCATCTTGCTCTTCAAAGCTCAGATAATAAAGGTATTCCTTATTTGAGTAAATATACTGGCTGGATTGACTAGTGAGTGTCTGTTTCATGGTTCCATCCATACGAATTCTACAGATTTTTCCGCTGGATTCATTGTTAATATAATAAATCCATCCATCTTTAACTGCTTGGAGGCTTGTACAGTCTCCTATCATACTGTTGGTTAAGCCTGTGTTTAAATTTTTTATCCAGAGTCTATTATCATCCTCGTAATGATAGAGTATATTAGGATAATTGACCTCATATTCTATTTCATAAACATTAGACTTATTGATCAGTATAACCTCTTGCACTTCTCCCGTCTTACTATTCAATCTATCAATATAAGGATAGGGGTAATAACTACTTTCGTTGGTTACACCTGAGTAATAGAGCCAATCTCCATCTCGCTTTAGATTGATGGCTCCTTTTTGAACTGCTAATTCAATTGTATTCTCTTTTTTATTGTATTTATAGAGATAGCCCATAACATTGTTAATGTTATAGATGAAATAGTCCCATTCATGAATAGAAAAATGTTTGGTAGAAGACAGGGTATGTTCAAATTTTAGATCCTCTAAGTATTTTTCGGCTGTAAAATATAGTTCACCATGAGAGGCATAGCAAATATATATTCTATCATTAAAAATTTTCATATCAACATATTCTGCACCAACAATATCTATAAACTTTGGATCAGAATCATCATTTTTTATTTTGTACAATAAATTAGTACCGTTCTTAATCACATAATACACCGTATCCTTATAAACATATAGGTCTTCCACTTTGTGTTCTGTCAATTTCTGTTTATTTCCGTCTTTGTTGATTCTATATAGTGTGCCATGATCTTTTTCGTCTGTATAGTAAATCGTATTTTCCAATACTACAAAATCTCTTATGGATGTATTAACAACTTTCTCGTACTTATTATTCTGTAGACTGTATAGCGAGCAATCCTCAGTTAAATCGCAAAAATAAACCCGATTATCGTCTAGTAGAAAACGATAGACCGATCTATCCGTTATCTGCTTTACATTTCCAGTTAGTAAATGATACTCATACAGAGCGTAGTTTTTTTCTATATCTGTATAATAGATTCTATCTTCCTTTATCTTAAATGCTCCAATTTTATTATCTAATATCATTTCAGGCTTTGATGTTACTGTGTCAATCCTATAGAGCATTTTGTCAATAGCATTTGTATAGTAAATCTGATCTTGGTATGCCACGCATAATTCCACAGGATAATCCGCTTTGATTTTACCTAAACTATTATCATCCAGTTTAAAAAGCTTAAAATATAGCGTTCCATTATTTACCTCATCATAATCATAGTTTTTTAAGTACACTTCATCCGATAGCTTAAAATACATATCACTTTCCGCTTGTACACCCTTGCCGAAGAATATATGAAAGTCTGATAAGTCCTTTTTAGCCTTTACTATCCTTTGCTCACAATAAAAGTAAAGCCAGTCTTTATCTATGGTATAGTTTTTTGCTGTGCCTCCTACATAAAGTTTTTCAGTTGCTTGACTTCCTATCGCCATCTTATACAAATAATTTCCTTTACTATAATAAAGCATATTATCCTCTACTACCATATCAGATAAATAGTCCGTAAGTAGTTCTCTTTCTCCTGCCCCTTCCAAATCAGCGTAAAGAATGGCATCGTTATGATAGAATATTTTATTTCCTGATAAAGCAAATTGATAGTAATACCCGTCAATAATACAGGTATGATCTTGACCATTGGTATGGATTTTATATATCCCATTATTCGTATTATAATAGATATAATCTTCATAATGCATAAGCGTGTATATCTTATCATTGTCAGATATCAACTTCATTTTTGATGAGCCATCCAGTTGGATTCTGTATATATTATTATCTAAAATATAGAAAACATAGTTTTCTGTTACACAAAAACCTTCCACCCTTTCACTGGTCATGGTTTGCTGATTGGTTCCATCATATTGTACTCGGCAGAGCCTGCCAGAGTTATTTAGTTCTTGTCTGTCAATATAATAAATCCAGTTAGTTAATGGTCTTAACCCTTCATATTTTGAGTCTGATAGCTTTGTTAATTCAGTACCATTAGATTTTATCTTGTATAGTTTATTGTTATCATCAGGATTTCCAAAAACAAACCATTCACTTAAATCCATTATTTGAGTAGATAGTGTATCACCAAATTCCTGGTTCACTTCTTTAACTATAATGGGAACCTCCTGATCTTCTTTGGATTTACATTGGGTGAATATTAGTATTGAGAAAAGGCTAAAAAAAAGTATTGGAAGCATTTTCATACGTTTCTTCACAACATTTCCCCCTAAGTCATATAATGGTTAATCCCAAAAAGTATAAGACAGGACTATAGGTATAGAAACTAGTCATTCTTCCCTTTTTGTGTATTAATCATATAATAGTAGTCTACCATATAAGTATTAAGTAAATATTAATATTCTATTATTATTTTTGTCGTCTTTTTCCAATTTATACGCAAAATGTTTGTTGTCTTAATATTCAGATGTAGTCTCATCGTAATAAATGTATACCATCGTTCCATCTGGTACATTATCATAAAACCACTTAGCATTGTCTTCACTTAATCGAATACAACCATGGCTGGCTGCTTTCCCTAGTTTTTGAGCTTCCTCTTTAATAAAGTTCCACTCCTTATCAATAGGGACACTGTGAAAAAGATATTGATCTTTTATTCTGACCCAATACAAGCCGCCTTCTTTAAAGCGTTCAGAATAAAACCATGGTCCTCTATTCTTAAGAGTGTATTGACCTGTAATGGTAGGCTCATCCTCTGTTCCTCCAGAGCATGGCATTTCTCTAATAATAGTAGGTCCTTCCCTTATGAATACTTTATGATCATCTTCTTTTAAAGAAACTTCAACCCATAACTGATCTTCCTCATATTCAACTGCCTTATTACTGCTTACAAAATCATACTCCTTTTTACAACCACCTAATAAAATAATAAAAATACACACCCATAGGATTAATTTTTTCAATTGCTTCCTCTTTATATTATACTTAATATAAATATATACACAAAATTAAAGGGTATGCTAAAAAAGCACCCCTAATCATTTTACCTTAAGACTCAACATAGTCAACAATTTTCTATAACTTTTGGTGTTTGTGTTGTTTCTCTGACCATGAGTTCGACAGGTAAAATGATATTTCTAATATTATTTTTTTCTTTAATATTATTTATGAGTAATCTAGCCACCTCTATACCCTTTTTATAGATATCTTGCTTGATTGTGGTTAACCCGGGGTAAGTATAGGAGCAGATACTTAAATCATCAAATCCAACAATTGAGATGTCCTCAGGTATTTTTCTACCAAATTGATTCATGATTTTAATGATACCTAGTGCTAGTATATCTGCAATGGCAAAAACCGCCGTTACATCATAGTCTCTTAACAGTTTATGTCCAACTGCTATACCGCCTTTAAAGCTGACACAGCCCTGTATAA
>JANQFZ010000010.1 GCA_028277605.1 Vallitaleaceae bacterium | reverse complement strand
ATATGAATAACCGACGTGTTTTTATTATAACGAAAAGTTGCTATTTCGCTAAGCCCCCGTATATGATTCTATTAACTCTCTCTCTACTCTCTATATTGAAGGCATCCCCTCATCACTATATTTAAACTTACCACTTGCAAAAAACTTTTGGGGGCTAAACTCAAGTACATTATAACCACAAGATACCAAATAATCAATAGCTTTGTTATCAAACGGTCTTTTCTTGTCACAAATTGCACCTGAGTTCCATTTCATAACAGAAATAGGCTGTTTCGTGCCAAAAGTATTGATTTTACAATCTAGTATGGTATAGTTTTAGTATCAAGTTACACAAGGTGGACAACATGATTATCAAACGTAGTATTTATTATTTTACTTATATCGCCTACAAAAATAATCTAATGTCTCATCAGGACATTAGAAAAATGCAGTACGGTATGGAAGTTGTTTTTAATGATATAAGTAAATTACTCATATTTTTACTACTATTTGGTATTACAGGACAATTGGACAAGTTTATATTTGCTTACCTAGTATTGTTTACAATTCGTTCCTTTAGTGGTGGTCTACACTTTTATACTTGGTTACAATGTTTTTTATTTTCATTTGGTTTTTTTTCATTGGTAGTGCTTGCATTACCTAATATCAATTTGATAAATAGCAAACCTATTTATATTGCTTTAATGTCTGTAAGTTTACCTATTATTATTTTTTTCTCTCCTATGCCTTCAAAATATAGACCTATCCATAACAAGAAACGCAAAATGATAGGTAAACTTACTGCTTTAATTTTAACCATTCTATGGTTGTTACTACTATATTTCAAGTTTAATGACTATATGTCTTATGGTATATGGACAATTTTCTTACTAAGTATACAACTCATAATCGGACATTTAATTAAGATAAAAGCTAAGGTATAACTTAGCTCTTTTATATTTACTGAAATATCTTAACACAATTGTTCTTTGTATACTCATCTATTATATTGGTTAATATTAGGATATGGACTGTTTATTAATTATCTATAAAAGGGGGTTTTCATCATGACAAAGGTAAATAAGTTGTCTAGGCTTCTTTTGTCATCTTTAGCTGTTTTGTTTGTTGCTGTAGCTAATATGACTGCGCCTACCTATTGCTGGTCATTATGGGGTGAAACTAAGTGTCCTAAAAGCTTACTTAAATAATATTTTAATAAATGTAAAACCGTTCTTATGCAAAAGTTCAATAATACCATTATAGGATTTTATAATTCTATTAACATTATATAGTCCATATCCCCTGTTTTTGCCTTTAGTTGAGAATCCCTTGTTAAACATCTTATTAATATACTGCTGTTTGATTGGATGACCTGCATTAACCACTTCCATACTCTTATATTTAACATTTTGATTGATATTCACTATTACTTTTTTCTCGTGATGATCATGAGTTGCATCTATAGCATTATCAATTAAATTCCCCAGAATCTCTACCATTTCATACTCCATAACAGGAAATTTAGGCAATGGCTTATCATAGTTAAATTCAAATTCAATTCCTTTACTATCTGCTTCACATTTTTTGCTGTAAATAACAGCACTGATTATATTATTACCTGTCTGAATAAATTTATTGGTCTGATGATAATGGTCGACCAGCTTGTCAATATACTCTGTAATTTCATATTGCTCGTTTTTCTCTGCAATACCATAGATTGCATGTAGATGATTATTAATATCATGCTGTTTTGATCTTATCTCTTCAACCACATGTTCCAGCATTGGATTATATTCTTCATAGATGCTCAATGCTTTCTTTTGTTCTCTTAACTTAATTACCTCAAAAAATATTATAACTACCATTAAAACCCATATGATGACACCACTAATTAATAGAGGAGCATAACTCCATACTTTGATTTGATCCATATCCCAACCAATCGCATAAACAAATAATGGAATCACTATCAAAGTTAAGAGGATAGTCATAATTTTTTTGTATTTTATCAGACCATTTTTTATTTTCTCTAGAGGTACAAACTTATATACTAACAGACAAATGATTATAACAGTACAGTTAATAATGATGCCATTTTGAAAAGAGTACTTATTTGCTTTTATTAGCTGTAATACAAACATAAGTAAAACTTGTATAATTATTACACTTATAACTGTTAGAATGTAGTCAATAGCAGCTTCAATATAACCTATGCTAAATAAATGCTTAAGTAAGAAAGAAGCTATTATTGTTAGTATAACTACTCTTAAGGGAAATTCAAAAAACCCAAACATTGTACCTATCGCTATCATAATACCGTATAAGATTAATAGTTGCTTCCTTTGCATTTTTATTCTACTGTCAAATTTAGTTAGTAAAATTATAAAACTAATGACATCAAAAAAATTCCAAACAAGTACTTGCCAAAATGCCATCTAATCCTCTCCCTATCCTAATCGGTCAAACACTATGTCTTTATAACTTTCGCTAACGAAAGCTGTGCCTTCATAATCTTTAAATATAACCTCCCATGATCTTTTTCTTAATCGATTCACATGCGTAACATGCCTTATATTAATGTAATAGGAACGATGAGATTTAATAAAGCAATCCTTACATATGGGCTCTATCTGATCAATAATGTTCTTGAGTGTTTTATTGCTTAATTCAATAACTCCTGTTTTAGTATGTACTTTAAGTCTTCTTCCCAAGACTTCAATAAAATATATATCATTCAATAGAACTTTATTATAAATATTCTTGTTTTGAAGGGTGATATAAGGCTCTTCTTGCACTATCTTTCTAGGGGTCATGCCTCTAATCAACCGGTTGATGATCTCAATAATTTTTTTCTTAGAAAAAGGCTTCTCAATAAAATCATAACAGTGGTATTCTTGCAGAGCTTTTGATAAATGTACAAGATGAGTAGTTATAAATATAATGTACGCCATTTCATAATACTCCATCGATCGTATACATTCTGCAATTTTTAAACCAGATATATCAGGCAGCATAATATCTAAAAAGAATATATCTATTCTATGTTCTTTAAATATTTTAATGGCTTTTCTACCAATGGCTGCTTCAAAAATTTGAACATCTTCTATGTTATCTTTAATAACTCTGCATAAGTTATCTCTACTAATCTTATTGTCTTCGACAACTAATATATTTGTCATATCTATCACCTAGTAAAATATGGATTTTTACAACACCATCATTGTCACATTTTTTATAATTTTTGTCAATATAAGGGTTAATATTAAAATGAAAATATTTCCATTTATAGATATGACTAAAAATGTATTAAAAGCGCTTTTATAGGCTTTTAGAGATACTAAATACAGTTTTTAACTCTCTCAATAATACTAAAAAAACAAAAAACCATCCCGAAAAAAGAAAAAAACACTATGATAATAATATAACAAGTGTTTTATTAACAATCTAATATTTAATTAACAAGCAAAAATTGTCAGATATTAACTTACTATCTTTTTATATTAGAATCAAAAGCAAATGCGTAATCAGTAGCTTTCGCATGGATATGTAAAAGCTCAAGACTCACAATAAGCATATGTTCTAACGTATAGTTCACATCGTATGCCGCGATTTCATCCCAATCTTCAGAATAACATTGACTTAAGTAGTTTTGGTGCTTCTCATCAATATAGCTGAACAGACTGGTGTGTTTCAGTGGAATATTATTAACAACTTCATCCTTATTCTTTTGGGATTTAATATAATTATCTAAATATGACTCATATTGGATATGCTTTTTTAGGTTAAAAATATATTTATTATGAGCATAGCAAAAAGTATCTGCAATATAGTGGCTGATAGTTCCAATTAAATAAGATAAGGTTATTTTCCCCATATTTCCTAATTTAATAGTATCGATAGTTTTGTAAAGGTTTGTATTAAGACATTTTAAATTATGATAACTCATGCGTCTAATTGGGTGAATGTCGGGAGCACAATTACCAATTAGATATGCTCTTCTATTCAATTCGTAACCCGTATAATTTTCAACATAGTCGTATATCTCATTAGCTAAGCAGATATGGCTACATAGCTTCAAAATAGTCATTCCCTTCCAATTATTTATTATAAGTTAATTATAACTGTATTGTATAAAGTCTATATACAGTTTAAGTTAATTCCAAATCAAAATTAATAAAGACTATAAACACAACTTCTTACATTTTAACATACTCTCATATCTTTTTCTACCTTTTCCTTCATTTACTATTCTTTAAGTTGCTTGTAATTAAGAAATAGTATATAATAATTGTCATATACTGTAAGGAGGTTTTTTGAAATGCCACTAGGCGCCTTTTTATCCTACTTATTTGTCACAACCTTTTCTCCTGGTCCAAATAATATTCTTGCCATGTCCAATGCTCAGCGTCATGGTTACAAAAAAACACTCAAATTTATATTTGGTATCATTTCTGGCTTTGCAATTATTATGCTAATTAGTAGTTTCTTAAATGTATTATTGGCTCGTTTTTTACCAACAATAATGCCTGTCATGCGTATTATTGGAGGATTGTATATGCTCTATATTGCTTATAAAATACTGCGTCATACATCCAGTCAAAAAAATGAGTCAAATGATATTATCAATACATATAAAGCTGGATTTATTATGCAGTTCGCTAATTTTAAGGTTATTCTTTATGGCATTACAGTTACTTCACTTTTTATCATCCCCTACTATCAATCCTCTATCATACTTATAGGTTTTTCATTATTATTAACTTTTGCAGGATTTTTATCCACATTGACATGGGCATTACTGGGGGCAGTTTTTCAAAAATACCTCCAAAAATATGAGAAGCCATTCAACTTGATTATGGCCGGTCTAATCTTCTATAGTGCTGTCATGATATGGCTTCATTAAACCTAAATATTGAATGACAACAATTTATAACTTTTTCTAGTATTTTATAATTATATCATTTGAAATTCCATATACTACCTTCATAATGATTTTTTTATATTAGCAAATACTAGAAAGGAAGTTTCTTATATGGCTAAATTACTTTATATTACAGCTAACACAAAACCAGAAGATTTATCTTCTAGCAAAACGGTTGGAAGATATTTTATTCAGCAATACTTAGCTTACAATCCAGAGGATACTGTTGAAGAGTTAGATTTATATGACGGCTCTATACCTATGCCGAATTATAAAGTTTTTAATTCAAGAGCTAAAGTCGTTCAAGGTGATGCCTATAACTCCTTAAGTGAAGAGGACAAGCAAATTGCAGATAGAATTACAGGCTTGAGTGATCAATTTTTAGCTGCTGATAAATACGTGTTTGCTGCACCTATGTGGAGTATCCTTTTCCCATCCAAGCTTAAAACGTATTTAGATTGCATCATATTAGATGGCAAGCTGATCACCATCTCACCTAAAAAAGTTCAGGGACTACTGAATGATAGAAAAAGAAAAATGGTCTATATACAGTCTTCTGGCGGCGATTATCCTATTCTTTTTAACACGACCTTTAATCACGGCATTCGATATCTTCAAGATATTTTTAAGTTTTTAGGTATTAAAGATTTTGATAAAGTATTGGTAGAAGGTACAGACATGCCTAATATTGGAAGAGATAAAGCTATTCAAATGGCTAAAGAAGAAATAGATAACATGATTAAAGATTTCTAATGATAAATGATTTATGAATCAACCTTATTATTAATCTAAGAAAAAAGGCATCTCTTTTTAAGAGATAGCCTTTTTCTAGTTTAAACTATTTTCTTTTTCTTACCAGCTTTTAGTCTTTCAGATGCTTTAAGTATTTTTTTCCTTAATCTAATATCATCAGGTGTTACTTCCACTAATTCGTCCGTTTCAATAAATTCAAGCGCTTCCTCTAGTGTGAAAGATTTTGGTGCAATCAATTTTAAAGCATCATCGGAGCCAGCTGCTCTTGTATTGGTTAATTTTTTATTTTTAGTTGGATTAACAACCATATCTTCTTTTCTGCTGTTCATTCCAATAATCATGCCTTCATACACATCTACAGCGGGTCCTACAAAAAGCGTCCCTCTTTCATTGAGATTAAAGAGAGCGTAACTCATAGTTGAGCCATTTTCTTGTGATATCAGCACGCCATTATTGCGACCGGGTATTTCACCACAATAAGGCTGGTACTCATCAACTGACCGTACCATAACCCCTTCCCCTCGGGTTTCATTAATAAATTCACTTCTATACCCTAATAAACCACGCGTTGGTACTAGATATTCTAATTTAGTATAGCCATTGTCGCTATTCATAGATTGCATCGTACCTTTTCTAGTGTTTAGACTAGAAATAACGGAACCGCTATAGCTATCTGGAATAGTTATAATGACCTGCTCATACGGCTCTTTTAGCATACCATCTTCCTTATGCAAGAGCACTTCTGGTTTGCTGACAGATAACTCATAACCTTCTCTTCTCATGTTTTCCAGAAGAATAGATAGGTGCAGTTCACCTCTTCCAGAGACCTTATATCCTTCGACACCTTCTAATTCTTCTACCTTTAATCCTACATTGGTTTCAAGTTCTTTTTCTAATCTTGCCTTTATATGTCGTGTTGTGACATATTTACCACTCCTTCCAGCAAAAGGAGAATTGTTGACTAAAAAATTCATTGAAAGTGTGGGCTCTTCTATATCAATTAATTCCATTGGCTCTATATGATCCACCTGACATATGGTTTCACCAATTGATATATTGGGAATACCAGCTATGGTAACTATATCACCACTACAGGCTTTTTGTTTTTCAATTCTATTAAGACCCTCATTAACAAATATCTTACTTATTTTTACTTTGACACTGTCACCATTTCTTTTAGAAACTGCTACCATTTCATTTGCCTTTACAATTCCTCTGGTAACCCTGCCGATACCAAGCCTCCCAATGTAATCATCATAAGCAAGAGCAGATATCTGAATTTGCAATGGCTCTGAATCTCTATTAGGATAGTTATCTATATGCTCCATCAATAATTCAAATAATGGTGATAAATCACTACTTTCATCTGCCATATCCCTTTTGGCTATACCCTCCTTAGCTATGCCATATAGGATAGGAAAATCCAATTGTTCATCATTAGCTCCCAAATTAGCAAAAAGATCAAAAGTCATATCCACAACCTCTTCTGCTCTTTGATCTTTCTTATCAATTTTGTTGATAAACAAAATAGGCTTGAGTCCTATTTCAAGGGCTTTTTGCAATACGAACCTTGTCTGCGGCATAGGTCCTTCACTAGAATCTACTAATAAAATAGCTGTATCAACTGTTTTAATAATCCTTTCAACTTCTGAGGAAAAATCAGCATGCCCAGGTGTATCCACTATGTTGATTTTAACACCATTGTGCTCAATAGCACAATTTTTAGAATAAATAGTAATGCCTCTTTCTCTCTCCAAATCATTGCTATCCATAACACAGTCTACAATCTCTTCATTCTCTCTAAATACACCGCTTTGGCTTAATAAAGCATCTACTAGAGTAGACTTTCCTGCATCTACATGTGCAATCACAGCAATATTAATAATATCTTGTCTTTTTTCCATTATTCTTCTTCCTATTCTCAGCTTATTGTCTATAGTTTATCTGCCATTTCATAAATCATTCTTTCTGTCTGTTCCCAGCTTAAGCAAGCATCGGTTATGGACTTACCGTAAACACCGCCTCCTACCTCTTGCCTGCCTTCAACAATGTAACTCTCAATCATTAATCCTTTAACATACCGCTTGATAGAACTATTTAATGAACGATTTTTTATAACTTCCATTCCTATTCTTGGCTGCTGTTTAGGCTGCTTATTAGAATTAGAATGATTAGTGTCTATAATGATCGTAGGATTCTTTAAGTCTCTTTGACCATATTGCTCCATAAGACGTACAATATCCTCATAATGATAATTGGGTATACTTTGTCCATATTGGTTAACGGATCCTCTCATGATAGCATGAGTCAGCGGATTACCGCTTGTTTTCACTTCCCAGTTACGATAAATCATCGTATGCTTTAACTGAGCTGCCTTGATTGCATTTAGCATAATAGACATATCGCCGCCTGTTGGATTTTTCATACCAGCTGGTACATCAATACCACTAACCGTTAAACGGTGCTGCTGATTTTCAACTGAACGTGCTCCTATAGCAACATAGCTCAGCAAATCTTCGAGATACGCATAATTTTCTGGATACAGCATTTCGTCAGCGCAGGTTAAGCCTGACTCTCTGATAACTCTGATATGCATATGTCTCATTGCAAGTATTCCCTGATACATATTTGAACCCTTACTTGGATTTGGCTGGTGAACCATACCTTTATAACCTTCACCTGTTGTTCTTGGTTTATTCGTATATACTCTTGGAACAATAACAATTTTATCTTTTACTTTTTCCTGTATGCCTTTTATACGATTAACATAATCACATACTGCATCTTCTCTATCAGCAGAACAAGGGCCAATAATTAATAAAAAGCGGTCATCTTCATTGGTAAATATCTTTTTAATGATTTGGTCTCTTTCTTTTTTAGTATTACGAATTTCCTCTGATATAGGTAAAATTTCCATTATTTCTTTTGGAGATGGAATTGTTTTAACATATTCGTAACTCATAGTATCCTTCCTTACTAGAACCATATAGCAAAAGGCTACATCAATAACAGATTTTATATTTTTGCCTAGCTAAAAGATGTCTTTTTATCGTTTGCTATTAGTATCTTTACGCCTATGGTTAGATATTTTTACTATCTATTATAAGGTCATTAAGTTAATTTATCAAGCAATAGTCTTTTATTTACAAGTTTACTACCTTGTCTTTATAACGGGCTTACAACTGGATTAGCCTCAATAATTATACAAAAACGACACAAACTATACCCCTTCATTACTTTAATGTTAAAAAGACTCTATATTTTTAGCTTATTTTTTATTATAATTGTCTACTATGTATAACTCATAAAATAATTATAATATCAAATAACATCAATTATATCAATCCGTTACCAGTAATTATTCATAACTATTACCTTTAAACGTTAGCTTTGTTAAGTCTTCAAGAGTCTTATAATCTAAATCTTGCTCGCTAAAAATAATAAAAGATGGATTCATTTCTTTTACTGACTGATTAGGGATGGATAAGTTATAGCTATGCTGCTGAGAAGCTATCCCACTGGTATTCTCTAGTATTATTGGTTGTTGTTCATGAACTAAACGTATCATCTTCACCTTGGAGTCATTGACACCGTGGATCATAATCTGGCGAGTGACAACATCAAATTCTAAAGCACCACATTGATAAAGTATCTCTTCTCCCTTATCTGACTTGTATTTAACCCAATTTTTATCTAACTGGTCCCCACCTTTTACATACATGGATTCATCAAAGGATGTTAAGGATAAGAAATGACCCGTATTCTGTCTTACAATGGCTCGACTGCACAGTATAGGAATCTTTGGTAACATGAGAAAATAGTGTTCAATAATAAGACCTTTATACTTCTCATGTTTTTCAACTTCTAAAATAGTTTTTATACCTGACCATTGATTACCATAGCAATCATAGACATCAACTTGTTCAGCTTTTCGTTTTTCTTTCTGAATGGAAGCAAAAGTTAATTCTTCTGGCACCATACCCATACCACCCGTCCAATAGTTCCACCAACCCTTGACTACTGGCAATGGGAAAGAATGATCCAACCATGGATAATCTTGATATTCTAGCGAGTAGATCCCAATACCATACTCTGGCGATGCCTTGATTTTAATCATACCATTATCTGCTTCTATTACATGTTTTGCTGAGTCTCTATAATTCTTAATCTGTACAGCCTTATCGCCCATATAAAAAACTGCTTTTTTAGAGTAAATGGTACGATAAGCCAACTTAGCTTTTATATTTACTATATCTAAAGGTGCTTTCTTTTTACATGGTAGCTTAACTACTGCTTGATTGCTTTGAAAATCTACAGACTTATGAAAAGATTCAAAGCAGGAGTTCTCCGACTGTATGAGAATGTTACTCTTGTCTGTTGGTATCTTTTGATATTCCCTGAAAGTCATGTCAATTTCATTGTATATTAATGGATTACCATCATTAATAGCGCAGTCAAAGCTCTGCCGAATTACATTGTTATTATGCTGTAATTTATTTCCCATATATTCGCAAAAATCTTGCCACCTTTTAAACGTATTATAGGCAATTTTTATAGGTTTTGATTCAACCTGATCACCAGGTGAAAGAACACCTAAATGGAAAGCAATAACAACAAACAGTTGCTCAAAGGTTACAGATGCCTCCTTGGGCCAGCCAATTCCTAAAGTCTCATTGTCTTCACAGAATATCCAGTTTTGATCCACATTGCTATAATCCCATGTACAAGTCATTAAACCGTCAGCTCCCGGACTTCTAATGATTTGATTACTCAATGGTACATAGGCATTTGTCAATATATCAAATATCCTCTGATTAACATAGATGTCTTTGTGGACCATATGGTCTGATGTATTCTTTAAAGTATAATAGATAGATACAAGTCCGCAAGAGTTCAATTCTAGGTTGTATTCCAATTTGATAGCCCTAAAACTTTCTGAACTATAGATAGCTTTCAACTTAATACATGCATCCTCTTTTTCATAATTGACATGATCTGGGCGTTTGTTCAAAAATTCTAATGAATATGGCTTTCCTATTTTAGGAGGTCTAATAGAAAAATC
Source organism: Vallitaleaceae bacterium (assembly GCA_028277605.1). GTDB lineage: Bacteria > Bacillota > Clostridia > Lachnospirales > Vallitaleaceae > JANQFZ01. The sequence continues at coordinate 29,248 of JANQFZ010000010.1, read as the reverse complement.
ATAAACACCCTTACAGCCTAATTGCTCCAAACTAACATGATTATTTCTTTTATTAAGAGAAAGTTGATAACTGCCATTATATATTGACCAGTTTTCTTTATCTGCCCCATAATAAATACCTGTAGACCCTCTAAAGGCTCCTGTTACTCTAGTATTAAATGTCGATGACTCATGCTCACCTTTTATATTAACTTCAATGTCTTTATCATAAAATCCATAATTTCTTAGTTGATAATTGATAGGCAAAGAAGCCTTTTCATTTGGACACAGTTTTCGGGTAACCATTGGGTTATCAAAGGTAATAAAATCTGCATCCAATAGTTTAAGCTCAATCAGTACGTCTTGACTATCATAATTAACAATATCTAAATAAGCTTTAGATGATTCGCCTATCCATGTTGGGTGTTCAGAATTTGATAATGTTAGCTTTATTGGACACTTGGGATTGATTCCAATTTTAAATAAAGCTTCTAAACCATTAATGGTTATTACAGCTGAAACACATGGGTGAGTTTTCCATATGCTTTGCTCTTCGTTTGTTTTATGAACATAGAAACTTCCCTCTACAACTTTTCTTGATGTGATATGCCCCTGAAACTTAAGATCATAGGCGATATTTTTATCATCATGTCCATGAATGGTAATATTGAGCGGCTTATTGCTCTTATTAATGATTTCATATTCTACTGGATAGTGTCTACCATAGACTAAGTTCAGTGCTTGGACTCTAACCCTTATCAGGTAATCTTCTGTTTCAATACAGGTCAATCCCCTGCCTCTTCTTTCAAACTCCATTTTGAGCTTAACAGACTCTTTTTCCCATACATAGTCATAGTATTCGTAATCACCTTCTACTCTTCCGTCACTTTCAATCTTAATCTCTCTAATATTGTCCTTATACCAATTTAACTTATCGAAATATGCTTTTACAGCTTTGGTTTTCATAACATAAGGAATGAAGTTCATCAGATGCGTCGTATCATCTCTTTTTTCCCAAAAAAAACCACACTTTTTATAGAGAGGGACTGCTTTCTCATTCCCTTGCCATGTATAGAGGTCAAGTCTTGGCCATTTTTCGCCAATAGCTTTATTCACACACTCTAGTACCAGTCTTTTTCCTAATTTTTTCCCATGATAATCTGGTCTAACATTAAGCAACGGTATATAGGAAGCGCCTTCATCTTCTTTGTATTCTCCAAAAGAGCAGTAACCAACAACCTCTTTCTCATCCACTGCAATATAGGTGCTTAGATTACACATGTTATCATTCTCATGAATAACATCTTGTGCAGTTCTATGACGTTCTTCTCCACCCCAGTTTTCTCCGCTTTTATTCCACATATCTGCTACTTTTTGAGCATAGCTGTGCTCGTAGTTAATGATTTGAATACTCATCGTATTTTACCCCCTTATGATTAGCTTTAAAAAAAGCCGTCCTACACAGACAGCTTTTTCTAAAATTTATCCATAAATATCTATGAATCATTAGTTTAAGATCAAAAAAACTGTAGCAAATAACTACAGTCCTCTATTGATATATAAAGCTGTAGAATGCCCTACAGCTTAATAATAATTTAATTGATAAAGTAAATAGAATTATTATAGTTGTAGGTCATGCTGTGTGAAATAGATATATATTTTAAATTGGATAGTATGAAATACTTTATCATAAAACATGACCTCCTTTATCTACTACACAGCATAGCATACATTTCATAAATTTACAAGTACAAATAAATTGAGTTTTCATAAAAATCTTTTATTTATTGGTACAACCCTAGACACTCCTTCATATGATATAGTAAAAGGAGGTGATCACGTTTAATGGAACCTTTTATCACCATTGTAACAAAGGTTGACCAGGAACAAATCAATGATACTATTACTGTAACCGCATTAACAGGTTTTTTAGATGTTAGCCAAACTATTCCTTTACCAGATGGCCGTGCTATTTTATTAGAGAAAATATTACCATTTTCAATTTTAGGTGCTCTTATAGATGAAGAAGGTTGTTAATGTAACTGACTTTTATTCGATTTAACTTATCTTATATTTATAGATTAATTCTGGCTGCTAGATACATCAATTGTTCATTTTTCTTGATTATCTTAGCAGCCTTATTTACATTTAATTAAGTTGCTCTAACTCACGTATAAAATGCATATAATGCTTTGTTAATTTTGGATAGGTTTTTATTGCTTCCTTACCATTACCGTTAAGTTCATAAACACCTCTGTCTACCCTATCAAACCAACCATAGAAGTTTTTATTCAGAATAGAAAATGTCTTATCACCAGTACCTAATGCCCTAAGCTCCTTAGGTGATAATTGACCCATTTTTTTAAGACAACAGGCAATAAAAATTGCATTTTCCCTATAAGCAGTTATTATTTTTTTTCTTGTACTGCCGCCAACATTGTAATCTCCGTGACGCTCTTTGATTTCTTTTAGAATGAGCTTTCTTTTTTTCTGACTTAAACGTTGGCTTCTCACTCTATCAAAAGGACTTGGGTGAAAGGGAATTTCTATTCTATTATGGTTACCATTTAAAACAATAAAAATCAGCCCTAATTCAAGGCGTCTCAATAAATAGTATTTATCTTTCCATTCCTTTGAATATAGGCTTTTCTTAGGTTTAGGTACCGCTACATAAACAAGATCAGCAAATTGCTGCCGTTTAGATGCTTGTAGTATTAATTTCATATTTAGACTTTTTTTTAATTCAATGACTAGTAGCTCATCCTTTATTAATGCAGTAACATCACACCCATTGACTTCACTATTAACCGTATAGCCAAGCTTTGTAAAATGCTCATAGACTGGTTGATAAAGATCTGTTTCAGCTATTTTACTTTTTATCATGCCACTACCCCCATATATAAAAGGTACCAATTATATATAAAAATACCTCGAAGCAGTAAATTGATCAAAGATACTACTTCAAGGCCAATAAACGTGATGTTCCAAAAACTCATAAAAAAGCTACATAATAATAGACCTAAAGCTTACATTAAAACCGCACATAGACGGTTGATCATGGTTCACTCTTCATCTATTAGCTTATTAATTATATCATATAGCTTTATTTATAGTCAATTCTATATCTTTTTTGAGTTTCCGTATTTGTTTGTAGCTAATTATATTATTAGACTCATAATGTCAATACCACTACTTTGTGTTTATTTAATGTTTTATGGATTACCCTTCGAGCTTTTCTTTAATATAATTTGCTATTTTAGTTTGTCCAAACTCTACAGCAAACTCATAAGCACTAATATTATTTAGATTCTCGGTATTGTATCTAACAGTTATATCAATACCTTTCTGGACAAGATACTGAACAACATCCATATGTCCTCCCTGAATTGCACTAAATAAAGGATTTCTTTTCGCAAGGCTAACATCCATGACTGCACCATTTGCAATAAGATACTTAACAGTTTCAGTATCTCCTCCTAACGAAGCTACGTTAAGAGCTGAGCCATCAAAAGTACCACCTTTAATATTCACATCTAGCCCTTTTTCCACCAAGTATTTCACAATTTCAAGATGTCCTCTTTTAGCTGCAACATGTAACCATGTTCCAAATGGTGTCATTTCATTTAACACTTCTGGATTTTCATTGATAAGCATTTTTAAGGTATCATAATCACCTTGTTTAATTGCATTTCTAATTCTTTTAATAATCATCTTGTCCAAGATATTATATCCTCCTATCGTCTACTTGCTATATGACCAAGTTCTTCTAACATTTCAACAATATCATCATAATCTCCACCAGCAGCATCTACTGCTTTAAGTTGATTAACAACATGTTCAATGGCTGAGAAACTATGCTGACCAGTAACGCCATTAGGTGCCCATACTAAGTTTTCTGCACCTACAATTGGGTCAATTCCATGCTTATGTAGAATCTCTTGACCTTCCTTTACTAATTTTTGCTGAGCTTCACCAAGACCAGTTTTAAACAAGATATGATGTGCATGAGGTTTAACCATATCAATTGGTGGTTCTCCCGCTATAGTTCTTAAATACTTACCAAAATCAACTTTTTTCATGGCAGCTTCATATGCTTCAGTAACACCATTATCTCTCATATATTTGCTAATTTGCTTGATTTCTTCAGCATCAAACACACCTTTTTGAAGTGCTAATTTTATATCATTCAATTTAGTAGCATCAAGACCACCATCAATTATAATATTATTTAAATAACCTCTGACACGTTCAGTAAGTCTACTTGTTCCCTTTTTAATAGCATCACCAGCATTCTCACCAAATTCATCCATCACATTATCATAGTTATCTTGAACTTCTGTTCTTAATACATTAGGTGTATCCACTTTTCCTGTGTCTACGACATCGTTAATATCAATACCCTCAGGTGTGACTGCTACCTTTTTAGGGCTTAATGCATCTGTCACTTTTTTTATCACGCTATCAATGGTATCTTTTATTTTACTCGTAATACCTTTTACCTTGGAAACAACAGCATCTATGATTGAATCTATTTTATGCTTGGCTTGACCCAGCATATCATAAATAAATGAGCTTTTAAGTTTCTTTCTAAGTGTATCAGCTAAGTTAGAGACCCATTTAACCATACCATCAGCTACATTACTTAACTTTTTAACAATGGTCTTAGCATCTCCAAATAGGTCTGTTAACTTCTTAATAACCTTTCCAATAGCACCAGCATCATTACCTGCTTTAAAGAGTTTACCCAGTACTCCTTTTAGAGCTGAACCTACAGCAGGTATGAAGGCAATACAGGATAAGGCTGCATTGACATAGTCTGACTCCATAACATAAATGGCTGCATTGATTAAATCGCAGGTATCTCCACATAAAGGTATCCATCCTACAATATCCAGTATGGTATGTGTCCATTCTAGTGCCGTTTCTAAAAATGCATTTACTTTGTCCTGGTTTTCCTTTTCTTTTTCTTGTGCTTTCTTAATGGATGCTTCATTGTGGTTGTAAATCTTTAGGTACTGCTTATCTATTTGTTCTAAGGTTAGTTCTTCTTTGTTGTTTGTTACCATTAGCCATGCTAGTAACTGAGGATAATATTTGGTATCTATCCCTCTGCTTTCAGGATGAGTAGACATCCATGAAAGCAGCATCGCATGAGCGGCTTCTTTGGTTTCATCCATTTGATGCATAGCATAGTAATAGCGTTCTTTTGCACTGGGTAGCTTGTACAAATCTCTAGCCCATGACTGTCGGTTAAGCGCCTCAATTTCTTTAGGTAACACCAATAGTATTTCTTGATGTTGATGACTTAATACTTTAATGTCCTCAAAGGTTGTGTGTATGCGTGCTGAAAAATCTTCAACATGCTGCCATATGTTCGACCAACCACTAGTACTTAAAAAGGAACCTTGTACAGATAGCTGCAAAGTATTACTACTTATAGGTATAAGGTTATTAGGATTATACCCAATATAAGAAGTAGGGAGGGTCATGGTTTTAAAGGGTGCTATAAAGCCTGTTGTTATGCAAGGTTTTTCAGTAAGAAAGGTGTCTGCTGTCTTCAAAGCGTTTTCAATAAAAATCGTAGGCAAAAAGTGATTCGTTATCTTTTGACCTATTCTTATGAATAAGCTTAAGATATGATCTATTCTAGATGATACTGTGGCTCTATATATTCTATCTATGGTGTCTCTACCATTAGTGTCTCTAAAATCATTAGCATAAGGCTCTGTTACTGGTGACTTAACAGAGGAACTCCATAAATTATCCAAAGTAGACAATCTGCTATTTAAGTGTCTCTCAGCTTCAGCGTAAGCATTTTTACTCTCATGAATGAATTGACCTAAATTCCATGTGCGGGTAGTTAACTGGTCTAGCTCATTTGATAGGGTTCTTAAGGTATGAGCTATGTTATTTTTTGATTTTATATCCCAGTCAAGTATATTTTCTATTCTGTTAAATTCATTCTTTATGGTTTCTATACGCTTAGCCACATGAATGATCGCTTTCCCATTATGGTCTAAATCATGGATGCGTACAGATAGCTGAGATATAGTACCACCTCCTAGTGTAATAAATTTAGAATAGATGATAAAATCTATTTGATATTGATTTAACTATTCTAGTTATATAGTATCTGTTTTTATATATTCTTTCCATGATTTTTGACGAAATGCACATTTAATGGGATGAAATGCAATTTATAGAATAAATGTTGTTAACTATTACGAGGGTTATGTTTTAGATCCCATTCTAAGTTTATAACTTTATTATGTGTCCTAAATAACTCTACTAAGTATAGGGCTTTTCTTTATAATAAAGGCAATAATAAAGCATATAGGAAGACAAATGATAGTCATTAATGCAAACTTTAATAAAGGATCTATGGCTATAAAACTCAGTTTAGAGGTAATCAACACAATGATCGGAGCATGAAATACATAAACTGCAAAAGCACTTGCTGATAACGTTTTTACTAATTGGTTCTGATGATTGAATTTCTCTCTAAATAGTACAATGAGCCCTACCGACATACTCACTCCAATAAATGATTCCCATACAGAATAAGCGAAGCTTTGCCAATAGAATCCTCCCTTAAAAACACTAAGTTCGCCATTTAAGGCTCCACCAAAAAACATAATTGCTATAAAAACTAAAAATCCTAGTACAATAGCAGCCTTAAGCCATTTTATTCCAGTTATATAATGAATTTTCTCAAACCAATGATAGTGATAAGATTTTATTCCTATAGTGAATAATACAATATACCCTGAGAAAAAACAAAGTTGCATGTTTAGAATGCTCGTATCAATAGGTTGAACTAGCCGTATTAAAAAAGCACCTATAGCTATTAAAAGTATTAAACCAATCAAATGTTTTGTCCTCGGATTATTCATTTTTATTATCTTATCTGTCGTATTCATGCTATTTGTTTTATTACCCCTTTAGGTTTATCTTTGTTTGACCCTTCTTTAATTACTCTTACTACTGCATAAATAATACAAAATATTAAGAGTGCCAAAGCAAACCAAAGCGGTCCTGAACCTTCGATAAATTGAAATGTACGTAGATAATTTAGATAATCCTCTAAATTGGGATGGTTCATAGTAATACCCATAGTTAAGGGACTAATAATAAGCATATAAAATAAAGTTGGTATACCTAACCGAAATAACCTCCCCTTAACAAAACGAGAAAACCCTTTTCTATTATAGGCATGTGCTGCAAAATATCCAGCTATCAGGAATAAAAAGCCCATAAAATAGCTTTGAGTAAAACTTTCAAAGTAAAGAAAGAATAAGGTTGATAGTGTATTGAGTTCTTTTACGTCGTAATAGTACCACCCTCCAATACCACTATAAGTAACAGCAAGATGTATCATGACAACCAATACTGTCATTGTCAGTCTTAGATTATCTACATAAAGAAATCTTTCTGTTTTCATCATATTTCTCATCATTTTTCCTCCTTTTTAATCCTTCTTTGTATATGTTGCATACGCAGATTATAATTAGGAGGAGACGGTCAAGACAATGGTAATGGGCTACTATTTACACTAAATAGGATGGTTTACCTAATAGTAAACGAGTACTAAGACTGTGATAGAAAGCTATTTAAGACCGATTCTGAGTCAGCAGGCTCATAAGCTCATATCTGCTTTTTATACTCAATTTCTTATAGATACGATAGATATGATTTTTAACTGTATTGGGTGAAATAAACAACTTTTCACCAATTTTTTGATTGCTAAGTCCTTCATCTATAAGTTCAATAATTTCTAATTCTCTCTCTGTAATAGAATACTGACTTAAGCAGTTCTTTATCCATTGTTTTTGGTTTATATTGTCACTTAAATCCATCGCATTATATTTCTTGCTTTTTTCACTAGCAAAACTATTGCTAAATACTTGAATTACCACGAGGTTGAGAAGAAAAAAAGAAATAGGCGATAGAGGAATTGCATAACCGAAGTCAACAAAGAAATCTATAACATTGACGATAATAGATAGCGGTATAGTGATAGATGCTATAATAACTACCTTATTAATAGATGTTCTCAATAATGCGTTCATTTTTTCTCTATGTCTAAATAATACAATTGCATTATAGGAACCTCCTATAGCTATAAAAACATTAGACATAAAAAAACCAAGACGTACGGCAACAAAGCCCTCTATTATACCGTTTATATACAAGGTATAGAGCAATATAACATTGATGAACATCACAGCAGCAAAAAAAATAAAATAATGCTTGATTCGACTCCTTTTAAAAGTTCTAAGACAAAGTTTATATGTAAATTGTGTCAAATAGTAGATAAAACCTAGACTAATAGCTAACAAAACAATAATAACACCCGTTATTAAAAGCTCTGGGTAAACGCTTAAATTAATAACAAAGTAGTAATTAATAATATCAAATAAAACAAATGCTAACAAAAAAGAATCTGCATAAATCAAATACTTAAGAATTGGTTTTTTATCTTTTACATATAAGAAAGTACCAAGTGATATTGCACCAATACCAGGAATAAAAGATAGAATAAGCAATAACATGACTAAGTGTTTCATACGATCTACTCCAAACTTACAACTATTTTAAGCTAGATTTCTTATAGCAGTATATCATAATGTATGCTTATAAACAATAGAAATTGGGTGTTAAACTCTATGCAACAAAGCTTAAACAGTAAGCATGAGGGTTACCATAGAAACTGCAAAGAATAGAACCATAGAAAAACAAATCTGGTTAAAGGTTAGTTCTAGTTCTCTTATTTTAGAGAACAAACGAATACGCTGATAAAAATATTGATAAAAACCAATACCTAGTATAAGACTAATGAAATAAATAACTGCTTTAACAAAATAGGCATCTGGTGATATATCAATAGAATAATTGAATAAGACTTTGATGAAATGAGTACCAAATATGCCACCCAAAAAGCATAATATGCCTAGTAAAGCTATGACAATTTTCTGATTCATAGGCGGACTAACTTTTTTATCCTGCTGTCTTCCTTTAAATATAGATGAATACTTAACAAAAGACACTATAGTTCCAAAATTAATAAGCAGAAGACCATACTCTAGCATACTCTCACTACTCCCTTTTTGAATAAGATACTTTGATATACTTCCGTTGAATAAGGGAGCACCTGTAATACCTAAGATAGCCATAATTGTGATAATACTCACAAATGGCATTCTCTTAAATACTCCTCTTATTTTTCTAATATCTCTCGTTTGATAGGTATCAATAATAATGCCTGCTGTTAAGAATAATGTAGACTTGAATATAGCATGATTCATGATATGATAAATACTACCATAGTAGCTGTATGTATTATTTAAACTAAATCCAAATATAATTAACCCAATCTGACTTATTGTATGATAGGCTAGAATTAGTTTAATATCTGTTTGGCTCAAAGCAAATAAAAAACCTATGACAGCTGTTAAAAATCCTGCTATCAAGAAAAAGGTATGTGTATCTATGACCGAATTCATGATAGTCTGTAAACGAATTAGCAAATATACTCCCCCTTTGACATATAAGCCTGACAGAATAGCGGAAACGATATACGGTGAGGAAGGTGTCCCATGAGCTTTAGGCAACCAGCTAAAGAGCGGCATAATCGCAGATTTAAGTCCAACCGCTGTTATCAACAAACAATAGGGGAGAATTAAAGCTTTAGGGTTTTCTATGAGCTTAATACTTTCTTCTAAAGTATGCATATCTAATGTTCCAAACAGCTTATAGATATAGCCAACACCTAATAGAAAAAAAGTCATCCCTACGAGATTTATCATCAGATAGAGCATACCATCATAGATGGAGCGGCTGTCTTTCTTATACATAATAAGAATACTAACAATTATAGTGGATACTTCAATTAAAATATAGATATTGAACAAATCTCTTGATAAGAAAATACCGTTAATAAGCCCTTGAAGGACAAGAAAAAGGAACATAAAAAGCGGATCCATATAATGCTTATGTGCATTATATATAAACATACCCATAAATAAGAAGCACGTAATCATAACTAAAACAACACTTAGTTGATCAGCTTCAAGCATGATACCAATATCTTGTGGATACTCACCTAAAGCCTCTGTAATAGCTCCATTGGTTTTAACACTTAAGAAGGTTATGATACTATATACTAATAGCCCCACTTGAAAAAAAGCAGCGGCAGCTATTGAATACTTAAATTTTATTAAGTAAACAATGATTGCAAAAATCATGGGAAGAAGTACAAAAAGTATCAATTGCATTTACTGGTCCTCTCTTCTCTTTTTTAATCGCAGCCAATTGGTAGTACCATAACGATGATATAGAGTTATAAACATAGTCAGACTCACAGCGGTAACAGAAATACCTATAATAACCGCTGTAATCATTAACCCTTGCGGTAAAGGATCAGCTGCATGAGTAACGATCCCTATCGGTGGATTCTGCTCCGCCGAATGGTGAATATCTAAAAAAAACAGAATAATTGCAGACTGTATAATACCAAGAGCAATAATTGATTTTATAATATTTCTTCTTGCTAATAGCCCATAGAATCCTATTAAGAATAGAGCAATTGAAACTGTCTCTCCATTAATCCATTGTTCCACCCTTTCACCTGCTTTCAAATAAGACAAATCTAAAAAAAATAATTGTCATGCCACAGAACACTTTTATGCCTATAAGACCATTCATAAGAATCATATAATAGACCTTAAGAATATCATAATTATTTACTAAACCATAAAATAGATATACACAAGGTAGGAGTATGATGAGTAAAAAAAGCACTTTTTCTAAAATAATTATCCTGCTAAGATACATTTCTTTATCAGGCTGAATTAAATATTGAATAATAAAATAAGAGGTTAAAACGGCTCCTCCTTGAAATCCACCCCCAGGTGTCATATGCCCATTCATCAACAAATAGATACCAAATAGAATAATTAATGGATACATGAGCGGCATAATACGTTTCATAATCTCAGAGTTGTTTGTCATTAATAATCCCCTTCATGTCTTGAAAAATAGATAATACCAATAATACTAATTAATAAGAGCAAAGCCTCAAATAAAGTATCATAAACTCTATAGTAAAGATAAACAGCTGTTACAGCGTTACCTGCTCCTGTATCCTTTTCATAATTCTCTAGAATATACTTAGAAACCCTTGGCTGGTCTGCCGTTTCTTCTTTAAGATATAGGATACCCATCAATAACATCAATAAGAATAAGGCTATCAGAATCTTTTTCATCATGTTCCATCACCCTCACTTGATGTCAGACATGCATAGCGGACACTTTTTATGGTTTTAAAGTTTTTATTAAGATACTCTATAATTTCATCATAATGGTAATTAGATTTTTCCCCATTAATCCTAATGGTTTCATCCTCGCTTTCAATAATCAAATCATACGAATAGTGTAATTGTATCTGCTCTAGTGTATCTGTTGTAAAAATCATATCTACTTCTAACTCTTTTTCTTTTGCAAATTTTTGAAGTGCTGCCTCTAGTCTTGAGCGTTCATCTGCCATCCATGAAAATTTCTTTATATACTTTACTTTACTTGTATAGTAAACTCTAAAAATTTTATATTTTTTTAGAGCAACTAGATAAAGCACTGTAGCAATAGTACTTCCAATAACCGCTTCTGCTATAGCAACATCAGGAGCTTGGTAAAGAAGATAGCAGATAGAGCATAATAATGAAAAAACGCTCAGATACACAAAAGCTGTTATTAGCTTATCCGTTAATAAAGATAAAACAGCGAAAACCATCAATAGTAATAAAAAAAATGTCATGGTTTGGTATCCTCCTCCTCAATTTTGTAACCACTTCCATAAGCACCTTTAGCAATAATATGACTAGCAATAGGGTTTAAAGAAAGCATAAGTAAGAGAATAAGTAGAATCTTAAAACTAAAGGAGGAAAAACCTGAATTGATTATGATACCTACAGCGACACTAATAAATCCTGCTGTATCAATAATTGAAGCAATTAATAATCGTTGGTAAAATTGCTTAAAACGATATAATCCCATAAGACCAATAAAAATTAGTATTAAACCTAGAATAACTAAACCATTACCAATAATATGCATCTATATATCACCCTTCCTTCCAACAAATCTAGATATAAATGTAATGCTGGTAAATCCTAATAATGTGTAGACAATAGCAATATCTAAAAGATAGGATAAATGCTTAATATGTGCATATAAAATTATCAGTAAAATGATTTTTGATGAAAATAAGTTGAATCCTAACAATCGGTCCCATAGCGTTGGTCCCAAAACAATCCGCCCAAAGCTAAAGAGCGTTAATACTGAAAGAATATAAAACAGAATCGTTAACATGATTTTTCACTCCGTATTAAAAGCTTCTCAAAGGTCTTATAGATATCATCCATAATACTTTGATGGGTTTCATGTTGATTTCCGAGATGTAGCACTGTTAACATATTTTTTTGTTTATAAATGGTAATAGTACCTGGTGTTAAGGTAATTGAATTGGCTAGTAGACATATAAGATGGTCATTTTTTATTGTACACTCATAATCAATCCGCCGTATCGTATGGTGATTTCTAATAATACATAGGATGGCTTGCATAGCTGATTGATAAATGTGCAGGATAAGCTTAATGAAATAAATGAGAAGATATAAAATGGAACTAAACTTAAAAGGTGGATGAACCACTGGAATCGTATGCTTTGTAATAAACAAAGTAATAAAAGAAAAAACCGTTCCTTTTATCATGACTCCTACTGAAAAACTTTCATTTAAGATACACCAAACTAAAAGTAGTAAGATAAATCCCTGTATCAAATAGCTTTTTTTCATAGATAACCCCCAAAACATATAGATAAATACCCTAAAATTTATAACTACATTATACGTGTATGTTTATGATATTGCAATATGAAGTTTTTGAGTTTCCTATGATAAACGATCAAGAGTGCATAATCTTCACCTTGATCGCTTAGCAATTTAATATACCTTTTATTTATTAATAAAAAATAATAATTCATATCTTAATTCAATGCTTTGGTTTAGCTGCTCTGTCTGATTATAAGCTCTGAAGGAATAATAATTTTTTTAGGTAATGGTCTATTCGTTTCAATTCTCTCAATCAGAGTATCAACCGCTGTTTCTCCCATAAAATCCGTATGAATCTTAACCGTGGATAATGCTGGGGTTATGTATTGTGCCGTTGGAATATCATCAAAGCTAATAATAGATATGTCCGTTGGAATACTTATGTTGGCTTCTGTTAGAGCTTTTATCGCTCCAATTGCCATCATATCACTGGCGATAAAAAGTGCAGTTGGCAAAGGATCACATTCTGATAATATACTCTTCATCATTTCATAACTGCTAGCCATATTAAAATACCCTATTCTAATATAGCTTTCGTTATAAAGCTGTTTCGTCTTAGTATACTCACGAAAGACGGTTTCTCTAAGGTCAATCGTCCATGCCCTATCCTTTTCTTCTAGCATCCAGCCCGTCCACAGTTTGCCGCCAATAAATCCTATACGCTTGTGATTATGGTTAATAAAATAGTCAATTATTTCTTTTGTGTTTCTTTCAAAATCAGCTATAACAGAATCAAACTTCTTCTCTAAAGGTGATGAATCCACAAAAATAAGCCGTTCACTAATTCTCATAAAATGTTCAATCTCTTTACGGCTAAAGGTTCCTAGAACAATTAGTCCATCAATTTCTGCCAGCTTTTTTTCCCAATTACCTGTATCATTATTGTATATTTTTATTAACTTCAGCCCTTTTTCCTTGCATCTTCTTTCTATGCTCATTCGAACCGATAAAAAATAAGGATCCTCTATTTCACTCTGAAGACTGTGCATGGTCACAAGACCAATTCTTTTTCTTGATGGTTTTTTCTTTTTTAATGCTGAGCGTTGATAATTGAGATCTTCTGCTACTTCTAAGATCCTTTTTTTTGTTTCAGCTGAAACAGAAAGTGACTCATCACAATTAAGGACCCTTGATACAGTTGCTGGAGAAACCTCTGCAATTTTTGCAATATCTCTTATGGTTGCCATTGACTCTCCCCCTATTATCCATTAACAAAGCCCTAATTTTTTGTCTAACTTAAGAGTTGACCATTCATTATTATACCATACTTAAGTTATATTATCAGTATTTATATTATTCTAGAAAAATAGCTGCTATAATCTATCCGCTGTTTCCAATATAACAACCTTAGAAGTAAAATCACCAAACCCAAAGAGAGGTTCATTTCCATTTTGCATGTTTTCTTCACAGATACCATTGTATAATCCTTCAATGCTAAGTCCAATTGACATGAGCTCATCCCCATAATAAGTTTCATTACTTCCTTTAATTCTATAAAGAAGCTCTGGATCTAATCCTCTAAGTCTCACTCTGTCAAAACCCGGATTAACAACAGCTAATGTCTGATAAATACCAATGATAGCTTCCCCTCTATCCTGACTTACACACATCCAAGATGCTAGATTACTATTATGTGCCTCAAAAGGACTGATAAGTCTATAGAAATCACCTAGATGTAATAAAGCCTGATAACGTTTAAAGAACTTGATTTGTTCTTTTATAGTAGCCTCATCTTCTACATTAAGCTTTGTCACATCCAGTTCATAGCCTGTTGTTCCAAATATTGCCACATCATTTCTCATCTTTAGTGATGTTTTACGAAGTATTTGATGATTTGGAACAGCTGTAATGTGTGCACCAAGTGATTTAATAGGGTAAATATAAGAGGTTCCATATTGTATTTTTATACGCTCGACGGCATCTGTATCATCACTTGTCCATACCTGCGGTGCATAATACAGCATACCTGGGTCAAATCGCCCACCTCCAGCAGCGCAGGATTCAAAAAGAATATAAGGGTATTTATCTCTTAACCTCTGATAAAGACTGTAAACACCTAAAATATACCGATGAAAAAATTCACCCTGCCTATCACTTGGTAGATTAAGTGCATAGGGCTCGCTGATATTTCGATTCATATCCCATTTAATATACTCTATATTTGCTTCTGATAAAAGGGTATCTAAAAGTTTAAAAATAGTATCTACAACTTCTGGATTGCTATAATTGAGAACAAATTGGTTTCTTCCATAGCTTTTGGAACGCTCAGGTGTCTGTATAACCCATTCTGGATGAAGCTTATAGAGATCACTTTTTTCGTTGACCATTTCTGGCTCTATCCACAATCCAAATTTCATTCCTAGCTGATTGATTTTATCTGATAAAACCCCTAATCCATTAGGAAGTTTTTTCTTATCTACTATCCAGTCACCTAAAGCCTGATGATCACTATTTCTATTTTTGAACCAGCCATCGTCTAGCACAAATAAATCCATACCCAAGGTTGATGCTTTTGATGCTAATTCAAACAGCTTATCTTCATTAAAATCGTAATACGCTGCCTCCCAACTGTTTAACAGCACAGGAGATAATTCTTTATGCCAAGGCTTAGGTATTAAATGATTTAGAAATAAATGGTGAAAAGTCTGACTCATACCATTGAGACCTAAATCAGAATAAACCAATATGGCTTCTGGAGTCTGGAATGTCTCCTTAGGTGATAGTTTCCATTCAAACAGCATGGGATTAATACCTAAGGTAACTCTTGCCAAATGATAATGATTCACTTCTACCTGCCCTAAAAAATTACCGCTATAGACTAAACTAAATCCGTATGCTTCACCTGAGTGTTCTGTCGTTTCTGGACGTTTTAATGCCATAAACGGATTATGATTGGCACTACTAGCTCCTCTTGTGCTGCTTATGCTTTGAATACCATGAACGAGTTCTCTTTTAATTAGATGTCGTTCTCTAGACCAAGCACCCGATAATTGAAGCATTTCAAAATTATCATTATCAAAGTCCAAACAACAGCTAAGGGCTCTGCTAATTCTTATTGTTTCTGATCCAACATTCATTATCCTAGCATTTCTAGTAATGACGGCTTCATTTTCAAACAATGTGTAGGATAAAACTAATGTTGCACCGATAACCGTATCCTCGAGTTCTATCTCTAAAGTGGTTGCATCACTTTCTTTATTACAAAAGGTTGAGGGCAGTTGTCCGTTCATAAGCTTTGGTTTGCCGCTATAGTATGTATAGCCTTTGAATCGAAAATCAGTAATAATACTTCCATTTTCTTGTTTGATTTCTATGGTTCCTTCTCTAAAATCTGATGTACCATAGCTTGGGTACTCTTGCTTTGTTCGTTCTAATGAAAATGATGAATCAGATTGAATAGGGTACACATCTAAAATTCTGTTACTGGTTCTATAAAGATGCTGAAAGCTTTCCCTATGTCTTAATGCTTTACCAAAATACAAGTGACCAACTTGCCCATTTCGCAGGATATGAATAATATAGCTTATAGATGCATTAGTTAAATGAAATTCTTTAGTTTGATCATTAATAAATATAGACATTGTTATTCCTCCATTAGTGTATTCTAACCTTTAACCGCACTGTCCACCATACCTCGAATAAAGTACTTTTGTAAAAAGATAAATAAAGCTGCTATAGGTAATATAGCGATCAAAGCTGCTGCTGATGCAGCTCCTAGATTTGTGGATGATTGAGCAAAAAATGTGGATACAGCTAAGGTTACAACACGTTTACTCGGTGATTGTAATAAATATAAAGAGAACTGGTAATCATTCCATATAAACACCCCTGTCAATATAACAACAGAAGCTGTTACTGGTTTAAGCAGAGGTAAAATGATTCTATAAAATATACTAAAACGACTGCATCCATCAATCGTAGCTGCTTCATCTAAACTATTGGGTATTGTTGTAATAAAATTGGTATATAAGAAAATACTCATTGGAAGCTGAAAGGTCGTTACCACTAATATGATTCCCCAGTAAGTACTTATACCATTAATATCCGACATCATTTTTACTAGTGGTACTAATATACTTAATGGTGGTACCATCATAACAGCTAAAATCAGATTTAAAATAAACCGATTCAGCTTCGTCCTATTTCTAGCTAATGGATATGCAGCCATAGCTCCAATTAACATGACACAAGCAATAGCAATAGATGTAATAATAACACTATTTTTAATTGCCATTAATACATGAGCTTTTTCAATAGCCATCTTAAAGTTATCAAGATTTAATACTTTAGGTAGAAGCCATCTTGAAGATAGATTTGTTTTTGGTTTAAAAGCAACCGTTATAGCTATATAAAAGGGTAATATATGAATAATAGATATCACAAGTGCTACAATTGTTTTCCATAGAGTTCTCTTTTTCATTAGTATTCAACCTCCTTCTTCCTAAAGTATAGCTGCAAGCTTAGACTTACAATAACAATGAAGATAAATAATAGTATTCCCATAGCAGATGAATACCCTGCTGTTTGGTTTTTAAAATAAGTATAATCGATTAAGGTTGAAATAGAATGAGAAGCATAACCTGGCCCGCCGTTGGTTAAAGCTTTGATTACATCAAAGAGTTTTAATCCTCCAATCAAATTGATGGTAACACTAGTTACAATAGACGGCATTAACAAAGGTAACGTAACATGTGTGAACTGCCTAAATTTAGATGCACCGTCTATGTTAGCAGCCTCATAATATGCTGTTGGTATGCCTTGTAGCCCAGCTAAATAAAGTACCATAGATATACCACAAAATTGAATGGTGTTAACAGCAATAACAATACCAACAGCACGATTACCATTTGCAAGCCAGTCCAGTTTATCTAATCCAAACAGCATAAGAATGTCATTAAGAGCACCATAATTGTATTGAAAAAAGAAGTAGTACATATATCCCATAATAACTGGCGCGATAAGTACAGGTAGATAAATCATCATTCTTGCAAGCGTTCTTCCTCTAAAAGCCTTATTCAGCAATAAAGCATAGGATAATCCAAGCATCTGCTGAAGAATTGTACTCCCAAAACCATATAGCAAAGTATTTATAAATGAAGTTAGCATATTCTTGTCTGTAAACAAATATTTAAAGTTATCCCATCCAACGTAACTAAAGCTTTGGGAAAATCCATTCCAATTGGTAAAAGATATTCTAATACCGCTGGTGAAGGGATAAATAACAAATACTGCAAATAAAATCAACGCTGGTAAATACATGATATTAATTGAATTTTTATTTGATAGCAGTTGTTTCATAATGATAGCCTCCTCAAAGATTAGTACTCCAACTTAAAGTAATAGAGTAAAAGCCAAGTGAAACGAATTCAATTGGCTTTTTATATAGAGATTAAACATAACTCTTATGCTAGATTATTCAGTATATAGCTTTTTATAATCTTCTAGCATTTTATTTGCTGCATCTTGTGCCGACATATCATCAGCTAGTAAACCAGTTCCTGTAGAACACATCGTATCCCACATTCCACTTGGAAGGAATTCTCTATCAAAATATGGGAATGCTTCAGTGTCTTTCCATTGCTCGTAACTATCACTTAACTTACCTGTATCGCTATCCACATTTACTAAACCAGCTGGAATACGGTTAGCAGATGCAACTTTTTTCATAACTTCTGGTTTTGCAAAATAGGTTAATAGAGCTTTTGCTTCTTCTGGATGTTCCGTATCCTTCCAGATGCCTATGGTTGTTCTTTCACCAGATATTAGTGAAGGTTGATCACCTTTATAGTATGCTGGCACTGGGAAGAATCCAAGTTTTGCATCTGGATTGTACGTCCATGCTTCTGATAAAACAGCATTACCATAGAACTCAAAGGCAGCTTGACCTTCTCCTAAGGCACGTGCAGAATCAGGGTAAGTAGAAGTCAAAACATCCACATTAATGTATTCTTTGTCTTTAAGTGTTTTCATTAGTTCAGCAGCTACTTTCCATTTATCCGTATCAAAAGTACCAGTCTTAAGTTCCTCACCGCTATAATTATTTTCGTCTGTTATGAAAATAGCAGGAGCTACCCAGTCAAAGAAATTACCAACTGTCCAGTTATCTTTTCCTCCTATATGTACAGGTGTAATACCCATTGCTTTAACTTTATCCATAGCTTCAAAGAGTTGACCCCATGTTTTAATAGTTGTTACATCGACACCTGCTTGAGCAACCACCTCTTTGTTATAAGCGATACCCGCAACATCTACGTCCATAGGTAAAACATAGATATGTCCTTCTTTACTAGTAATAACAGGGCGAATAGCAGGATGTAAATCCTTAACCCAAGGCTCATTTTCTATTTCAGTTAGGTACTCACTATAACGTAAAACCGACCAACCATGTGTCGTCCATAAGTCAGGTAAATCATTAGATGCCATTTTAGATTTCATAAGCGGTTCATATTCTGATGTACCTGGTATTAATTCAACTTCAATATTAGAATTCTCCTTCATAAAACCTGCTATTGCTGCTTCTAATTCAGCTGTCACATTCTCAGAAGATTGAAAATGCGTCATCATGGTTAACTTTACTTTTTTTCCCCCAGCCTTATTACCACTATTACAGGCAGTAAACCCCAACATCATGACCAAAACTAGCATAAAAGACAATAATTTTTTCATCAAATCATCCTCCTTAAATTAAATTACAGTAATAGTGTACAATAATGTTTACTAAATGTCAAGTGTTTGTTTACTTAATGTTTAGTTAGCTCGTCATAAATCTCACCTGTATGTATAGATAAATAGCCTATATATCATGCATTTACTTAAAATATTTTGTTATTGTTATATAAAAAAATAGAACAAACTAAACTGTTCTACTGTAAATTACATAATAGCTTTTTTCCATATTTAACGCTCTTTAATAGTAAACAAACGCACGCTCCTTATCTAATATATTTTGGATATTTATTATAAAAACAAGATTAATCAACAATATATACTAATCGAATTGATGGCATGCTTATCATTTTTTTATAAATTGCTAAACATAATGAAGTTTATTATAACGCAAAAAAAGGACCTGATACCCAAGTCCTTTTATGCTAATATCCATTAAGATTAATTTTATAAAAATTACCTTGAGTTTAATGCAGAATCCGCCAAGTTATTATTATGAGCAAAATCTAAATGCTTTAGTTCAACAAATAAAAATACTGCTGTCAATATGGACGATGCTACATCCGAAACAGGTCCTGCCATCCATATGCCATTTAAGTCATAGAATCTTGGAAGCAGTAGTACTGCTGGTATCAGAAATAATACTTGTCTAGATAAGCTTAAAAACATCGCGTGTTTTGGTTTGCCAACCGCTTGAAAATAGTTAGAACTTACAATTTGAAAACCAATGATAGGCAACATAAACAAGTAAATTCTAATACCGTTTACACCAATTTCTATGAGTTCCATATCTTCTTGATTAAAAAGCCCAATCAATTGAGTTGGAAATAAAAAAGTGATAATAAACCCTAATATCACAATAGAGGTAGCAGCCAGAATAGCTAACTTAAGCGCTTTTATTACCCTATTATACTGTTTTGCTCCGTAATTATAGCTGATTATTGGCTGGGCTCCCTGATTGATACCAAATATAGGCATTAATATCAACAAAGCTATACTATTAATTATTCCATAAGCAGATACAGCAACATCCCCACTATACTGTAATAGGCTTTTGTTAAAAAGCATAGCAATACCGCTAGCAGCTATTTGCATTGCAAAAGGAGCTGAGCCAATAGCAACAATTCTACCAACAACCGATAGTTTTAGTCTGAAGTTTTTCACATGTACTTTTAATAGACTTTTTTTCCCAAAATAGTAGTATAAGACCCAAATAGATGAAATTGCTTGAGAAAATATTGTAGCAAAAGCAGCACCTCTGATACCTAAACGAAAAACAAATATAAAAACGGGATCTAACGCTATATTAATTAATCCACCTATTAGCATGGTCATCATAGCAATCTTAGGATTACCCTCTGCTCTTATAAAACCATTCATACCAAATCCAATCGATTGAAAGATTGACCCAGCTAATATGATGGTCAAATACTGTCTTGAGTAATCTAGTACATCACCTCTAGCTCCTAATGCATTCAATATAGGATTTAGAAATACTAACCCCAAAATAGTAATGATAATAGAGATACCAATTAATAAAACCATAGCATTTCCTAGTATATGCTCTGCATCCTCTTTCTTTTGCTCTCCTAAACGAATAGAAATTAAAGAGGTTGCACCTAACCCTATTAACATACCAAATGCCATAATTATAATCATGACTGGAAATCCTATCGTTATACCTGCTATGGCATCTGTTCCCACACCTCTGCCGATAAAAACTCTATCCACAATATTATATAAAGCATTCACCAGCATACCTATAATTGCAGGTATTGAAAATTTAAGTAACAGTTTTCCTACTCTTGCTTCGCCTAATTGCTTTGAACGATCCATATAGCCTCCTTATGACGCCTTACAAATGTCATGCTATATTACTATGGTTAAATCCATAAAAAGTGTTAGTATGACTTTTTTAGTTACTCCATGAATTCTAACAAAGACTTCACATAAAATCAAGGTTTTATGATTTATAGCTGATTTTGTTACACTTATTTGTAACCACGCATAAGCTAGTACTATAAGATATGAATAAAAGGGAGGTATTAGTTTTGGTAAATAAATCTACTCTGTTGAATGTATTAGATAACAACAAGGCTACACATTATGTGGTAAAAAACAACCGTTCATTACCTACAGCAGAGTATTATGCCGCAAAAATTATAGACTGCTCAAAACAATTACAACAGATATTACCTCAAACTTATATAGTCGAAAAAACGGTTCAATTTAACGCTAATGATTCAGTTATTGTTGTCCCGATTACCTTAATACTCCCTTGTAAAAAACAATCAGGACAAGAATGGATTTGCTAAGTATTGTAAAGCTTTTACTAGTATAAAGTTTTTTTGTCAAGATTGTCCCATTTTACTAAGTTTTTAAATAGTATATAGTAGATGAAATGGTGAAGGAGGGAAAGATGTGAACGAATTAGATAATGTCTGCTGTTGTGAAGATTGTGAAAAGATCATGCTGAAACCCTGTGGGAATTTTATTGTAACCAAGTGCATTGATTTAGGGGATTTAGATTGTGTAGGGCGAATCATTAGAGTACCTGTTAAATTAAGAGCTTGTGCAAATAAAAAGGTCAATGTAGCAGCTCTTTTATGCGATGAAAATGATAAGCTTCAAGGTATAAAGGTCGTTCAGCTACAACCTAAGTGTGAAAAAGGCAAAGATGAATGTGATTGTAGGAAAACTGAATTTTGTTTTCCAATACCTGATACAGTATGTACTGGAGGCTGCTTCAGAATTAAAATCATTGCTTCCTATGCTCCAGAAGAATTATGCCCATGTTTATAAATAATACGACAATAGAATAATTAGCTAAAAACAGTCTGTTCCCCTATAAAAATACAAAGGAACAGACTATTTCTTAATTCTTTAATTAGAAAAACTATACAGGAAGCCAGTTAAGGACTTTTTGTATCATTTTGTCCCAATAATCCCATGTATGGGTTCCTAGCCCTTCTGTATATTCTAAATTCAAATGATGATTTAGAGCAAAATCTCTAAAAGCAATATTACCCCCATATAAAAAGTCATCTGTACCACAACATTGGAATAAATCTGGCATCTTTTTTCCAGCTTTTAACTGCTTCAGGATAACCTCAAATAAATTATTACTGGACTCTTTCATATCTTTATAGCTACCAAAAATGTTTGACATTTCGTATTGATAAAATACATCTACATCTTCAAGAGTCGATTGTCCTTCTTTTATAGCCTGCTCTCTTCTTTTTATTCTGTCTATCATATCTAATGCCCCAGATAAACTAGCTGCTTTGGAAAATTTTTCAGGAAGGTTAAGAGCCAATTTAAAAGCACCAAATCCTCCCATAGATAGTCCTGCAACAAATGTATCCTGTCTATGGGTTGAGATTGGAAAAAAAGCTTCAGAAAAACTGGGAACTTCTTGACTGATAAACGTCCAGTATGGATAGCCTACAGCCATATCCGTATAAAAACTTCTATGTACATTTGGCATGATAACAATCAGTTCTTTATCTTGAAGATAACGTTCAATGGCAGTTCTTCTCTGCCAAGATTTATGATCGTCTGATAAGCCATGTAATAAATACAGCACTGGATATTTTTTACCTGTCGTTCTATTTTTTTCAGGTAATAGAACATTCATTTGTGTATCCAGACCTAATACTTCAGAACGAAAATCACATTGCAGTAAAGCCATAACTAACACTCCTCATATTAATCTTAGTTCTATTACATTTTCACGTATTTGTAGGTATTCCTGCCAGAATACTTTGCTTCATATAATAATGAATCGGTCTGATTGATAATGTCAATCGGTGAATTATAAGGCGTTGGAATAGTCGTAGCAATTCCCATACTTACAGTAACACGTCCATATTCCTCATTTTGATTATGTTCAATATTCAATTCTAACAACGCTTCGTTAATACGTTCTGCTATCAGTATGGCTCCCTCTAAAGGGGTATTAGGTAAAACAATTAAAAACTCTTCTCCTCCAAACCTGCCAACAAAATCTTCAGACCTTACTACACTGTACATTAAAACCTTAGATACCTGTTTAAGTACTTCATCACCACTTACATGGCCATACTTATCGTTATATTTCTTAAAATGGTCGATATCTATTAGAATAACAGATAAAGGTATGCGATAGCCTAGACAGTTTTTCCAGTGCATATTAAAGAGTCTGTCAACGCCTCTTCTGTTATAAGTCTTGGTTAAACAATCCTGCATGCTTATAGTTTCTAACTGTGTTTTTTCTTCTTGTATACGATTGAGTTCTTCCACTTTAGCAGCTAACTCTTCAGCTTGTTTTTCTATAAGTCTTCTCTGAAGATATAACTCCTTAAATATCTTTATTTTACTTTGAAGAATAATAGGATCAAAGGGTTTAAACAAATAATCTACCGCACCAACTTCGTAGCCTTTAAACTGTGCGTGCTGTTCTTTACTTAATGCAGTAATGAAGATAATTGGAATATGTTTGGTTTTCTTAATGCTTCTTAATAATTTAGCTGCTTCAAAGCCATCCATACTTGGCATTTGAACATCCATGAGTATGACAGCAAATGAATGAGATAAACATAGTTCTAAAGCTTCTTCTCCGGAAAATGCTTTAACTAAATTTAGTTCTTCATCTGTGATAACACTTTCCATGACTAAATGGTTTTCTTTCTTATCATCTACTATAAGTATATTTACCTTTTGTTTCATACGAACTCTCCCTAGTACATATGCCATAACCTATCCACGGCTTATAACATCCTTGTTTTATTTCAAGTCATATACTATTATGACACAACTTATGGTTTTTTTTAATAACTTTTTCTATATATTTTCTGCTTTTGAGCATAAACCTCAATTTCTTTTTCTTTATCAATTAATAGGGTTTCTTTAGAACCCAGGCAGAGAATGCCTCCTTTACATAAGCTGGTCTTAAATAATTGGATAACTTTTTCCTGAAGCGTATGATTAAAATATATCAAAACATTCCTGCATACAATCATATGCATTTCTCCAAACACTTGATCGGTTACAAGATTATGATTGGCAAAGATAATATTCTTTTTTAACTCAGAATTTATGAGGGCTGTTTGATAATGAATGGTATAATAATCCGAAAAATCCTCTAAGCCTCCAGATTGTATATAATTATTTGTGTACTTTTTAATTTGCTCTAAAGAAAACTGACCTTCTTTGGCTTTATTCAATATATCTTCATTAAAATCTGTTGCATACAGCTGGCATCTATCGTAAAGACCGTATTCATGTAATAAGATTGCCATAGAATAAACTTCTTCTCCTGTAGAACACCCTGCATGCCATATTTTTAACATTGGGTAAGTACTTAATAAAGGTAAAATTTCTTTTCTTATAAAATTAAATAAACTGGGATTTCTAAACATTTCGGTTACATTAATAGAAAAATAGGGTAGTATACTTTTGAAAAAATTATAATCGATAAGCATCTGATACTGCATTTCTGATATACTATTAAAACTATTAAGCGCAATTAAATTTTTAATTCTACGTTTTATATGCCTTCTAGAATAGTCTCTAAAATCATAACCATACTTTAAGTACATCCCTTCCAAAAATAGTTGTATTTCTATATCTTCAGTGTCCTTAATCTCTTCTTTTTCATCAATCATGATAACCACACCTTTAATAAAGATAAAAGTTTTCTAGACTGGATAGGCTTTGTCATATAGTCATTTGCTCCTGCTTCAATACATTTATTTCTATCTTTTTTCATAGCTTTTGCTGTTAAAGCAATGATAGGAATATTCTCATGTAATTCAATTTTTCTAATAGATTTTATAGCTTCATAACCATCCATCTTCGGCATCATAATATCCATAAGAATAAGATCTAAATCCTTATGATCTTTATAAGCTTTAACGGCTTCTTCACCATCTTTTGCCACAATAACCTGCATGCCATACTTTTCTATAAGATTGGTTAGTGCAAATAGATTACGTTCATCATCATCTACTAGTAGTATTTTTTTATTATGGAACATAGGGCTGCTTTCTAGCTGATGGGCTGGCTTTTCCTTTTTCATAGAAAAATTAAGCCTTAGTTCATCATAGTCCTTAACTCTATTAATATCTTGTAAAAAACAAGATATTTCATCCATTAATCGTTCCTTAGATTTAGAACTTTTCAAAATTATACTTTCTGCATATTGGTTGATATCATCCAGTTGTTGAGTATCTATTTTCTCATCGGTATATATAATGACAGGTATGGTATACTCTAATTCTTGCTTAAGTTGAATAAGGAAGTCAATACCACGCATATCTGGTAGTTTTACATCAAGTATGGCACATTGGAAATTACCTGTAGCTAAGTGCTTTAATCCCTCTTCCCCAGAAGCGACTTTATGTAACTCAACCTGCAATAGATTTGTAAAATATTCAAAGTTCTCTCCTCCACACTCCCCTATAATTAGTAGTTTTTTCAAATCTTTTTTATGGATGGATTCTAATTTCGACAATGAATGATATATCATTTTAATATCAACCGGCTTCTTTAGATAGCCGATAATACTCTGAGGCATATGGGATAGCTCTTCATTATTATCCATGCTTGTTATAATATGAATAGGAATATCTTTGGTTTCATTATTTTCTTCAAGCTTCTTAGCAAGTTCCATACCAGTCATATCCGGTAATCCAATATCTAATAAAATAGCATCTGGCTGAATGGTGACGGCACATTCCATCCCTGATGAACCATCATAGGCTATTTCTGTACTATATCCTTTTTCCTGAGCAAGATTAGCTAATAAACCTGCAAAAGTTTTATCATCTTCTATTATAAGAAGACTTTTAGAATTAATGGTATCTATAGGTTTATCCATCTGTTCCATGGGTTGATAATGATGGATTTGATTTAACGTCGAAGGCGTATCTTGTGGTTTCATAGGTAATAGTACTGTAAAGGTACTTCCTTTTTCTTGCTCGCTTTCTAATAGAATCTGTCCACCCATAGCCTGAACAAGACTCATAGATATTGAAAGACCTAGTCCTGTACCTCCATATCGCCTACTGGTTGTCCCATCTGATTGACAAAAAGCTTCAAATATAATATTCTGTTTATCTTTTGGTATCCCTATACCTGTGTCTTTAATTTCAATTGCAATACAGGGATTTGAAGTCTTCATCTTCTCTTTATCCTGCTGGTTTGGTTTTCTTATAGAAAGAGTTACACCGCCCTTGGATGTGAATTTTAATGCATTAGCTGCTAGATTTTTTATAACTTGTGATAGACGCATACGATCGGATAGTATTGTCTTAGGTAAATCCTCTTGAATGTGTGTTTTGAAAGTAATGTTTTTAACTTCTGCAATGGGTTTAAAAAGTTGATAGCTATCATTGAGAAGTTCTCTTAATACAACTTCAGAATAGTTAATCTCTAGCTTACCAGCTTCTATTTTGGATAAATCCAGTACATCGTTTATGAGTGCAAGTAAATCATTTCCTGAAGTATGTATGGTTTCTGCATATTGTATTTCTTTAGATGTTAAGGGGTGATTCTCCTTACAATTAGATAATAATTGAGATAATACCAGTATACTATTAAGTGGTGTTCTTAACTCATGAGACATATTGGCAAGAAACTCTGACTTATACTTATTAGCTATCTCTAAGTCATGCGCCTTGTCCTCTAGCAATTTTTTAGAAGCATTGACTTCTTGATTTTTCTGATTGAGTACCTGCTTCTGATAAGCCAGCTCTTGTGACCGTTGAATTAATGCTTCATTTGATAACTTTAATTTTTCCTGTTGTATCTGTAAACGGGATTCAGATGCTTTTAAAATATCTGTCTGTTCCTCTAATTCTTCGTTCGTCTGCTGTAGCTCTTCCTGCTGAACCTGTAATTCTTCCGACTGCTTTAGTGTTGTATCTAATAATGCTTTGATATGTATTCTTGTTTTCGCTGAATGTACACAAACACCTATGACATGCGATAATGCTTCTAGCAGTACAAGCTCTTGATGGCTATAGGGCTTCAAATGACCAAGTTCTATTAAACACATAAGTTCTTCTTCATATAAGCAGGGTAAGATAACAATACTTTTAGGAATGGCTTCCCCAAGTCCTGAGCAGACAATTATGTAGTCTTTCGGCACATCTTCTACAACCAATAATTTTTTTTCAACAGCAGCTTGTCCTATAAGACCTTCTCCATGCTTAATAATTCTTGGTATAGTGCTTTGGTTTTGATAAGCATAAGATGCTGTCATAGACAGTTCTCCATCATCATTTATAAAGAAAGCTCCTATTAAAGCATCGACATTTTGACATAAATAGCTAATAATTTCTTTACCTATAACTTTCATGTCTTCCTCTGTACGAGTTAATTCATTTAATTCTGTCTGAGCTGTTTTTAACCTATTTTGGTATCTTATCTCATTTATCATATCTTTTAGTTTAAACATAAACTGATTAAAAGCTAAAGCCATAGTTCCTATCTCATCTTTTTTCTTATCGTCGAGCCTAAAATCTAAATCTACCTCTCCTAGAGCAATAGCTTTAAATGTTGTCGTTAAGGACTTAATTGGGATGACCACCATTTTCAGTAACCAAATAGATACAATGATAGATAAAATGATAGCTATTATAGACACAAGAAACATAGCCCCAATAGATGTTAGCGCATCCCTTTCTACTTTTGTTTCATATCTCGTCTGCTCATCGGTAATGGAACTGTGTATTTTATTGATACTATCTATAATTTCTATTCCTATATCATCCATTTCTATAATTAATGCATCCATTTCCTGAATCAGTTGATTGAGCTGCAACATTTTTCCCTTATAAAGTCCTGCGTATTTTTCAATTCCATGATAATCGGTTTTAAATAAAGCATTGATTCGCTGGATATCCACCATAAGCATATCATACTCTTTCAGATAGGCATCATAATGTATGATATTATGAAAATCGCAATATTTAGATGCATAAAGTCTAGCACTTAATAAGTACCTTAAGCCACTTGCAGAACTATCCACCAACTCTTTGTTCTCTTGACCTAAAGCTGTTGAACGGATGGAATCTAAGACTTCTACCATATCTGAACCTATACCAGCTGCATCATGATAATTACTTTCGATCGTTTCCTTAAGCTCTTTGATTTTTACAAATCCCATACCATATTGATTGATTTTATTTTCTATTTTTTTTATATAGTTAAGACGTTTTTCGTTTTTGCTAGTAGTGATAAATTCAACAATATGGCTCTTAATCGCCTCATGGTGTTCATCAAAAACATAGGTCATGGGTTCATTCTCTTCAACCACAAAGCTCTTAAAAGCTATTTGACTAGAGTTCAGCTCATTTTGAATGTTGTTGACCAGCTTTATTTCATCATTAATACTTTTAAAAGAAGCAAATTGATGGGTATTATGAATAAGCCCAAGGTATCCAAAGGCTACAGCACCAAGCATAAGTAGTATAACAAGACTAAACCCTAATGTTAACTTACTTTTAAGTTTTCTATTTCTAAACCATTTCATAGGATCATCCTTTATAAAATGCTTCATAATTAATTATCTCTAGTATTTAATACATATTATACCATGTCATACAAATTATGTCAGTATATTAAATGTCATTTTTTACCATCCTCTATTCAATTCCAAATCATCAAGAACCGTCCTTCTTAAGTCATACCACAGCACTTCCCCATGATTAACTCCCTTCCCTAATAAATCT
>JANQFZ010000020.1 GCA_028277605.1 Vallitaleaceae bacterium | reverse complement strand
GTGAATGCATCAATTTTTAAAGGCTTAAATAATCCAACCTCATCATAATATCTAAGCATTCTTGTAGAGACCTTTGCAAACTTAGAGAATTCTCCTATTCTAAACAAGCTTCTTCCTCCTTTAATTTATTCAATCCGGATTATATTATCATTATAAACCTTGTCATAGTGTTAAAGTCAACACCTAAAAAGGGCAAATAGAACGTCTGCTATACAGAATTAATTTCTGCACATCAGACGTTCTATTCAATCAGTTTTTATCATCAAATTTCCATGCCACATGAACTTCCAATAACTTCATATTCATCAGAGCACAAATTCATAATCAATCTCACAGAAAACTTCCCCTTTAATATCAACATGATTTCGGTCCCAACTAATCACAAACATATTTCTATCATCAACATAACGATAAGAACCTTTTCTTCCATACAATCTAAAAAATAAATGATTAAACTCTAAACTATTGCTTATGTCCTTACAAATTAATTCTTTATACCCTGTAACTACCGCAGTCCCAGAACTAACAAATGCAAATATATCATTGACTCCTACATCTTCATACTCAACAGTCCCAACAATCTTCTCACTGGTAATCAAATGATAAAACTCACCTTCAGGCAACACAATCTCTTTCCTCTTACAAACTTCCTCAAGTATAGGAGCAACTACAATACCACCAAACATAAACTGTTCTTCTGGAAACTCGCCTAAATAATCAATATTCATATGCTTCATCAACGTCGTATTGTCCTTAATAGCTTTTAAATACTCACTATATATATAAGGTACAAGATTCATACGTAACCGATATAAATCAACAATATCCTTAAACATTTTTTCATCACCATCAGCAACATTCCATGGTGTTCTTTCATTATTAAAAATCCTTGTAGGATCTGCTATAGAAAACTGACCCCCTATAGGCTCAGAGTGAACTTGCATAATCGGTGAAAAGACAGCTAACTGAGTCGCTCTATAGTATAAGTCCTTAGAAGGTAACTCTCCTGAGAATCCAGCTATATCAAAACCCCAGTTGACCTGTCCACAAATACTGGCACTTATTCCTGCATTATAAACAGAACGAAGTTCTTCAAAGGCTGATTTTTGATCACCAGCCCACATCAACGTATGCGTTTGCTGACCAGTATACCCTGCTCTACTAAACGCAACCTTATCATCGCCAAGAAATTTATGATAAGCTTTACCATATTCAAGACTATAATTGTTTTTCAACTCCAACTCTGTTTCATTAGCAAAGTTTTGTGCCTTACCATAAATAAATTCACCACCATCGGTCTTAAAGCCATCCACACCAATATCTATCAAATACTGTCTATTTCCAAACCACCACTTATCAGTTGAAGGATTAGTAAAATCAGGAATCATTGAGCCATCAAACCAATTGTCATCAGGTATTCTGTATGGCTCATCACCTGCTAACACAACTAACTTTTCTTTCTCTGCTTTTTTACATTCCTGACTATGCCTTTCATTATATGGTTCATCTTCAGGTATATGTTTAACTACAGGACACTGCCATAATAATAGCTTAATACCGTTATCATGAAGTTTATCAATCATCCCTTTAGGGTCATGCCAGGGACTATCACTATAATCATAGTCACCATAGCTTAACACTTCTTTATCTGGATATTTAGCACCATTAAATATATAAAAAGTAGCTTCATCAGACCATTGTTCAAGAACCATCACTGTTACAGGAATAGTGTAACTTTTAATCTTAGACATAACATCCTCAACCATCTCCTGTGAATTCCAACGATGAGCAGAAATCCAAGGTCCAAATATCCATTGAGGAGCAGTTTTCACACTTCCTGTCACCTTAATAAAGTCTTTTACAATCTCCTTATATTCACCTTTAAAAACATACAACTCTGAATCTAATATAGAATTATAATCAACATGAATTATCTCATTAAAACTAAACTCAACAACTTCTTTCGTGTCAATAAAAAATCCATACCCACTATCAATCACAAAGAATGGTAGTGGAAAATAAGTATGATCTCCTTGATAACAAAATTTCTCTTCAACCCTATTAACCATCTTATTACCTTTTTGATTGATCGAATTAAAGCGTTCACCAAGACCTAGCACCTTGCTATAATCCACAGCTATCTGTATTCCATTGTCTACGGCTATCTTTAAGTCATCGTTTTGGAATACACTGTTTTCACTTAGATTAATTTTCTTAATTATCATCATCTTCACCATTTCTTAGTTGTTTTATAACATCTGACTGCTTAGCACAAATACTCAGCATTAGCCTGCATATGTATTAGAGTTGTACAATAGCTATGAAAGCATTTATAGTTACGACACATATACAATTGCTTCATATGGTCTTAAAGATACACAGGTTTCAGTTTGACTATAATTGGATAGCAAAATGTTACTATTGTCGAACTTAAATGCCACTTCATAAGGTCTAAAGTTACATACAACATTCAGTACTTGTTGTTCAAACTTTCGTTGATAGGCAAATACATCTTTATTCTCTTTTTCTATTAGCTCAAAATTTCCTTTTCTTATTAAGTCTTTAAATTGACTATTTCTTCTAAAAAAAATTAGCTGCTTATAATAATTGAATACTGACCTATCGTCAGACATTTGAGACTTAGCATTAATTTCTTTATAGTTTTTATTGACTCCAATCCATGGAGTAACTTCTGAAAACCCTCCGTATGTTGTGTCTTCCCATTGCATTGGTGTTCTTGCATTATCTCTTCCTATATGATGTATAGATTGCATAATATCATCATGTGAAAATCCACGCTTAATTCTGTCTTCATACATATTTAGTATTTCAATATCTCTATAGTCTTCAATGAACAAAATTCACATTAGTCATTCCAAGTTCTTCGCCTTGATAAATATACGGAGTCCCTTGCATAAAATGCAATATTGTTCCTAGCATTTTAGCTGACTCTACTCTATATTCTTTGTCATTACCCCATCTAGAAACAATTCTAGGCAAATCATGATTATTCCAAAACAGTGCATCCCATCCCTTATTAAACAAGCCTTGTTGTCTCTCTTCAAAATTATTTTTTAGTTCAACTAAGTTGACTTGTTTAAAGTCCCATTTTTCATCTCCTGCCTGATCAAGCAGTATATGAGAAAAATTGAAAATCATAGATAACTCACTGCCATCTAAATTTGAGTACTTAATTGCTTTTTCAGTATCAGCCCCCCAGGTTTCACCAACCGTCATGACATCGTAATGACTAAAAGTGTTACAGGTCATTTCTTGAATATACTCATGTAGTTTTGGACCGTCTGTAATTATTTTCTCTTCAATATCTTTTGCAATATAGTCAATAACATCTAATCTAAATCCACCAATACCTTTATCTAACCACCAGTTAATCATTTTATAGAGATCTTTTCTTACCTTTTGATTATGCCAGTTCAAGTCAGCTTGCGACTTAGCAAACATATGTAAATAAAATTCTTCTTTATTTGGCGTTGTTTCCCAAGCAGTTCCTAAAAAAATCGATTGAATATCATTCGGAATCTTACCCTCGTTTTTGTAAAAATAATAGTAATCATGATAGTGGGATTCCTTATCGGATATTGCTCTTTTAAACCATTCGTGAGAAGTAGATGTATGATTGGCAACAAGATCCATAACAATTTTTATGTCTTTCTTTGAAGCCTCTTCTATTAATAAGTCCATATCATCCATCGTCCCAAAATCAGACATGATAGAATAATAATCACTAATATCATACCCATTATCATCATTAGGCGATTCATAAACAGGGGATAACCAAATGACATTAGCTCCTAATTCCTTGATATAATCAAGTTTAGAAATAATACCTTTAATATCACCTATACCGTCATTATTGCTATCTTTAAAACTTCTTGGATAAACTTGATAAACAACTGCTTCCTGCCACCACTTCATACTAATTCCTCCATTTAGGTTTAACGTTATACTTGTGTTGTGAAAAATATTCACTTTAATCAGATTTTGATTAGGGGTATAAATATTCTCTTTTTACTATTTCACTGATTCCTTAATATCTAATACTACTGGTAATACTACATTTGATTGATACTTTTTTTCATTTAAGGCTTTTAACATTAACTCAACAGCATTAAAACCTTTTTCATAAATATTTTGCTTTATTGAAGTTAACTTAGGACTACTTATCTCTGTAACAAACAAGCCATCAAATCCAATAATTGAAACATCTTCTGGTATTTTAACTTTCAGTTTTTTAAGTCCCTCTATTATTCCAAATGCAACCATGTCTGAAAATGCAAATACACCATCTATTTTTTGCTCTACAATTTTGTTAGCTATCTGAACGCCATAATAATAATTAGGGTATCCTACAAATACATGATTGCTATTTAGTTCAATATTATTTTCATTCAAATAGTTTTTGAAACCAACATAGCGTTGATCTGAAACTCCTTTTGATGAAATGTCCGTACATACGACTCCATATCGTTTGCATCCTCTTGTTACTAAATATTCTGCTGCTAACCAACCACCCATTCTGTCATCATTGACAACTGTACAGTAGTTTTTTTCATTGTCTATATATGAGTCTACTAATACCATTGGGATATCAATATTTGCTAAGTTTAGATTAAACTGTTTTTGATCAGTTCCTAATACAATCACTCCGTCAGCATTCCACAACTTTAGTGAAGGATAATAAACTTCATCTTTTGAAACAAAACATAGCATCATATAATATCCGTTTTTTCTTAGATTATATTCAATACTATTGATAAACTCTCCATAAAAGGGGTTGTGCATTGGGTAATCTTTATGTGGATCGTCATCCAATGATTGAGGTATAATCAGTACAATAATATTTGAGTTCTTTGATACAAGCGTCCTAGC
Source organism: Vallitaleaceae bacterium (assembly GCA_028277605.1). Classification (GTDB taxonomy): domain Bacteria; phylum Bacillota; class Clostridia; order Lachnospirales; family Vallitaleaceae; genus JANQFZ01. Next base: position 21,674 of record JANQFZ010000020.1, on the reverse strand, counting down.
AGACATATTCGGAACATAATCCAGCTCCTTCATTATCTTTTGTACTTTCTCAATCGTTGGTTTAGAAACTTTATGATGTTTTTTATTGATAACATTAGAGACAGTCATTGGACTAACTCCTGAGAGTTTTGCTATCTCCTTTATAGTTGACATTTCATCACATCTTTCGTTAGGTTTAACGTTATACCTATATAGTAAACCTATCTTTTTACTTTGTCAACATATATTTTATTGACAAATAGAGAGAGATACGATATACTTTTGAAAATGCAAATCATTTGCATTTATAAAGGAGGCAATCATGAAAAAAGTATCTGTAACAATTATCACTGGCTATTTGGGTTCCGGAAAAACGACCGTGATGAATGAACTGCTACGAAAAAACATCGATAAAAAAATGGCAATCGTGGTCAACGACTTAGGGAGCGTTAATATTGACAGTGAATTAATCAAAAATGCTAAAGTTATTGAAAATGAAACTTTGTTGGAGATGACAGGCGGGTGCATTTGTTGCACATTGCGGGCTAAGTTCATGCAGGAATTACAGGAGATCGCTATGCGAGAGGATATAGACAGCATACTGGTTGAGGCGTCTGGTGTAAGTAATCCAACAGGCATTTGTGAAGGGTTTGTCGTTTACGAAAAAAAGTTCCCTCAGCTTACTTTTTATCTTAATAATGTCGTTACGGTGGTTGACGCAAGCCGTATATATGATGAATTTTTGGAGGAAATAAGAGACGACTCCCCAAAAGATGACGCAGATATTGTCCATCTTATTATGGATCAGATAGAGTTTTGCAATCTACTGATACTCAACAAATGCGACTTATTGAATGCAAAACAGCTATCTCAGGTAAAGGAGGTAATCAGAGGACTTCAGCCTGAAGCTGAAATAATTGAGTCTGTACAGGGCAAAATCGACATAGATGTTATTTTCAATTGCAAAAAATTTGATTTTGACAAGGTACTGTCCTCATCCACCTATCAGAAATCCCTTGATAGAGATGAGGCGAATGAAGCGAATGGCATGGATGACTTCGGCATAACTTCGTTTGTATATAAGGAAGTCAAACCGTTTAACTACAACAAATTTATGCAATTTATTGATGACTACCCTAAGTGCTTGATCCGTTCCAAGGGGTATATGTGGTTTTCTCAACACCCGAAATTAATACAATTACTGGAACAAGCGGGTAAGAATATTACAATTACTCCGATTTCCAATTGGGTGGCTGCACTTTCAAAGAGTGAAAGAAATGAAATGTTTGAGTACTATCCTGAAATCAAGGAAAACTGGCATGAGGAATATGGGGATAGATTGAACGAGTTGGTTTTAATTGGCCGCGGTTATGACCAGAGAGATATTATTAATGCTTTAAATAATTGTTTGGATGATTAGAGGAAGATGAAAGCAAAACTATTATTAATATCTTACTTAATTCTAAAAAGGGAACAGGGTAAATCCTGTTCTCAAGTTAAATAAATTATACTACAAGTGATCTAAAGAACTCACTTATGTTTTTTATTTTTAGCAACTATTATGAAACGATGCTCTGCGCTTTCATAATACCCATCATTTGAAATCTGATTATATATCTCAGAAAGTTGTTCTTTACATGTATCTACACTGAATCCCGGAAACTCCCATACAATAACTTTTGCAAAGAAGACTATTGCTCCAACATCAAAGAACTTAACTTTCGGATAAAACTCATTATGCAAAATTACCTCGAAATTCATTTTATTCAGATCCTCTAATGCATTCATCAAAGTTATATCAGAATATGGTGCCACAAACCCATTTATCAATTTTTTTGATAAAGAATTATTGTTCATTCCTCCAACTTGTTGAGTAATAAAAGTTCCATTGGCTTTTAAAACGCGTCTCACCTCAGAAGCATTATATGATTCATGACGATTAATTATAATATCAAAAGTATCATCGTCAAAAGGTAGTAAAGACGTCACTGGGTAACTTTCATCATCTTCTATAGGTACTACTGTTATACCTAATGGCTTAAGGTTCTTCATGCATAGTTCAATATTTGGTTCCCATGCTTCTGTTACATATGAGTTTTTATAAGGATGATTAAGCGATAGAAGAAACTCGCCTCCTCCTGTTCCCATGTCAAGTAAAACGTGTTTTGGATCTAGATGTTCATTAACTATATCTTCATAACTCCAAGGCAGATCTTCATGAATCCATCTTCCATTCAAATACGAAAAATTCCATCCTTCAAAACCTTCTTTTTCATCTTTGTACCATTGATCTATAACTTCCTTTTTCATAACTATCTCCTTTTCTATGATTAATTAACAAGAAAAGCAGTACAGTCAACTGATAACACATTTATTTGTCTCGCTGCAATCTGCTATCAGATTATATTAACTGCACCGAGTTGTTAATTCGTTCTATTTTTTTCATTTATAAACCTTCTCTCAATCGATTTATTAAATCTTACCATAGACTAAATCATTTATCTACTTAATCTCAATAATGGATAGCGTCAAACTTCCGTACAAAAAGCCATTTTATTCAAAAATCAATTTATTTCATTACCCTTTACAACTCAGAATTTTAGCTTTGACTACTCTTGAGGGTTTGGGATACAGTCCCAAGTATTAATTTGGGATGACCTATCAAGTTGTACTAATAGGACCAAGAAGCTCCTACCTCTTAGCGTTAGCGTAGGTAGTAGTTCACCTTTACGATTATTTGTCCATTATTGATTTATATGGTAAAAAATGGTATAATCACTTCAGGACACTTGATATGTGAATTTAGTCACCTTTGAAAGAAGGTGATAAAAATAGGAAATGTGAAAGCAACCTAGAACCTCCCAAACTTTATTGTAAGGGAGGTGATCGATTGCAAAGAGCTACTAAAGACAAATTAAAAGAACTTCTAAAATATCTTTTAGACATTTTAAAAGCTCTGATAATTCATTTTATAAAAAACATAATGGGTCTTTAGGAATCAGCAGTTCCTAAGACACATATTTAGGTGACTGGACACTATTAGGTGTCCTTTTTTTATAAATTACTTACATAAGTATAGTATACCCGATATCGGGTATTTAGTCAACTCTGGTTAGCTAATTAATACAGTTAATATTAATAGCTATATTATTAGCGCATATATCTATTTCTATACAACACTACATAGGTTCGCCACAAAATTTATATTAAAAGAACTTCACTATAATTTAGAATCAAATTAGAGTCACATGACTAATAATATAGCTGCAAACCCTTATAGATAAAGGGTTGTAGCTATTATGTTATCCACTCGACTCACGGAAAATAAATTCTAGTGATTTTTGATGATTTTTCGTTGTATTTCGTGCTTTTATTTTATTATTTCTGTAAATTTTTTTGACTCTCAAGGTCAAATGGAGTCAATCTATTGTTTCTTTACTTATTTTGATCTTCTTACCTTTAATCTTATTACCAATAGAGTCACTTGCTTCGGGATAAAACTATGCGCTTCATCAATATACTTATCCCTCCTATTGCCTGATTAATCTTTAAATCCTAGATATACAAATATTTGTATACTAGGATTAGTTCATAGATTTTATTTCAATTATTATACCAAAAATAAAAAGAATAATATCTTTCTATCTTGCTTATGTATTTATGAACGTGGAATCGGCATAAATCTGATATTGGTTTGCCTAGAATATTGAATTTTAAAGTTTTAATGTTAATTCTAAGCATTGGAAGTTTAAGTAATATACCTATAATACCTCTTCTACTCTTGTAATCCATTCTGCAACTAATGCATTAAATAGTGCTATTTGTTCAATTTGTAAGTTATGTCCTGCTCTATCTAATACAGTATAAGTTGCTCTTGGGTAATTATCTAATACACGCCAAACGTCTTTATAACCTACTACTGAATCTTGACGCCCAAATAACATAAGCGTCGGTTTACTAAACTTTTTATCAAGTTTGTCCACATCAAATGAGAATTCATAGTTGCTCTGTTGTAGTTTATTCAAAAAATCATTATCTGCTAACTTTACTCCAGGTAAAATTTCAGTTCTATATTTTTGCCATGTTTCTTTACATTGTACTACATTCATTTCTGAGAATCCTTTCGCTTCTGATGGCTCAAGTTGAGAAAATAACTCATCGTCTCGTTTTAAAACAGTATGGGCTGGCAGAATCCTATTCTCATGAATTATTTCAATCACAGGGCATAATAATAATAGTCCATCTATTTTATCTGGCATTCTATTTACTAGTCCTCTTGCTAAATAACCTCCATATGACTCGCCTGCAAGCAAAAAATTTTCTTCTGGAATAATCTTTTGTATGAAGTTTATTACAATATCAAGCATTATATCTGAACTTACAATCCATGGCTCACCTTTAGTTTTCCCCATACCAGGCAAGTCAATGTATATTCGTTGGTAATTACTCAGATTATTAAAAACTGGTTCCATACACCCTAACATTAACCTATGATCTACATTGTAACCATGTAGCATAATAACAGGTCTTCCAGTACCTATGATTTCATAATTAATAGCTATACCTTCCATTTTATATAACATTTTTTCTCCTTTCATAAAACACATATATTGGCATTTGCAAAATGCCTCAATCCCTAAAATACGGGTTATTTTTTATTGCAAACTGGTATAATTCCTCACCACATTATGGTGAGATCTAATTGTCAATTCAACATTCAACAACCTTGAAAGGACTTATCTATGTCTATTGTAACACATTAACAATTTTTTTCTTAAGTTTTCAAAAGAACTTAGAGTTTGTGGTTTTACTCGTGTCCCTAATACCTCTCGCTATGATTAAAAATGAAGCATATATAATGCCAATAGTTACATCTTCAAAAGACTCTATATTAGATTTATAAAATATATTTTCTAAAAAATGAGTATAAAATTTATAAGAATTACCTTTTATCTCCTTTGAGTTTTCATATAATTATCCACAGACTCCAAAACCCAAGCCATATCTAATAAACAGATTTATGAAAACACAATAAAATAAGGAAATCTCAACCAATATTTGCTATAATTTAATCACCACAAAAAAATTATACTAAACAAAAAATTAGAGGGATTCCCTGTGGCTAATTATACTACAAATACGTATGAAATTAAACGAAAAATATTAAATTATGCAAATAAATTAACTCATGATACTAACAACATAGAAAATAAAGGTTCTTCCGATAAATGGTTTATCCATAATTAAAAAATAATGATTGGTAAATTACTTTGTTTCTTAATAAATTAACACTGGCTTTCCCAAACATTTCATGTTTTATTTTCTTTAGTTTACCGACATTACCTTCAACTATTCCGTTGTTTAACGTATATTTAGCAGCATTTATGACTGCTATGTAATCAGTATTTACTATGAAATAGTGGAGATTTCGCCTTATGATTTAGTACTTTCTTTTTATTGTTATGGAAATATCATTGTATTTTATAACTTCTTAAAGAAAAAGTTTAAATATAAAAAAGACCTTTTTCAGGTCTTTTTACTATCATAATATAATACGAGGAAGCCCTCTCGTGACTTCCTATTTTTGCTATTTACACCATTTTGGGCATTCATCCCAAAATATCTTTGTACTACTATAGTTCCCTCTTACTATATATATATGCCTAAAAATTTAAAAATTGAAATTTATTCTTAAATAATACAAGGGACTCACCCGTAGTCCCCACTTTGAAATAATTATACCATTATCCCACTCGTGGATAATATCTTTGTAAAATAAGGTTAACATATTTTTTTTTATTTGTCAATAGATCTTTGATAGTTTTTTTCCTTAATATATTTATGTAATTCTTCTATACTTTCAAAGTTCAGCTCTTCTTTGAGATTATTGATGGCTTCTAAATCTTTATCCTTGTTTAGTATTTCTTCTTTCATCTTATCAATTTTAGCTCTCAGTTTTTCAATATATTCTAACTTATCTAAATGTATATTTTTCAATTTATCATAATAGCGTTTTACATCTAATGAAATGGCAATAGCTTCGTCAACTGCCTTCATTTCGTCTGGTTCTAATCTAGTAATAAAATCCTCTAACCTTGCTTTACTAATACAAACTATATTCCCCAGCAAAACATTACCATCAAGAATTAAATTACCTCCTGTATCATATTTATCTCCGATAGGAACTATAACAGGTAATGTTGATGAAGAGTGTGTTATGGGCGAAACTATTGTATTTGGTGAACTTATATTTCCAGCATCGTATTGAAGCACAACACAAGGACGTTTTTTACACTCTTCACTTCCTATTCCCATTCCTAAATTGCACCAATAAACTTCACCACGTTTAACAGTTCTTCTCATAGCATTTCTAGCTATTGAATCAAGATATAACTTCGTTTTGAGCCATTCTATATATCTTTGAGTTTTAGATAAATCAATATTAATAGGCATTACCCCTTTATTTAAAGATTGTATTTTTTGCATTATAAGTATACCACACACTATAAATTGTTGTAAATTATATTCATACATATAATAAAATCCCATTAGACAATTTAAAGTATTAGTTCTGCTCAAATTAAATACGCTACTATTAACTAACTTGTTATAACAGAGCTTACGAGAGACAGCACCTATAGCGGTTAAATGATGTGGATCTCTTTTAGCTGTTGCAACTCTTTTAATTCAAGTTAAAATATTAAAAAACAATTCAATATACCTTCTATATGGTTTTTCAGGTATTGGGTTGTTGCTATGTATATCGTGGAGAAATTTAATCGACAATTATGGAAAACTTAATAAGGCAAAATTTGATGTAATTCTTACTCTAGAGAAAAAATTAAGTGCTCAAATATATCAAGCAGAATGGATTGCACTTGGTAAAGGACTTAGACCTGATAAATATAGATCATTTACATCTACTGAAAAAAATGTGCCTTTATACTTCGGGATATTATTAATAGTATTAACCGTTATCACTACAATAATGAATTTTAAACTTTAAAAACCATACTGGTTTCCGCTAAGTCTTTAATATCAAACTAATATCAATCAAACATTAAAAGAGCGTCAAACCTTTTATTTACAAGGGCTTGACGCTTTATGTTTACTACTCCCATTCAATCGTAGCAGGAGGCTTGCTCGTTATATCATAAACAATACGATTCACATGATCCACTTCATTAACAATTCGATTGGACATCTTCTCAAGCACATCATGTGGAATCCTTGCCCAATCAGCAGTCATACCATCAATACTCGTCACACCTCTTAAAGCAATGGTATAATGATAGGTTCTTTCATCTCCCATCACACCAACACTACGTAAATTGGTCAGTACTGCAAAATACTGCCATATCTCTTTATCTAATCCTGCTTTTTTAACTTCTTCTCTAAAAATATAGTCCGCATCTTTTAAGATATCTAGCTTATCTTCTGTTATGTCTCCAATAATTCTAATAGCTAATCCCGGTCCCGGGAAAGGCTGTCGGCTGACTAAGAACTCAGGGATATCAAGAGCACGTCCAACTTCTCTTACTTCATCCTTAAACAAATCTCTTAATGGCTCAATAATCTCTTTGAAATCCACATGCTCTGGTAAACCGCCTACATTGTGATGGCTCTTGATAACTGCCGCATGTTTCGTACCGCTTTCTATAACATCTGGATAAATGGTTCCTTGAACAAGATAATCTACGGTTCCTAGCTTCTTAGCTTCTTTTTCAAAGACTCTGATAAATTCTTCTCCAATGATTTTTCTCTTTGTTTCGGGATCGGATACCCCTTTAAGAGCAGATAGAAACTGGTCTTTAGCATTGACTCGTATAATGTTCATATCAAATTGTGCCTTAAAGGTTGTTTCTACCTCGTCTCCTTCATTTTTTCGTAGGAGACCATGATCAACAAAAATACAGGTTAACTGCTGACCAACTGCTTGATGAATCATAACTGCTGCAACAGAAGAATCAACACCGCCAGAAAGGGCTAATAGTACCTTTTTACTTCCTATTTTCTCTCTAAGCTTCTCAATCTGTTCCTGTGCAAAATTAGACATCACCCAATCGCCCTTACATTTACAGATAGTATATAGAAAGTTTTGAAGCATTTCGTTACCTTTAGGTGTATGAATCACTTCTGGATGGAATTGAACACCATAAAGCCGCTTTTCTACATCAGCCATAGCTGCTACGGGACAACTATCCGTTGAAGCAATAACTTCAAACCCAACAGGGGGTTGACTGACAAAATACGTATGACTCATCCAGCAAATAGTCTCATCATCCAGCGACTGAAACAGAGGATTGGTTAAACATAATTGAACCTTCATTTTTCCATACTCTCTGGTTTGTGCCTTTGAAACTTCTCCGCCCAGCATATATCCCATAAGCTGTGAACCATAGCAAATACCTAATATAGGAATTCCAAGGTTAAAAATACCTTTGTCAACCATGGGAGCATTATCTTCATAGACAACACTGGGACCGCCTGTAAATATAATTCCTTTAGGATTAAGGTCTTGGATTTGCTTAATCGGTGTATCATAGGGTAATACTTCGCAATAGACATTAGCTTCTCTTACTCTTCTTGCAATGAGTTGATTATACTGACCACCAAAATCCAATACAATGACTAACTCGTGTTTCATCATTTTTCCTCCTGTATTTATCAATAGTCCATTTTATTAGTAACTAATTAACTATCTATTTATGTTTACTTATAAAAATCAAATCTTAAGTACTAGGGTTTTTGTTCTATTATTACTCTACATCATACATAAGACTAGACAAGAAGTCAAACATTTTTTGTGTTTTCAATAAAAACGTTCGCACTTAAATATACACATAAATTCGATCTAAAATTATAGGTATACAACTGTCCTGCCATAATATAACAATCAACTAATTGATTTATCAATACTTAAACACTTGAACAACTATTACGCTTCATTACTAAAAAATAAAAAATATGAAAATGTCTATTCTATAATACACCATCACTTAGTTCACTTACTTTTTATAACAGCCTGACTAAGAAATGTCTTGTCAGTTTTTTCTATAATATCTTCATGAGGGGCTATAACATATAGAAAAGCAGTTGCATTAAACTCTTCATAATACCTCGCATAGATTCTGCCTTTAAGTTTAATAAGTGGGAAATCCTCACCTTCATAATACTTAGCTGGCGGCTTACCATATTGTATATAGGCACGCTGTGGTTTTCTATATCTATGCACGGGACTATTGGTTGTAATGGATGCATCTATTCTAGTCCAATCATCCTTGTCTAAATAGGGAAGATTCTGTTGAATAGCATCTGTTTGATAGTCTAAGGTGACATCATAACAACCTAGACTATTTAATACAAGATACTGTAGGTCGTACTTTGGTACAGCAGCAATCTCATCCACCTTTGGCTTTCTATTTTCATCAAAGCCAAAAACAGAGCCATCCTTAGGTTGAACAACATAACCCCCATAAAAAGCACTCAAATAGGGAGATTGAGGATTATAATAGCTAGAAGCTCCATTTAGATATTCAAATGCACCAAAATTATAAAGAATAGTTAGCGAAACTTCTTTATTAATGTAATGTGAAAAACCAGCATTATCATTGAAAACCATAACAAATGGATACCAGTCTTTTTCTCGTGTTTTAAGACCACCCGAAATATCCATTACCATTTTTTCCTTTGATAATAAACTATGCTGCTTTTCATACTGACTGTAAATAATCATAACAAAGTAGCTTTTTAATACTTGAAAAATAGGAGAAATAACTAGCAGTATAATACATGTAAAAATAATCAGCCTTCTCACAATTCTTTTTCTCATTTTTAACACCTCTTTAAATATACCAAGAAGTATAACATTTAAATCATTCAAACTCAATAACTATAATACTTGACTAACATTCATTTTATTAGGAAATAAACTTTAAATGAAAAAAGCTATAAATTATACTAGATAATCCATAGCTTAGCATTTGATACTTATTGAAGAGGCACCTATTATTAATAGTATTTATAGTATTAGATATTTATATAAGGAATTTTAATGATAAAGGTAGTTCCTTTTCCTACTTCACTTTCAACCTTAACAGTCCCTTTATATAGCTCTACAATATGTTTAACAATAGATAATCCCAATCCAGTACCTCCCATTTTTCTTGAGCGCCCAGAATCCACTCTATAAAATCTCTCAAAGATTCTTGGTATTTGTTCTTTAGGTATACCTATTCCTGTATCTTCCACCTGTATGACTAGTGTTCTAAATGTTTCTTTAGCACTTATCTTAATGTACCCTTCTTCCGTATACTTGAAAGCATTATCCGCTAAATTAATAAGAAGCTGTTTAATTTTAAACTTATCACACATTAAGGGTTTTATATCAGAAGCTACTTCTATTTTTAACTCAAGCCCTTTTTTTTGCAGCTTAGGCTCCAGCATTTGAGTGACTTCATTTATTATTTCCTCAATGTTATTTTCAGACATTTTACTGTCAGTTTTCATGGCTTCTATTTCTGACAGCGTCAATATATCCTGAATGAGTAAATACAATCGTTCAGCTTCAATATCAATTATATCTAAGAATTTTACAGCCACTTGTTCTTCTTTGATTGCACCATGCTTTAAAGTATCTATAAACCCTCGAATAGATGTTAATGGTGTTTTTAATTCATGACTAACATTAGAAACAAAATCTCTTCTCATATTTTCTAATTTTCTAACCTTAGTGATGTCTTGTATGACCAATAAAGTCCCTAAGCATCTATTGGTTTCATTTCTTGGTAAAATAGGATTTGCATAAATACGGAGAAACTTTTCATTGGATCGAGACTCTTCAAAAACATACTCTTGCTGCTCAAAAGACTTCTCTAGTAATGTATTGATAGTAGCATTTCTGACTATCTCATATATTGGCTTTCCTTTTATTGGTGTATCATCGATTTCAAGGATGTCTGCGAATTTTTCATTGTAAAAAAGTATTTTATAATCTTCATCTACTGCTACAATTCCATTTATCATACTTCTTAGAATAGATTCTAACTGTGAATTTTTCTGCTCTAGTTTCCATATAGTAATCTTGAGATCTACCGTCATATTATTAAATGCAGTCGATAGCTTCCCTATTTCATCCTTTGATTTTATGTAGATTTTCTTATCATACTGTCCATCTGCTATCGTCATTGCTGCATCTGTCAACTCATGTATGGGCTGCATAATTTTTCTAGTAATAAAATAAGCAATAATAACTGAAATACACGCCCCGACTATAATACCAACCACGATAAATTCTAACACATTTAAAGAAAGCTGATCTACTTCGCTCATTGGCATGGATAGACGTAATATACCATTAAACCATTCTAATTCTAAAGGAAAAGCTGTATAGAAATACTTCTGCCCTAGAGTTTTGCTAAATCTAATCTGAGTTGATATTTCACCATTTAAAGCAGCTTTAACTTCGTCTCTAGTTTTATGGTTATCCATAACTGAATAATTCTCATGAGAATCTGCAACAACTATACCTTCTTTATCAATAATGGTTATTCTAGCATTAATGATTTCACTGTACTTCTTTACAAATGTCTGAAGTTTAGTGGAATCAAAGGTCTTTTCTTCTTTTAATAAATCCATTAATAAATAGCCTTGTTTAATTGAGTCATTTCTAATTGTATTGGTTAAGTATTGATTGCCTCTATTCCAAGTAATAATCATCGAAATAACAATTGATAAGGATATTAATAATAAATAAGTTCCTAGAAGCTTTTTTTTCATAACAATCACAAACCTTTAATTTAGTTTAGCTTTCAAGGATTAACCTTTATCCTGAAGTAAAAATATCTTTTTTTAGACAAACTTATAACCAACTCCACGTACTGTCTTTATGTACATTGGGTTTTTATCATCATCTTCTATTTTTTTCCTTAGATTTCTAATATGAACATCAACCGTTCTTGTTTCTCCATAGTAATCATAGCCCCATATTTTTTCTAAAAGGTATTCTCTATCAAAAACTCGACCTCTATTTTTAGCTAAAAGATAGAGAAGCTGAAATTCTTTTAGGGGTAGCTCTATTTTGGCATTCTTGATCATGACTTCATGTGTTGTTTGATTGATAATTAAATCATCGTTAATCGCAAGCACATCAAATGGAGTTTCATTGTTTTCTTGAACTAGCTGTTTGATTTTATCTGTCCTTCTTAATACTACTTTAATTCTAGCTAACAGCTCATGAATACCAAAAGGCTTTCCAAGATAATCATCTGCACCCATTTCAAGACCTAGTACAGTATCTATTTCCTCATGTTTAGCTGTTAACATAATGACCGGCATATGCTTTAATTTTGCATGGTTGCGTAAACGTCTTAATACCTCCAAGCCATCTATACCGGGAAGCAGTAAATCCAACAAAACTAAATCGATTGCATGCTCTTCTAAGGTTTGAAGAGCCTTTTCTCCAGAATCTGCTTGAAGGACTTGATACCCATTATTTTCAAGGTTATATTTAAGCAATTCTAAGATATGCTCTTCATCATCAACCGTTAGGATAATTTTTTTACCCAACTCAACACCTCCATTACTTTTACTTAAATATGCTCCCCTGTTACTGTATAGATAATCCATTCAGCAACATTTGTAGAATGGTCGCCTATTCGTTCTAAGTATTTGACAATAAAAATAAAATTAATGCATTGCTTAGTCATGCTAGGCTTAGCTTGAATAATTTCCGTTAGTTCACCTATTAATTTATTAAAATAACTATCTACATTATCATCCTGTTTACAAACATCCTTAGCTAAATCTAAATCTTGATTAACATAGCTGTCTATGGTATCTTTCACCATTTTTTTTACGGCTTCAGCCATTTCAGGAATATGAACCAAAGGCTTAACATATTCTTCGTCTGCTAGTTTTAAAACATACTCACATATATCTGAACAGTTATCCGCAATTCTCTCCAGATCGGTTATCATCTTTAAAACTGAGGCGATATCACGTAAATCAGTTGCTAATGGCTGCTGTCTTGCAATTAATAATAGACAATCTTTTTCAATATTTACCTCCATAGTATCAATAATATCGTCTCTCTCAATAACAGACTTCGCTAATGCTATATCGTGTGTCATTAATGCTAGGATAGCATCATCCATAGATTTTTCTATAATTGTACCCATCTTAATTAAGTCTTTGTGTAATATCTTTAGTTCTCTTTCAAATTCCTGTCTTAAAGGCATTCTTTCACCACCATAATTATTTTTTTAACCAAACCGCCCTGTAATGTAATCTTCAGTCTTTTCATTTTCAGGAGTGCTAAATAATTTTTCTGTTTTATTATATTCTATTAATTCGCCCAATAAAAAGAAGGCTGTTTTATCAGAAATACGTGCTGCTTGCTGCATATTATGCGTTACAATAACTATAGTATACTCTTTTTTTAGCTCAGTTGCCAAGTCTTCAATTTTTAGAGTAGAAATTGGATCCAAAGCAGAAGTTGGTTCATCCATGAGTAAAACTTCTGGCTCTACTGCCAAAGCTCTAGCAATACATAATCTTTGCTGCTGACCTCCTGATAAACCAAGAGCACTCTTTTTTAACCGATCTTTAACTTCATCCCAGATAGCCGCTTGTTTCAAGCTTTTTTCAATAATTTCATCCAGCTGTGATTTTCTCTTAATACCATGTACTCTTGGTCCATAAGCAATATTATCATAGACACTCATTGGAAATGGGTTCGGTCTCTGAAAAACCATTCCTACTCTTGATCGTAATTTAATGACATCAATATCACCATAAATATCTTCACCATCTAAGATAACCTTACCATCTACCCTACATCCATCGATTAAATCATTCATACGATTTAGTGTTCTAAGAAAGGTAGATTTACCACAACCAGATGGTCCTATGAAAGCCGTTATTTCCTTTTTCTCAATAAACATATTTATTTTCTTCAAAGCTTGAAAATCATTATAATATAAATCTAAGTTCTCTACTTCAAACTTAATATTACTTGCCATATGTTTGTTCACCTCAGGTTATTAGAATTCTTACACTTTTTTTCATATGTATTTTATATTAGATTAAGTGATTAACAATACCTGTACTTTATTGCTTTCGTAGTTTCTTCGATATGAGCTTAGATAGTATGTTTAACATCAGGATAACTACCAGTATGATAATACCAAAAGCACATGCTCCTTCAAGATTGTTCATTTCTCTTGTAATCATATAGGCATTTACTGTCATCGTTGCTCCACTATTTAAAAAGCCTGTAAATAAGTGAGCAGTTGTACCAGCTGTAAATAACAACGCTGCTGATTCACCAATAATTCGACCAATACTTAGAATAACAGCCACAATAATACCCGGTATAGCACTTGGTAAAATAATCTTTCTTATCGTCTGTAATTTTGTGGCTCCAAGTCCAAAAGAACCTTCACGATAGGATTGAGGTACTGTTTTAAGTGATTCTTCTGTTTGCCTAATGATAATTGGCAATAGAATAATCGTCAAAGTTAGAGAACCTGATAATATCGATGTTTTAAACTTAAGCAGCTCAACAAAAAAGATAAAACCAAATAGTCCATAAATAATGGATGGTATCCCTGATAAACTCTCGGTTGCAAAACGAATGATACGAACAAAAACTCCTTTTTTTGCATATTCTGTTAAATAAATTGCCGATAGTATTCCTATTGGAGATGCAATAATTAGAGTCAGCCCTATGATAACTAAAGTAGTCGTCAAGGTATCAACGATACCACCACCAGGGCGTACAACTGTTAGGGTTACCTTATCTGTTTCTATAGCATTAATGACTTGTTCTACTTCTTCTAAAGGCAGCTCATGAACGTAAACACCATCAATCTTTTTAATATAAAAACCTTTTTTAATAGTATATTTTCTGTCCGTTGGAACAAGCTCATACGTTTTTCTGTTTTCTGTCATGAGAGTAGCCTTAATTTTTTTATTTCTTATATCTGTGATACAAGTGGTTTCAACTTTATCTGTATCTTTTTGGTAGATAGTTTTGCCTATTTTAAATCCAAGCTTGTTAAACCCGTCCGTTCCTTCATTAAGCACAGGAAGTTGAACATATCTTGTTTCCGTATCCCACTGTCTTGTTAAGAAATTCCAATCTATCATTTTCCATCCGTTAGAAACAATAAAACCTATAATATATAGCAAAATCCCAACTGTAAATAGTGCCGCTAATCCAATAATACCATAAACAATTTTATCCTTCATTTTTCTGCTCATTGTTTTTCACCTGCTTTTGATGTAATTCTATTAAGGACTAAATTGATAATAAGGATAAATACAAAAAGAACGACACCGGTTGAAAATAATAGATTTTTATGTAAGCCCTTTGGAGCATACATCATGTCAATGGCAATGTTGACAGTTAGAGGTCTTACAGGACTCCATAAGCTGTCGGGTAATCCTCCCACAACATTACCTGCCACCATCATGACAGCCATGGTTTCTCCTATTGCTCTTCCGATCCCTAATACTATACCAGCAATAATACCAGACTTGGCAGCAGGAATGATGACTTTAAAAATAGTCTGAATTTTAGAGGCACCTAAAGCATAAGCACCCTCCTTATATGAATGAGGTACAGACTTGATAGCATTTTCAGAAATGGCAACAACGGTTGGTAATATCATAATCATTAGAACAGATACGGCTGCTAACATAGACTGCCCCGCCTGCAAAGGTGATATCTGTCTAATAATAGGAACGATGACACCCAATCCAAACATACCATACAGAACAGAAGGAATACCAGCTAGTAATTCCACAGCAGGTGTTACAATTTTTTTGATAGGTTTTGGTGCTATTTCTGCAATAAAAACTGCAGTTAAGAGTCCGATGGGAACCCCAATTATAATTGCTCCTGCGGTTGATAGTATTGAGCCAATAATCATATGAAAAATACCAAACTCATGTCCAGCAGGGTTCCATCTAATACCTGTTAAAAACTTAATAATTGAATATGAATTTTCCGATTGACTTGTATAGAATGGATCTAACCCTTTGTAAAAGATATAAAATGTTATAGCAATGACGCAAAAAATAGCAACACAAGCATTGATTAAAAAAATCTTTTCAACACATCTTTCAATTATTTCTCTCTTTTTATTAGATCGCATATTGACTCTTTCGGTATCTGAAACTTGTTCTTCACTTGCTTCAAAGCGGTTTTCTGTTTCTTCGATCTTGATAATACAATCACCGTTTAATTTCATAGTCAAACATCCTCTTTCTACAAAACAAAGCAAATACAGTCATAGACCATATTTGCTGTTGTCAATTATCGATTCTTTGATTTGCTTTTTTTTAGGGTTCCTACTTAACAGGAATATGCTTTTGAGCAACGATTTCTTGACCAGCATCACTTAGTATGAAATTAATATAGGCATGTGCTTCTTCAGACATGTTCTCTTCATGATATATCATTAAGAATGGTCTGGAGATAGTATAGTCACCAGTTTGAACATTAGCATTATTAGCATCGACACCTGAAACTGTTAAAGGTTTAATGGAATCGTTGATATAAGCAAATGATACATAACCAATACTATTTGGATTCTCTGCAACAGATGACTGCATATCGGAGTTAGAACCTTGAATCATAGCGTCATTAACTAACTCACCATGGAAGCCGCAGGCTTTATCAAATGTCTCTCTTGTTCCTGATGAATCATCTCTTGAGAATACAACGATAGGTGCATCGTTTCCACCAAACTCTTTCCAGTTTTTAACTTCACCTGTGAAGATTTGCTTCAGTTGATCTTTAGATAAATCATTAACGGGATTTTCTGGGTGAATAACAGGTGCAACACCATCATAGCAGATAACAACCTCTTCTAATCCATAATCCTTCTCTGAATCTTTGATATTTCTTGAAGCACAACCCACTTGATATGTACCTGAGTGAGCATTTTCAACACCAGAACCAGATCCAGTTGCATCATAGTTAA
The DNA here is from genome assembly GCA_028277605.1 of Vallitaleaceae bacterium. Taxonomy (GTDB): domain Bacteria; phylum Bacillota; class Clostridia; order Lachnospirales; family Vallitaleaceae; genus JANQFZ01. The sequence continues at coordinate 4,704 of JANQFZ010000020.1, read as the reverse complement.
TCGTTACGTTAACATTACGTGCCATGAATTCTTCAGCACACAGCTTTGCAACTTTTTCTACAGATGTTGAACCACCAACTTTAACTTCACCACTTAATTCATTAGCTTCTTCTTCTGTAGTATTGTCATTTGCATCTTGTTCACTAGTATCTTGCTCATTTGTATCGTTGCTTGCATCATTATTGTTGTCTTGATTCTCTACTGCTGTATTACTTCCACTTGGTGTATTGTCATTGTTTTTCTGACCACATCCTATAACAGTAATCATCATTGTTAAAATAAGAAACCCTGAAATTAATCCTTTTATTCTTTTCATTTTTTATCCTCCCGAATTTTGTTATCAATAGTACTGATATACTGTATCATTTATGTGTAAAGGCTAAATTATTCAAATGTAAAGTTTATGTAAAGTCACCCAAATTGCCATGATTATGCCCTAATATCTTATTATTTAAGTATAACCCTTATACCTAAATAGAAATAGACCCCCTCTTACTATTCAATCTCTGACATTTGTTATTAGCTGATTCTGACAGTCTTTCATAACTCTTATATTATATTAAATGCATATAAAAAGACCGTCTCACATAAATAAATATGCGGACAGTCCTATAACCGTTCTGTAGTATTAGCATTAATACTATTTTCTTATTCTATTACCCTATACTATAATTAGGTGCTTCCTTAGTAATCTGTATATCATGTGGATGACTTTCTTTTAATGAAGCACTGGTTATTCTTACAAATTTTCCTTCTTCCCTTAAACTTTCAATGGTGGGAGTTCCACAATAGCCCATGCCTGATTTTAAGCCACCTAGCAACTGGTAAACTGTATCTTCTACAGAACCTTTGTACGCCAATCTGCCTTCAACACCTTCAGGCACTAGCTTCTTTGCCTCCTCTTGAAAATATCTATCTTTACTGCCTTTTTCCATTGCACCTAAGGAGCCCATTCCTCGATAGACTTTATATTTTCTACCTTGATATAATTCTGTTGCACCCGGACTTTCTTCACATCCTGCAAACATACTTCCCATCATACAGGTATAGCCTCCAGCAGCTATAGCTTTTACAATATCTCCAGAATATTTAATGCCACCGTCCGCAATAATAGGAACATCATAAGGCTTTGCAGCTTCTGCACAATCACTAATAGCAGTTACCTGAGGTACACCTACACCAGCTACAACCCTTGTTGTACAGATAGAACCTGGACCAATTCCCACTTTAACAGCATCAGCTCCTGCATCAATAAGAGCTTTTGTCGCTTCTCCAGTTGCTACATTACCAGCTATGACTTGTAATTGGGGATATTTCTCTTTAACTTTTTTAACTGTATCAATAACAGATTGTGAATGACCATGTGCTGTATCCATGACAATGACATCAACCTTAACATCTACTAAAGCATCCACTCGATTCATAAAATCGTTGGTGACGCCAACCGCCGCACCCACTAATAATCTTCCTTGTTCATCTTTAGCTGAGTTAGGATACTTAATAGCTTTTTCTATATCTTTAATGGTTATAAGTCCTGATAGATTACCATCATCATCAACTAATGGTAATTTTTCTATTCTATGTTTGGATAATATTTTTTTGGCTTCTTCTAGCGTGGTTCCTACCGGTGCTGTAATAAGATTTTCACTGGTCATGACTTCACTTATTTTTTTATCAAAATCTGTTTCAAACCTTAAATCCCTATTGGTTAATATTCCAACTAATTTTTTGCCTTGAGTAATAGGTACACCTGATATTCGATATTTTGACATAAGATCATTGGCTTCATGCACATAATGCTCGGGAGATAAGTAAAAAGGATCAGTAATAACACCACTCTCTGAACGTTTAACTTTATCAACTTCTTCAGCTTGCTGTTGGATAGACATGTTTTTATGAATAATCCCTATACCACCTTGTCTCGCCATTGCTATTGCCATCCTAGACTCTGTAACCGTATCCATACCTGCACTTAATAAAGGTATACTGAGCTTAAGCTTTTTTGTTAAATAAGTTGATGTATCAACTTGATTGGGTAGTACTTCAGAATGTGCAGGAATAAGTAAAACATCATCAAAAGTTATGCCTTCTTTTACAATCTTATCCATTAGAAATTCTCTCACCTTTCTTATGATAGAGTTTGATTTTACGATTAATTAATAATTCGATAGTTTATCAAAAAAAAAGGGGATTGTCAAATCTTAAATCTATTAATTATCGTTTCAAGCTCTCTCGACAATTTTGCCAATCGTTCTGAAGATATAGAAATTTGATTGATAGCAGTACTCTGTTCTTGAGTAGAAGCGGCAACTTCTTCGGTTCCTGCTGCATTTTCCTCAGTTATGCTCGCTAATTCTTCAATACCCTCACTAACTAACATAGAATTGGCATTTACAATTTCTGAGGTCTTGGTTACCTCTTGAATATTTACTATTACAGCGTCAACAGCGTCAAGTATGCTCTTGAATGCATTAGAAGTTTGCTCCGAAGCGTTATTTTGCTCATTTATAATGGATTCCGTTCTGTTCATTTCTTTGACCGCTTTATCTACTCCGCTTTTAATGTCTCCTATTAAAGTACTGATATCACTTGTAGCTGCACTTGATTGCTCTGCAAGCTCTCTTACTTCATCAGCTACAACAGCAAAACCTTTACCCAGTTCTCCTGCTCTAGCAGCTTCTATCGCTGCATTTAATGCTAATAGATTCGTTTGCTTTGCTATATTGCTTATAAGCTCTATGATTTGACCAATTTTTTGAGACTTATCATATAGATCAGATATCTGATTGGAAACGTTCTGCGTTGCTTTTATACTTTCATTCATTTTACTTTTTTGATAGTCTAATATTTTTATTCCTTCATCAACTGTTCTCATAGCATTTGATGCTGCTGTTTGTGAGTGTCCAGCATTGTTAGTTATGATTGCAATGCCATCGATCAATCCATTAATCGTATCATAACCTTCTTGTGTTGATTTAGCCTGTTCACTAGCTCCCTGAGCTAATTCGGAAATAGTTGCTGTTACTTGTTCTGCTACTTTGTTAGCCTCTCTTGATAAAGTAAGCATTTCTTGTGAAGCTGATGAAACAGTCATTCCCATATGATTCATCTCACCAATTAAGTTGCTCATACTTTCTATCATTTTATTAAAATTATTGGCTAAAGAACCTATTTCGTCGTTGCTCTTTGTATCAACTTTTATTGTAAGATTTCCTTCAGCTACCTGCTTAGTGATAGCTATCATCTTATGTAATGGTTTAATGGATCGACTAATTAGCAAATACACCACAATTGTAATTAGGACTAGAGTTACTATTCCGATTGTTAATAATATATTTCTAAACATATCTATTTCATGTGTTAGCTCTGAATAATTCACTGTCATCGCCACAGACCATCCAGTGGACTTAAATGATTTGAAGGTTGCAATTCTTTGTTTTCCATTAAAATCATAATGCTCGATTCCATCTTCACCTTTTACCATTTTTTTAGCTATAGCTACTATATTTTGGTTTTCTTCTTTCAAAAGGTTTCTATTAAGAATATATTCTTTAGTTGGATGAGCCATTAGCAATCCTTCGGAGTTAATCATAAAAGCGTATCCATTTTCCCCTAGCTTTTCTGCATTAACAAAATCTGAAATAAGAGACAAGTTGATTGAACCTCCTATAAGACCTATCACTTTACCGCTGTTATCTTTTATAGGTGTTGCAATAATGATAACAGGTTCTTCTGTATCTGTTGAAGTAATAGGTTTTGATACCACAGTTTCACCTGTCATTACCTTTCGGAAATACTCTTTTTGGCTGATATCACCAAATTTTCCAACGGTACTTTTCATATTTCCATCGGTATCACTTATTATGATTGCATTAAACTCTTCAAATATGTTTTCCTTTTCTGAAACATACTTTTTCAAATTCATAAAATCCATGTTTTTTACATTTTCCACGGTAGCCAGTAACTCAATTTTTCCTTTCCATTCATGGAGTTGTTCTTCAACAAATATTACAATCTTCTCTACTTGTACTTTCGTAATGGTTTCCACGTCATTATTAAGTATTCTATTTGCCTGATAATAAGCTATAAATGACAGCGTTGAAATACTTAATACAATAACAATTAAAATTGGAATCAAAATCTTAAGTCTTAAACTTTTCATAATACCATCTCCATCAGCATATTATTTATTCCTCTGAAAAAAAATTTCTATATTCGTAAGAAGCCATCCTGATAATAGAGGTAACTTCAAGAAAATCTTCTTAGAATAAGCCCTCTGATAATAATTACAAATCGACCGTTTGAATGAAACCACTACGTGGAAAATTATAGCAAAATTGCTTAATACTTTATCTAAATGCTAATCTTAAACTAACAATTGTCCATATTCTTATATAACAAATTCATTTATGTTATTATGTTATCAGTTTCGACATATAATGTCAAAAGATATATATAATTACACATTACCCAATTTATGGCTTTAAGGTGAATACAGATAATATTCTATTAATAATCTATTGCTACTACAGCTAGGTCATCTAAAAAATTAATTATCCATTAAAATCTAATCCATTCTACATGGTAAAATTTAACATATATTTAGCAAATCGAGTAGGAGGTAATTGATTAATTCAATTACCGACCTCTCACACCACCAAGCATACCGTTCGGTACTTGGCGGTTCAATAGAATTAACATACT
>JANQFZ010000038.1 GCA_028277605.1 Vallitaleaceae bacterium | reverse complement strand
ATACATGAACCCGAAAAAGGAGAACTAAGAGTCATTCTAGCCAGTGAAGGAGAACCTAATATCATCAATGGGAAGGAAACACTTCTAAAACTAAACTTTAAGGGTATTCAGACAGGAGAAGCACTAGTAGATATCTTAAGCGGAAGAGTAACAGACGGAATAGCAATGGAAAAAGATCTTACACCTCAACAATGTGGACAAGCAACCATTACGATAGAAGACATAACAGACGTGAATCATAGTGGAGAATTCACACTTCTTGACTTAGGAATTGATGCTAGACATCTATATAAGTCTCCATCAGAATCAGAACTTTCAAACTATAATACCGATATCATTATAGATGGTACTATAGACGAACTCGATTTATTAGAAATAGCTAAATACATGCTTGAGAATGCAACCTATGCTCCAAATAACTAAGAAACTAATGCAACTTATTATAGGTACTTATGAAATTTAATACTGTAAATAGGGATGGATTCTATGAGCGCAACTAGATGCAATATAAAAAGTAAATTTCTAAGTAATATGAATGCTACACAAAATAGAGCCTAGTTGGAATTTTTAATAGCTATGTAAACAAGGGATAACTATTATTCAAGTTATAATATACCAAATATAAGTATTCAAGCTGTCTCATTAAGGTGAGGCAGTTTTTTATGTCCTTAACATTAACAACAGTTTAATAATGTTTGTAAATTATTAAATTTTTATATATAGTAATAGTAACAAGGCAAACAAATTTTTTTTTGATTTTTGACTAACATAAGATGCTATATATTCATTAATGAATATATAGGCTTACTAAAGTAAATAAAAAAATATATTTTATCTAAATATATAATTTTTTGTACTATAATGTATATTTGTTTATATATCATTAAAATAATAAACATTATATATAAATTAGCCCAAAAATATAGTACAATGTATTATGTACAACACATATTACAAAGGAGGGTATAAATAAAAAATTTAAAAAGGTTAATAGCTTTATTCAACAAACTTTATTTTTTTAACTCTACAATTGTATTAGCAGGTGAATCTGGTACTTGGATAAGCAAGAAAAGCATGTAAATAACAATGAAGTGATTTAGGAGCATCAGAAGCGAATAGAAAAATATATGCAGTCGGTGGCTATGATGAAATCATCTTACAAAACAGATAAGTGGACAAGAAAATCTGACATGTCATCTCCAAAGGGTATTTAGAAGTAGTAGAGTAAAACGGCAAGTTTTACGCTATAGGTGGTTATGATACTTATTACTCAAGAAAAGTAGAAGAGTATAACCCAAGTACAGATAAATGGACAATAAAGGCAAGCATGCCAACGAGACCTTATATAAAATATCTAACAATTAAAATCTAGCATATCAATTATAAGCCTTTATCAATTTATTAAATTAGTATTTAGCAAGATAGGATTTTATAATAGCTAGAAAATATTTACAAAGACGTAATATTTCAAAGGGTGAAAGTAAACATAATATAAATTTTAATAAACGAATCAAAGGGGGATAAAATATGAATAAAGTAAAAATATTATTGGTTTTGGTATTATTAGTAAGTATTATTAATCCAATAAGTGTAGTAGGTGAAGACCTAGGGGAGTGGACTACTAAGGAAGCTATGCCGACTCCAAGAAGTGGATTAGGAGTTGCAGAAGTGGATGGAAAAATCTATGCTATAGGTGGGTTTGCTTTTAGAAGGTATACAAATACGGTTGAAGAATATGATGTAGCCACAGAACAGTGGACAACAATGACAAGCATGCCATCTCCAAGAGATAGACTAGGAGTAATAGAAGTTAATGGGAAGATATATGCCATAGGTGGATATGATGGAATAGACTATCTTAATACGGTAGAAGAATATGATCCAAAAACAGATACGTGGACAATAAAAGCAAATATGCCAACACCTAGGAGCTGTCTGGGTATAACTCAGGCTAATGGTAAGATTTATGTGATAGGTGGACGAAATGTTGAAAATAAATATTTGGATACAGTAGAGGAATATGATCCAGAAAAAGATCAGTGGACAACAAAATCAAGTATCCCAACTCCTCGTGCACATTTAGGAGCAGCAGAAGTGTATGGAAAGTTATATGTTATAGGGGGATTTGGCTATACTGGTTATACAAATTTAATACAAGAGTATGATCCTGTATCAGATGAGTGGACAACAAAGGTAAGTACATTAGCTAAGTTTTTATTTGGAATAATACAAAAAGACGGTAAAATATATACAATAGGTGGTAGAAATTATAGAAATATGATTGTTAATACAGTAGAAGAATATGATCCAATAGCAGATATATGGACATCAAAAGCAAGTATGCCCACTAGCAGGTTTTCTTTAGGCGTTATAGAATCAAATGAAAAAATATATGCTATTGGTGGGATGTATTATGATAATCTAAATACGGTGGAACAATTCACGACATCCTCTGCAGTAGTTCTAAACATTGACTAGTCTCATACTAGTGCGAACTCCTTCATTTACTGAATTAAGTAATAAGAGTAGATTAATTACCAGACTTTCTAGTTGCTCTATAATGTTTGGTTATTAGGAGTAGTAGAATCAATGGCAGAATAGATGCTATTGGATTTTATTAAATATCACAATTAAAGAGGAACTAATAATTATGTAAACAATATAACAATTATTAATAAAAGCATTTAAAATATCATTTGTATAATTTAATCTTAGTAAAAATCTTAATAGAAATAAAATACATACGTCTATACTTAGTGATAGGCGTTTTTTGTGTTGAACTAGTTATATTAATATGAATTCATTTATTAACTTTAATATTTTAATACTAGAAATAGAAGTGAAATATTAACAATTATTTTGTTGAAAATTAAACATATTATTGATACAATAGAAGCAGTAAGTGACAAAATATGGCAAATAGTATTATAAATTCTAGCCATTGGAGCGAGAGGAGACACAAATGATAAGAAAAGTTAAGAGTATAACAGCTTGGCTGTTGATTGTCGTTTTATTTATCAATATCAACAGTCAGAGTTTTGCAGCTGCTGGTGAAGCAGTTAGAAAACAGTCAGACTATCAAGATATACATAACCATTGGGCTAAGGATGCTATAGAGCGACTGATTCAAGAAAACATTGTTCATGGTATAACTAATAACGGTAAAAAGCTCATAGAACCTGAGAGAAACATCACACGATCAGAATTTATTAAAATCACTCTCAGTAGTATATATACAAAAAGTCAGCTAGAGGATCAAGTGAAAGCAGTTACGAAGGACATCTGTTTTTCGGATATTTCTAATCACTGGGCAAAGGACTATATAATATTAGCTCATCAATTAGGCATTATAGATGGCTATTTAGATGGTACCTTTAAACCAGATGATCCTATTACTCGCTCAGAAGCAGTAAAAATAATTGTTACATCCAATAGCTTTCTTAATAACTGTAAGATCTCTAACAAAATGCTATTTAGTGATGTGAATGAAGAACACTGGGCATATAAATATATACAAGTAGCAAAAGAGAACCAACTAATATCTGGTTACAGCAGCAATCAATTCAAACCAAATCACCCAATAACAAGAGCAGAAGGAATTGTGGTTGCGGATAGATTTATTGATTATATCTGCTATACTTCCTTTAATGAAAATCTTAAAAGCATTAAAGTTGAAACCGATACAGAACAGACCAATATTGGTAGTACGGTTACCTTTACATTCCAAAATAATAGCATAGAAGACAAGCTTCAAGGCTTAAGGAGACAGTTACAACTAAACTACAAAATCATTCTTAGAGATAACAATAAAACTATTGCAGAAATCCAACCTGGGCAGAAAACACTTGAACTCAAACTTAAAGAAAATCTAGTAGGCAGTATATTTGCTCAGATTGTTCCCTTAAGTAATGGTATCGAATTAGTTTCTACAACACATCAGCAGCTAACTGAAACCAAGCTATTAACACTTCTGAATATTGAACAAGAATCTAACAAAGACAATAAAGGTGTGGTTCATAATCTAGTTGGACATGATACGGTTATACCACACGCACCAGCAGCCCCAATTGTAACTAGTGAACTTATTGATGGAAATGTGACGCTTACGTGGAATAGCATGAGTGAAGCAGATACTACTTATACGATTAAACGTGGTGAAAAATCAGGTAATTATACACCACTGGCAACCATTACTGGGACTACATATACAGATGCTTCACGCGTTCCCAATACCACTTACTATTATGTTGTCACAGCAACCAATACAGCTGGTACAAGCCCAAACTCTAATGAAATAGTTTATAAGACGGTTCCTCAGGAACCTAATTTGTTTGGTAGTATGGAAGCAACTACAGGTAATATCAGCTGGACGTATTCCAATGGTGCTAACTACTATGCTTTATATAGGAGTACCGTCAGCGGAGGACCTTATTACCCCATTGTTGAAAATACTATTAACAATAATTATCAAGACACGGGACTTAATGAAACAGTGACTTATTATTATGTCGTCAAGGCTATTAACGAAATTGGTGAGAGTAGGTTTTCAAATGAAATAGCTATAGGCGGACAAGCTTCTACAGGCTATGTATTCAATCCAAGTATTGATGAAGATAATGACGGTTTAAACAATGATGAAGAAATTCTAATAGGAACTAAGACCTATCAAAGTGATACCGATCAGGATGGTTTACTAGATGGCAGAGAAATTGAGTTAGGCACCAACCCATTAGATCCTGACACGGATGGTGATGGTACCTATGATGGTGCTGAACAAGTTTTAGGAACTGATCCACTAACCACTAATACCACATCCCGAGCGACAAAAGAAGCTCAGACTCAAAATGGGGCTATCAAAGTAGTTGCTAATGGTGACGGAAATCTAGTCATAGCACCTTTGCAGGTAGAAGAAGTGGATAATGTTATTTTGGAATTTCTTGATGGTACCATTGGAAAACCAATTGAAATTACTTCAGGTGGATTTGATATAGACAATGCAAGTATTGAATTTACTTATGATGAAGCAGAGTTGAAGGGTGTTGAAGAAAGTGATTTAGCAATTTTTTATGTTAATCCAAATACTATGCAGCTGGAAGCACTAGAAAATATTATAGTCAATACGGATACCAATACGATTAGAGGCATAACGACACATTTTAGTATGTATTTGCTGGGCGATAAAAATATGGAAGTCGATTTGTCGAAGATAGATATCGTTTTTACCATCGATCAGTCTGGCAGTATGGGATGGAATGATCCCAATAACTATAGAATCAGTGCAACGGAACGTTTTGTTGAAGATATGGACGAAACAAAAAATAGAGTAGGACTCGTTCCATTTACATTCAGTGCTTACGTTGAAAGTGTTTTGACCAATGATAAAAATGATTTATTAACAAAACTAGCATCCATGAGAAACTATGGTGGCGGAACCGATATTGCTGATGGAATAAAAACCTCGACACAATTATTTGAAGATGAAGTGAGTAACATGAGAGTCATCATTCTTCTTACAGATGGACAGTCTTCAAGGGAACCTGCTCTGGATGAAGCTGATAAAGCAGCAGCTCAATCAGTTATCATTAATACAGTTGCTCTAGGTAGTGATGCAGATACAGAACTATTGGAGCAGATAGCAGCAAAAACCAAAGGCGGATATTTCTATATCAATGATGAAGGCAATCTTAGTCAAGAAGATGTAGATAAGCAAATAGAATTAATTTATCAAAAATTAGCCAAGCAATTAGCTTTTACATCCATAGCAGAAGACAACGATGCTCTACCTCAAACGATAGTGAATATGGAGTTTAGTGATTTATATAAGGGATATGAAAGCAAAGAAATAGAAGATTGGATTACCAATGCTAATACCAATTTATTAACGGGTAATTATATCTATCAAAACACAGACATAGCTTTAGATGGACCGGGATTCAATATAACATTAGATAGAACCTATAATTCTTTTTCAACAGAGGCTGGACTTTTTGGGGTGGGATTCAACTCTAATATTGAATCTAAGATAGAAAAAAATGATAGTAATACCTATGGAACAGTCACAGCATCATTACTCAATGTTAGAAGCTCAGCTGGTGTTACAAGTTCCAATAGGATTGGACAATTATCTAAAGGAACAGAAGTAGAAATACTAGATAGACATGCAGGAGGAACCTATGCTTATCCATGGTACAAAATAAAATATAAAAACAAAGATGCCTATGTGGCAGGGTGGTATATAACTGAAAAAGAGGCTTTGCATTTGACGTATCCTTCAGGTACTAAGATTGTCTTTAATTATAATACGTCAAAAACAGAAGCAGTCTCCAGTAGCTCTGACGATAAGGTTTATATTAATAGACATCCTACTTATAAATATGAAGTAGTTAGAAAAGATCAGTCGGCGTACTATTATGATGATAATGGAATTGTAAAGGCTTATACCGATCGATACGGAAACTCCATTACCTTCCAATTTAATAATAAAAATCAAATGATTAAGATTACAGGTGCTTTTGCTAACCGCTATTTGACATTGAGCTATAATAGTCAAGGGTTAATTAGCCAAGTGAGCGATCCACTTGGTAGAATAACAACCTATGATTATGATGCAAACAAAAGACTCATAACCTATCAAGATATGAATGGACAACAAACTCATTATACCTATGATAACAATCATAAAATCAATAAGATTCTAGATGCCAAGGGTCATCAGATTGTAAGAAATGACTATGACATATTAGGAAGACTTGTAAGACAATATGATGGCAAAAATCATATCAAGTACACTATTTATGATGATAATATTGATCAAGAAAATAGTATTAGTGCAAGATATGCCATTGATGAAAATGGTAATGAATCTAAAGTAACCTTTGGTCCTGGTATGAAGCCAATGACTATAAGGGATGCTAAAGGTGGTACGACTGAGTTCACGTATTATTATAAAAATGAAGAAACCAATACTTGGGAGGATATCAGTACCGATATTATTATAAGAAATGGTAGTGATGTAGAATATACCGAATCCTATAAAAAGTATCAAGAACAGTTATCTCAAGGCAATGTTGAACTGCGTGAAGTAGCCAAAGTTACGAGAAATATAGATACGTATGGACATGAGAATTCTATAATATTGGAAACAACAACAGACCGAGATAAAAACGGTAATATAGTAGCGGTTACGGATGCTTATGGAGATACAGAAATCACAACCTATGATGATTATAGCAATAGAGTTAGTCATACAGATAAGAAAGGAAATACAACTACTTATCATTATGATAATAAAGTTTATTTATCTAAGGTTATTGATCCTCTAGGAAATACAACGAGATATGATTATTATGAGCTGGACTACAGTAAAAGTATTGTACTTAACGGACTTCTAAAAACAGAAACAGACGAAGCAGGAGACGTAACTTTATACCAGTATAAAAATGGCAACAATTTCTTAGACACTATAACAGATGCTGAAGGTTACGTGACAACTATGACCTATGACATAGCTGGAAGGAAGTTAACAGAAACCGATGCTAATGGCCATACAACAAGCTATACTTATGATAATATGAATCGACTATTGGAAGTTAAAAATCCATATGGCAAGACCTTATCAAAAACTTATGATGCGGTAGGTAATTTAATACAAGAAACAGACTATGAAGGACATATAACTAAGTATACTTACGATGAAATAAATCGACTAACATCAGTTATTGATGCACTAGGCAGTACTACAGCGTATACGTATGATCCTTCTGGAAATAAGCTCAAAGAAATTCACCCTAATGGTGGCGAAACACAGTACCAGTATGATGCACTGCACCGAGTAACTGAAGAAGAAGATGCACTCGGATACGTAACAAAATATACTTATGATTCAGTCGGCAATATCATAAAAGAATCAGATCCATTAAATAGAGAAACCAACTATATTTATGACAAGCTTAACCAAGTAATCATAGAAGCAGGAGAAGAAGGAAAAATAGCGCATCACTCCTATGATTCAAACGGTAATATTATAGCTTTAGAAGATGCCTTAGGTTATCGAACCACTTATGACTATGACGAGTTAAACAGGCAGACGAAAGTTACCGATGCATTAGGCAATGATGAAATAACTACCTATCTAGACAAAGAAAATAAAATAATAGTTACAGATAAATTAGGAAGACAAACGATACAGCAATTAGATGGTTTAGATAGAGTTATCAAGACAATAGATCCATTAAATCAAACAGAAACTTTCACGTATGATGGTAATGGAAATGTCCTAACGAAAACAAATGTATTAGGAACCATCAGTACCTACATTTATGACAAACTTAATCAAAGCATTCAAGAAACAATCACCTATGACCCAATCTATATAGTCAATAGTGAGGGAAATGTAACCACCTCATCAGGACAAAAGGTACAAAAAGTAACCATGTATACCTATGATAATAATGGTAATCAGCTTTCTCAAACGGATGCAGAAGGGCATACCACTAGTTATACTTATGATGCACTCAATCAATTGACGAACATCATCTATGCAGACCAATCCACGTATGGTTATCATTATGATACAATGGGGCAAGTTATTAGGGAAATTTATCAAAATGGATACGAGAAAAACTATGAATACGATCTATTATCCAGAAAAACAAAGGAATTAGATGCAGAAGGCAATACAACATCCTATAGCTATGATAAAGCAGGCAATGTCATCATGACAATAGATGCTAATGGTAATAACACCTACTATACTTATGATGATTTGAACAGGTTAGTAAAAGAAAAAGATGCTAATGGGCATCAAGTATCTATGAGTTATGATGTGTTAGGGAATAATATTTCTAAAACAGATAAAAATGGCTATACAACTACATACGAGTATGATGCTCTAAGCCGTTTGCTTAAAACAACAGATCCTTATGGAAATAAGACAGTAACTACCTATGATGCAGTAGATAATCCAATAACTATCATGGATGCAAAGAATAACGTTGAAAGCAATACGTATGATGAGTTGAATAGAAAAGTAGCTATGGAAGATCCTACTGGGGAAATAGAAACCTACAGGTATGACGCAATTGGCAATCTGATCAGTAAAACTAATAAAAATGGAAATAAAATAGGTTACACTTATAATGATTTAAGCCAATTAGTAGGTGTAACCGAACCAGATGGAACCATAACCCAATATACCTTTGATTTTATGGGTAATGTGACCAGCCAAACAGATGGCAAAGGTCAAGCTACCAAGTATGTTTACAATGAACGATATCAAACCATTAAGAGGATTGATCCTCTAGGGGGAGAAGAAACATATACCTATGATCCAGTTGGTAATATGATTTCCAAAACAGATCGTAATAATAAAACTTTGACTTTTACTTATTATAAAAATAACTTACTCCAATCAGAGAGTGTGGGTTCCCTTAGATATGACTATACCTATGATGGAGTAGGTCATCTCTTAACAGCTGATGATACAGGTGGAACAACACAGTATATTTATGATCGAACATATAATCTTATAAGCGAAAGTTTATCAGATGGAAAGTGCATCACCTATACCTATGATCCTAATAGTAATAAGCTCAGTATGACGGATATAACAGGAGAACAAACAAGTTATACCTATGACAAAATGAATCGTATGGAAACGGTAACAACAGCTGATGGGACCAATACCTATACCTATGATGAAATTGGAAATAGAAGTCAGCTGGAGCTGGCAAATGGTTCCTTTACTAAGTATGCATTCGATGAGAAGAATCAATTGACTAAGATGGAGAACTATGTTCTATTAAAGGATGATAATTACAAGGAGCTAGTGCAAGCATCCACAACGACAGCGGCTGTTCATCTAGTCATTGATAAAAATGTAGCAACAACAACCTCTAAAATCATAGAAATAGTTATAGATGAAGGAAGTAAAACAACAACAGCAAGCGCTATAGTTATAAGTCCTGACAGCTTATTATCAACCGGTTTAACGGATGCAGTTCATATAGATACAACGGGACATGTTATTGAAGTGATAGACGGAAAGACTTATTTAAAATCAATCTATACCTATACTTATGATGCAGAGGGCTATCAAGTAAGTAAAACTGAACCTAAAGGAACCACAACCTTTACGTATGATAAATTAGGAAGGCTGGAAGAGGTTCAAGAGCCTGACGGACGAGTCACGACCTATACGTATGATTTAGCAGGAAATAGAGCGATGCAAACAGTCAATGGGAATAGTGTAAATAGTACAATCAACTATACTTACGATAGAAGAAACAGGCTTCTAAAAACAGTAGAAAACAGAAATGATGTAATAACAATCACAGATTACACCTATGATAACAATGGTAATCAGATAAGAGTAGATAAAACAACAGATGGAAAAACCTTAACCACAAGCTATGACTATGATGACTATAATCAATTAATAAAAACAACCACAGCACAAGGAAAGGTTATTCAAAACACCTACAACTATAAAGGCTTAAGAAATTCCAAAACAGTAGACGGACATACAACCAATCTATACTATGATGGAGAAGTATTAAATGCTGAAGTTACAACACAAGGAGCCATAAAGTATATACTAGGTGTGAATATAATTGGAACACAAGGTGAAGATACGTTATACTATCTATATAACGGACATGCAGATGTTGTGGGCATGGTGAATTCCGATGGTATCATCACCAACCAATACGACTATGATGTCTTTGGAAACATTATATTAAGCTCAGAAGGGTTTAGAAATGCAAGCAAGTATTCAGGGTATTACTATGATGAAGAAACGGGATACTATTATTTAAAGGCAAGGTATTGTGATCCGAATATTGCGAGGTTTATAACGGAAGATAGTTACTTAGGCAACAACAACGACCCACTATCTCTAAACCTGTATACGTACTGCAAGAATAATCCCATATTCTATGTTGACCCAAGTGGACATATGCCAAAATGGTTAGAAAACACATGGAAACATTTAACTGAAGAAGTACAATGGAAAGAAGTTGGATTAGGAACAGTTCAATTTTTTGGGGGTATATTTGAAGCTGGTGCAGGTTTTAGTATTGCAACAGCTACATCAGCAACTGGTGTAGGAATTGCAGGTGGTGTATATATTATGGTTGATGGGTCAAGTAATGTATCAGGCGGTGCTTCAAGAGTCTGGAATGGTTTTACTGGGAATAAAAAAGGTGATACTGGAAACTTTGTGAAAAATGGATACAAAGATTTAAGTTCTAAATTAGGTATAAATTCTAAATATGGAGAAATGGTTTATAATGGAACACAACTTACTATTGGCTTATACTCACTTGGGACAGGAATTAAGCAGTTACCAGGAAAAGCTATTGAGAAATCTAGTAATTTCTATGGTTGGTTGAATATAGAAAAAGGAGCTGAAACATTTACTCATTATTTACGAGAAGGTAATATCATATCCAAAACTGTTTATACTCAAACTGGATTAGTAGTTAAGTCTACTACAATAGATTTAAGCAAAATGGGAACTGGAATATCACTTATAGGACTTGATGCTTATAATATCTCAACACTATTTGATAATGAGGAGGAAGAAGATAATGAGGATAAGGATTAATTGAAAGGATTATACATATGATTAGAAAAAGATTAAGATATTATATTATAGCTTATATATTGGGCTATATAATTAGTTTAATTAATGGAGGTGTATCTAATATTTATTGTCTTATACCAATTAAATTGCTTGGCATAGTTATGGCATTAACCTTAGGTAACACATTTTATTATGTAGCCGAGGAAAAGGAAATAATCTTTACTGCAACAGTTAGAACTATTAAGTATATACTATTATCCATGGTATTAATGCTTATAACATTTCTTCTATATAAGTATCTTCTTAAATATCATAGTATTGATATATTGCCATTCATAGGAATATAGCATATTAAGATCTAATACAACTGATACGGTAAATTTGACACTATTATTGGGGACGGACAATAAAAATACTAAAGCTCAAACCTTCATATAAACATCTATAGTAAAGAACAAGTATTAAGAGTCCGTGTTAAATGGGAATAAGTTGGAGTTAAAAATGAATAATAATATTATGGAATTTATGATAATCCATAGATATCCTCCATATTAGAAGAGATATCTCGTGTGGATAAACCTTTAGCATACATAGCGATAACTTGCTCTTCTATTTGGTTGGTGTTTTTTTCGTATTTCTTAATAATATGAGGTTCAAAATCTCCATTACGATCACGTGGAATCTTGGTTTCGATCTCACCAAAA
>JANQFZ010000076.1 GCA_028277605.1 Vallitaleaceae bacterium | reverse complement strand
AACACTACCAAAAACCAATACCTTTGGTTTTTATGAGATTAGGCTGGAAAGTATTGGAGGACTTGGAGCTAATTTAATTGGTAAAATTCTTGGGGAAGTAGGTGCGCTTTATCTAGACTTAAACAGTTCCAACTTTGCCAGCTATGGTTCAGAAAAGAAAGGAACACCAGTTAAAGCTTTTGTTAGATATTGTAAAGTGGATCAAGAAATAAAAATTAACAGCCCCATTGAAAGACCGCATATACTCGGTATCTTTCATGAAAGATTAGCTGGGAAAATACCTGTTATGGCAGGCGTAGATGAAAATTCAACGGTTATTGTCAATACAGATGAATCTTCAGATGCTATTAGAGAACGTTTTAAAATGCATGCGGGTACTTTGGTCTGTATTGATGCTCTTAAAATAGCCATGGAAGAAAAAACAAGAATTAATATGGTTATGCTGGGAGCGATAGGTAAGGCATCCGGATTTATACCTCTTTCCATTCTAGAACAAACGGTTAAAGACAGCATAGGTAAAAAATACCCTCAAGCCTTAGAAGGTAATTTAGCAGGCGTTAGAAGAGGATATACAGAGGGTTTAGAAAAAAGATATGAACCAGATGGTCAGTATCCATATCAACACTATAAAGAAGTAAAACGAGATTGGGGATATGACAATGCACCTATTGGTGGGGTAAATACCATTCCGGGAAGTACAGTAAAAAATGATTTAACGGCTAGCAGAGAAGGCTATATTCCTCTCTTTCATCAAGAAAAATGCATAAACTGTGGCTTATGCGATACAGCATGTCCAGATATGGTTTACCAATTTGTCAAAGGAGAATACAGAGGTAAGCCTGCTATGGTCAATATAGGTCCAGATTATCATCATTGTAAGGGGTGTCTAAGATGTGTTGAGGTCTGTCCTACAGCTGCATTAACAGCAGCATTAGAAAGAGACCATGATATATGGAAATCGCATGTAAGGAACCAAGATTTAATTGTAAAGCATTTAGAGTTTGAAGATACAGGTGCTAATTCAATTGTTAATACAGAAAGTGGTAATTAGGAGGGATAAAAATGGTCGAACAAAAGGTTGTCTTTGAGAGTGGAAATGAGTTAGCGGCTTATGCTGCTAAGCAGATCAATTATCACATCATGGGTTATTACCCTATTACACCATCAACAAAAATAGCAGAGCATTTAGATTTACTTAAGGCGGATGGGGATCATGATGTTGAAATGATTCCTGGAGACGGTGAGCATGGGGCGGCAGGGATATGCTACGGTGCGACAACAGGCGGTGGAAGAGTTTTTAATGCCACATCAGCCAATGGATTGCTCTATGCTCTTGAACAATTGCCTGTTCAATCAGGAACTAGACTTCCTATGGTATTAAATGTTGTTTGTAGAACGGTATCAGGCCCTTTATCCATCAAAGGGGATCACAGTGATATCATGTATACCTTAAATGCAGGGTGGATCATCTTATTTGCTAAAGACCCCCAGAGAGTATATGATATGAATCTATGCGCACTCAAAGTAGCAGAGAAAGTTAAGCTACCTGTCATCGTTGCTTTTGATGGATTTTTTACCAGTCATCAAAAAAGAAGAACAGAGGTTTTTGCAGACGATGAAGCAGTACAGACGTTTATAGGTAAATATACTCCAGAGTACCATTTATTAGACCCCAATAAGCCAGTTACCATGGGTTCTTACATGAATGAACCAGACTTAATTAATAATAAATTCCAGCTGCATCAAGCGATGAATGAAGCTAGAGAATATATTCCAAAGGTATTAAAGGAATATGAAGCTTTGACAGGGAGAGGATACACACCTGTAGAAGGCTATCAAATGGAAGATGCT
Organism: Vallitaleaceae bacterium; assembly: GCA_028277605.1. Classification (GTDB taxonomy): domain Bacteria; phylum Bacillota; class Clostridia; order Lachnospirales; family Vallitaleaceae; genus JANQFZ01. The sequence goes on along the minus strand of JANQFZ010000076.1, from coordinate 71,724 downwards.
GAGGCTGCTTTATTTATAATAGGATCGAGCTATGATACGGCTAGGTTAGCAGTTGATCAGCTAAGAAACGAAGGGAAAAAGGTGGGAGTATTTACCCTTAATGTTCTTAGACCTTGGTATTCAGAGGCTCTTTTTGAGATGATAAAGAATACTAAGGCTATTGTTGTTGCAGATAGGCAGGACAGCTATGGTGCCAATGGCGGTAATATGTCTATGGAATTAAAAGCAACACTTCAAGACTATAAATCATTAATTGAAGTTACTACCTATATTTATGGTTTAAGCGGTAAAGATTTTTATGTAGAAGATGCAGTAAAGATGTTAAATCAAGCACTCCAAAATGCAGAGCAGCAAAAAGCAGAGACGAGGTTTTTCTACTATGGCATTTATAAAGGAACACCAGGGTATAAGCCACAGCAGTTTTTTGCTCCTCTTACAAAGGAAGAGACAACGCCAGGTATTTGTAAGGTTGAATTAGATGAGACAACGGGAAGATATAAGGTAAAAGGTGGTTTGCCAAAAGATTCTACCAAGATGCCAAAAAGATGGGCACCAGGGAGTGGTGCGTGTCCTGGCTGTGGAATACCCGTTAATGTGAATCTATTATTAAAAGGCATAGAAGGGCATGTTGTGTTATTATTTCAAACAGGGTGTGGTATGGTTGTTACAACTCCATATCCAAGTACATCCTTTAGAGTCAGTTATGTTCATAATCTATTTCAAAATGGAGCGGCTACTCTATCGGGTCTAGTTGAAATGTTCCATCAAAAACAAAAAAGAGGTGAATTACCAGAAGGCGACGACTTTACCTTTGTTATGGTGAGTGGAGATGGAGGTCTTGATATTGGTATGGGACCTGCGATTGGATCAGCCCTTCGAAATCATAAAATGATTATTTTTGAATATGATAATGGCGGGTATATGAATACAGGTTATCAGCTCTCCTATGCGACACCTAAAGGAGCCAAAACCTCTACTTCACATGTGGGGCCTGCGCAAGCAGGAAAAGCAACTTATCATAAAGATACACCCATGATATTAGCTGCTACTAACATTCCTTATGTAGCTACTGTAGCTGAATCTCATCCTAATGATTTTATAAAGAAAGCAGCCAAAGCTCAAAAATATGCTAATGAATACGGTATGGTATTTATGAAAGCTCTCTCTGCTTGTCCTTTAAACTGGGGAGATAATCCTAGGTACGAACGTAGTGTTATCGAAACGGCTGTAAACAGCTGCTATCATCCTTTATATGAAATAGAACAAGGGATAACAACCATAACCTATAATCCAGAACGAAAAAAGAAGAAACTATCCATTGGAGAATTTTTTAAACTCATGGGCAGAACAAAGCACCTGCTAAAGCCTGAATATGAAAATCTGCTGATGGGTGTTCAAAATGAAGTAGATAGGCGCTGGGAAAGATTAAAAGCACGTGATGAAAGCCCTTTGCTATAGATAATAACAAAAGACTTGTCAATTAAAAAAAAGAGCTGTTTAGCCAGCAGGTTTTATTTGCGGGACAGCTCTCTTTTTACTTCTAATATTTTAATTCTCTGATTGGTTAATTGGTTAAGTAAGTAGTATCGATCTAGGGGACCTTCTTCCAATCTATTTATCTGATGTCCTGAAGAACGATAAATCCGTCTATCTTTTTGCCGATCATTGAATCTTCTATGAGCAGTTACATGAATGGAATTACCATCATAATCAAGTGTTTTTGTTGTAGGATAGCCTTTATCATCATACTCTATTATACGAATAGAATCTTTTTTTCTAGATCTGATATTTGTAAGAAAATGATTAAAGCGCTCCATATTCTTGGGTGGTTCTATATCTGTGACCAGAACATCTGTTGTCTTAATATCAAAAGGTTGTTTTTTTCTTTTTTGTCCTCTTTTGTTTCTTTTTTGCATGGATAATAATAAAAGTGGATAAGGTGTCATTGGTATCGCTCCAAATCTATTATTGTTATACTATATGAAAGGACAAACACTCTTGTTAATATTTTTATATAGTTTTGTCAAATAACTCTAACTGAGATTACAGTTCTCAAGAAATATTCTAAGGGCATGTCTAAGCAGTCATCAGACCACTATCTCTATCCAATCCTTGATTCCTCCATACATTTATTGTAAAATAATAGTATACTATTAGCAGAAATGGTAGTAAGTGTCAAAAAATCTCAACATTTTGGTTTAGTGACTAAATGAGAATACAGAAAGGGGATGTTGCGAATTATGAAAAAGAAAATTATTTTTTACTTTACAGTTATGACTAGCTTGATTCTTCTGTCTATTTTGGTTTCTACAGGTTATGTTTTAACAAGCACACTTAGGAGCAATGCTGCCCAAAACCAAAAAACCATTGTACAGCAGGCGACACAATCGGTAACAAATAAGTTGAATGAGACATGGACGGTATTAGACTTAATATCAAAAGATACTGTGATATCAAATGTGAATAGTAACGAAGAGGATAAGATAGCAGTTCTTAAACATATGAAAGAAAGTATGAAATTTCTTAATGTCGGATTTATCGATCCGAGCGGAGAGCTATTAAGGTTTGATGGCAAGGTGGTTGATGTCAATACAAGAGAATATTTTCAAGAAGCAATAAAAGGGAATGCCTATATTTCAACACCACTAGAATCCAAAACCACAAAAGACTTAGTTGTTTTTTATTCTGTGCCAGTTAAGAACAATGGAAAAGTTGTCGGAGTTGTTATGGCTTCTGTTCTTGCAGAAGAATTAACTAGCTTGGTGGATACGATTAATATGGGAAAAACAGGTTATGCGTATATACTAGACAGTGAAGGTAACTATATTTCTCATAATGATAAAATGCTGATTACCAATCGGGTGAATGCAATTAACAAAGCGGATAACGATAATTATAAACAACTGCTGAATGATGCTGTTATGGGAAATGTAGGCGGCGGTAGTTATTCCTTTGAAGGACAAGATAGATTTATGTCCTATAACCCTATTTCAAAAACAAGCTTTACAATGGTTATTACCATGGATCAAGAAGAGATTTATAAAGATCTGAATACGTTGACTCAAATGCTTGCTTATTTTATTATAGGTGGTTGTGTCGTAACCATAATCATATCAATTTTCATAGGCGGTTCTATAGCTGGACCTCTAAAAAAATTAAGCTTAGCTCTTGAACAAATTGCAGGTGGAGACTTCACTTCACAGATAGAAGGGCGTTTGTTGAAAAGAAAAGATGAGCTTGGGATACTGGCAAAGGCATTCAATAATATGAATAAAAATCTAACTGGACTTATCATTAATGTAAGAGATTTATTAATAACTGTCAATGACGTTTCTATTGATATAGAAAAAAGCTCTAATCATGTTAAATTGTCTGCAGAAGAAACCACACAAACTGTGGAATCTGTAGCCATTGGGGCACAAGATCAGGCAAAACAGACGGAAGAAGGGGCATTAAAGATCAATGATTTAGATGAAATTATAGAAAAAGTGGATGCTTCCGTTGATAATATGATGTCATTAACAGTATCTATGAATAATGAAGCTAATGAAGGATTAAGTCTTGTAGCTAATTTAAGTAATCAAACGAGTGAATTACGTGACTCAATGAGTCAAGTACATAGGGTAATTGAAGATACGGATAATAGCTCCAAAAGTATAGGTACAGCCAGTAAAGTTATATCTGATATCTCAGAGCAGACCAATCTTCTCGCGTTAAATGCAGCAATTGAGGCTGCAAGAGCAGGAGAAGCGGGAAAAGGCTTTGCTGTAGTTGCGGATGAAATAAGAAAACTAGCAGAACAATCCAATGCATCAACAAAAGATATTAATGATACATTAGTAGCCTTACAGAACAATTCAGCCATATCGGTAAAAACAATAGCTTCATTATTAAAATCAATTGAACAACAGATCAAAGTTGTGGAAATTACATCGGAGAAGTATAACAATATAACTGATGTTATCAAAAATGTTGTTAATAAAATGGAAGAATTTTCAGTTATGACTCATAACATTACGGTTATGAAAAATACCATAGTTGACATATTACAGAGTTTATCCGCCCTCGCAGAAGAAAATGCTGCTAGTACTGAGCAAACATTGTCTATATCAGCGGAGCAAAAGGAAGCTGCAATATCAACAGCAAAACAAAGTAATTCACTTGTTAAAATGGTAAAAGAACTAAAAATACAAGTAGATAGGTTCAAAGTAACACAGATTCAGATTGATTAGACAAAGAGGACGCGAGAACCCTAGAACCTTAATAGGGTTCTCTTTGGTGCGAACATATGTTTGATTTTTTCGCTCGGATTTGGTATACTAAGAAGGGTGATAAAAATGAAGCAATCGATTTTAGATAAATTACAGATTCTTGCTGATGCTGCTAAATACGATGTGTCCTGCGCATCAAGCGGTTTAGATAAAAGGAATACTGGAAACATCGGGAATTCTTCAGCAGCAGGTATTTGTCATACATGGTCCTATGATGGACGATGTATTTCTTTACTAAAAATTCTTATGACCAATCGATGTATTTATGATTGTGCTTATTGTATCAGTAGAGCAAGCAATGATATAAGTAGAGCAAGTTTTGAACCAGAAGAGATTGCAGAATTAACCATAGAATTTTATCGAAGAAACTATATTGAAGGACTGTTTTTAAGCTCAGCTATTGAAGTGAATCCTAATCATACAATGGAAAAAATTATTAAGACCTTGCACATTCTAAGAGTAGACTATCAGTTTACTGGCTATATTCATATCAAAGCCATCCCTGGTGCGGATCCCCAATTAGTGAAGAAGGCTGGAGAATTAACCGATAGAATGAGTGTCAATATAGAGCTGCCAACTAAGCAAAGCTTAAAGCTGCTTGCTCCTCAAAAAAGCATTAATTCCTTGTTTTCACCTATGCAGCAGATTAAAGAAGGAATTAAACAATACCGCTATGATAGCAGACACATAAAGAAAGTGAAAAGCTTTGTACCGGCTGGACAATCCACCCAAATGATCATAGGAGCAACACCAGATTCTGATTTGTCAATATTACACATGACAGAGAAACTCTATCAGCGCTTTAAGCTAAAAAGAGTTTATTTCTCAGCTTATGTACCAGTTAATAAAGGAACTCATCTTCCTGCTTTAAGCACTGCCCCACCTTTATTAAGAGAGCATCGATTATATCAGGCAGATTGGCTGCTTAGATTCTATGGATTCAATGCTGACGAATTACTCAATTTTAACCAGCCAAATTTTGATTTAGACTTTGACCCCAAAATGATGTGGGCATTAAAGAATATTGAACAGTTTCCAATGGAAATTAATAAAGTACCATACAAAGAACTATTAAGAATACCGGGAATAGGAGTACGTTCTGCTCAGAGAATAATGAAACAGAGACAGGTATCTATGATTTGCTATGAAGATTTGAAGAAAATGAGAATTCCTCTTAAAAGGACAAGGTTTTTTGTGACCTGTAATGGAAGATATTATGGGGAAAAATCTATGGAACCTAATGTCATTAAGAAATACCTAAAACCTGATCCGAGCTATGAACAACTAACATTATATACAATTCCTCAAAGAGCTACAACTTAAAGAGTAAAGAGGTGAACGATATGTTGGTTTATTTATATGATACGACCTTTGATGGATTGCTCACTTGTGTTTATGTGCATTATTATAGAAAAAGAGCAGATAAAATATATCCATTCCAAAATTATCAAAATCATATACTTGATGAAGCGGTTCCTGTAAAAACCAGCAAGGAAAAAGCAGACAAGGTGCATAGAGCTATACAGAAACAGATATCTAGGCTTGCTCTTAAGCATGTTTACCATTGCTATTTATCCAATCACTATGAAAAAGATACGTATATTCTTAAATTCTTAGAGTTAGGGTTTAAGCTTAGAAGTAAAGTCGATAAACTGCACACCCACCCAATGGTGCATCCAGTTGTTACATTGGCTAATAGGGTTAGCTTTGAAGTTCATCGGTTTTTAGGTCTCCTAAGATTTCAAGAAGTCGGTCAGGGACTATATGCCAAAATATCTCCAGATCATGATATTAGTTTACTTCTAGCTGAGCATTTTGTTGATAGAATCAAAAATGAAAAATTTATTATTCATGATAACATAAGAAATAAGGCCGTTATCTATAATGGGAAATCATGGGTTATCTCAGATTTTAATTTTCCTGGCACTCTTCCTATATCTGAAAAAGAACTTTTATTTCAACAGCTTTGGAAGGGTTATTTTGATCATATTGCTATTCAAGAAAGGGTTAATAAAAAACTTCAGGCGCAGTTTGTTCCTTACCGATATCGACAAAATCTAACAGAATTCAAAAAAAGATACCCTAATGCTCGGCATTAGGGCTCTTATGTAAAGGATGAGGGGGAGAGTATTTAATATGTAAGAGGTAACTATTTCTTACAATACCTATAATAAAGCATATTCAAGAATAAGTTGTGTGTTAAATATGAACAAACTGTTAATAATTATAGCGAAAAATTTAGAAATTTCTCGATTCATATCATAATCAATCGACGCAAGGATTTAATTTTACCATATGAATATGATCTTCCCAAATTCCATTAATTTTTAGATATTTCTTAGATATGCCTTCATTCTTAAATCCCAGTTTTTCAACTAATTTTATGGAAGTTGTATTTCTTGGCATAATATTGGCCTCAATACGATGTAAATGGTAGTTATCATAAATAATAGCAATTCCTTTTCTAAGAGCTTCCGTCATATAGCCTTTTTTGGTTTCTTGATGATCCATCTTATAGCCAAGAAAACAGGATTGAAAAGCACCTCTTTGTATATTAGAAAATGCAAAAGTTCCTATAATATGCTTTAGCTGTATATCTTCCTTCTTAAAAAGCCAGAAACGTAATAGAGTTTTTTGAACCATCTGTTCCCATTCCTTTGCTAGCGTATGTTTATGGTAGGACATAGTATAGAAATTTTTTGAACGGGTTGGTTCCCACGATTTTAAAAAGATATGATTTCTAGTATAATAGTCAAGTACAACAGGAGCAAAATCAGGTGAAAGCGTTCGAAGCATTAGTCGTTTGGTGTAGTAGGTTCTGTTCATTAGCTCAATACTTCCTTTCCTCTTACTCCAACTATTAATATTTTGATTGTGTTATTTATATTTATTTTCTTATGACAGTCCATTCACTAATTTGCTTTTATTCTATATGTCTATGTTTTGGTTAAACTAAATATTTCCTATGAAATTAATTATCTATATTAATTCTAGATACCTCTTAGACCAACGTGATCAAAGCAGTCTTTGACAGAATCAGCCATAGCCTTTAAGGTTTCTTCACTATGGGGATGTAGACCTGTTTTAAACTGAGTTGGCTGCTCAACATATTGCTGTAAGTAATACTGGCTACTTTTATTCAGCCATTGACCAATACTTTCAATATCTTCTGGTGTATGGTATTCTTTGATGACTGTAGTTCTAAACTCATAGTCTATTCCGCAAGAGCGGACATAATCAATAGACCTTTCTAGATTAGATAGATGGATGGGTACACCACATGTTGGGGCATACTTTTCTTTAGAATTCTTAATGTCCATAGCGACATAATCAATTAATTTCCGTTCATAGGCATTCTTAATAAACATGGGATTACAACCATTTGTATCAAGTTTAACAAGAAATCCCATATTCTTTACATCAGATATAAAAGAGAATAAATCTTTACATAGAGTGGGTTCGCCACCTGTAAAACAGATACCTTCAATTATCCCACTTCGTTTTTTCAAATAATCTATAATTTCAGCTTGTGTATAGATTTTAGTTAAATTCTTACCAGCGACTAGATCGGCGTTATGGCAATAAGGACAACGGTAATTACATCCACAGATAAACACGGTCGATGCAATATGACCAGGATAATCTAGTAAGCTTGTTTTTAAAAAGCCGCCAATAGTCATAGTTAATCCTTTCTTATATATTAGTATCGTTTACTATTCCTTCATGCTCGCTTTCGTCATCTACTTCTAAGGTAGCTGCTATAGTATCTAATGCACTAAAAAGACTGTTTAAATCATCATCATTAAATGATAATGTAAATCTTTGAATAAATTGATTGTAGCGAATTTGGAAATTTTCAAGTTTTTCTTTAGTGGATTGGATTTGATTTCTAAGATGTTCAAGTTGTGCTAGAGCATTTATTTCAATATTCTTTGCTTGAAGCTCAGCATCCTGTATAATTCTTGTTGATGAGGATTGAGCTTCTACTAGAGCTTTGGAAATGTGCTCTTCTTTTTCTTTGTACCTATTTAATTCGCTTTCTAATTGCAAAATATACTTAGTTACTTCTTTCTGGTCATAGCCTTTTTTGACAACTGTAAAAGATTGATTCATAACATACCTCCCTATTTTAGTAGATATCGTATCAGTTCCCTATTTCTAGCTGTAATCTATGGTTAAAATAATTCTGCTAAGAGGTAAGATGAAAATAAGTAGTACTCTTGCTGTAAAAATTCAGGAAACTAAAAAGTGTAGCTATTTTAGTACTATATGTGTAGCTCCAATCTATAGGTAACAAAAAATAAGATTGTTATATCATAGAAAAACCTTTATAATAATGTTAGCATTTGATGGAAGAAAAAGCAATAAGGAAGATGATCGAAATTTAGTTCAGCTCAACTATTCACTCTTTCTATTAATCCTTTAGATGATGCTATTGTTTCGTTCAAGATGATTGCTAATATAACCTATTTTTTATTGAGCATTCATCAATTAAATCAGAAAAATCAAACGTAGGTAATTTGAATTAGAGTGGTGAAAAAATGATAAACTATGAAAGTTATATGAAGGAAGCTTTAATAGAGGCTGGTAAGGCTTATGAGATTGATGAAGTTCCGATCGGCGCCGTTATTGTAAAGAATGATACCATCATAGCTAGAGCATATAATATGAGAAATATGAAAAAAAACACTTTAGCTCATGCTGAGATTATGGCTATTGATCAGGCTTCTAAGGTTGTAGGGGACTGGCGGCTAGAGGATTGTGAAATGTATATTACACTAGAGCCTTGTCCAATGTGTGCCGGTGCTATTGTTCAGGCAAGAATTCCAAAAGTTATACTTGGAGCAGATAATCCAAAAGCAGGCTGTGCAGGCTCAGTGATGAATATACTTCAAGAGCCTGGATTTAATCATCAAGTAGAAATTATAAGAGGTATACTATTACAAGAAAGCAGTACTCTTATTAAGCAGTTTTTTGGTAAGCTAAGAAAAAAATAAAATGTATATTCATTCACCATAATTGTAAAACTGTGTATATTCCTCATATTACTAATTATAGATATAAAAAGTTGCCAGTTGACATTCAATAAAAAAAGTAATATACTATTCTTTGCACCAAAAAAAATTAATATGCCATAAAGTTTCCGTGCAGCTGGGGAGTTAGCGGTGCCCTGTACCTGCAACCCGCTATAGCAGGGGTGATGCCAATCTGAGGCTTATATCTTGTAGGGCTGCCCTTTAAAAGTGGCGATGATGATTGGGTCTTACGCAACAGAAGCTTGTGAACCGTGTCAGGTCCGGAAGGAAGCAGCACTAAGCAAAATCTTCTGTGTGCCGTAAGGGTGCCTGATTTGAGTTAACTATACAGGTAACGCCTATGAATATTTGTCAAAGTGAGGCGCACGGACATAATATAATGAAAAAGAGACTGGTACCAGTCTCTTTTTTAATGATCGATTATTAATAACTCTTGTTGTGAAGCTAAGCCTAAGGGTTAAACTCTAATCATACAAAACTTTCATAACTGTAAAATATATGATACAATGAATATCATGAAAACAGCTTAAAGCATCTTATTTCCGTGGTGAGCAGGAATAATCAATAGTTAAAGAAGGATAAATAAGAGGTGATGTCTTATGGCTTATACAGCACTCTATAGAAAATGGCGTCCAAAAACATTTAATGATGTTATTGGTCAGGAGCATATTGTTAGAACACTTAGAAATCAAATTACCGGTAATAGAGTGGGGCATGCATACTTGTTTTGTGGTACACGAGGTACGGGGAAAACTTCAACGGCTAAGATATTTGCTAAAGCTGTGAATTGTATGTCGCCGATTGAAGGAAATCCATGCAATACCTGTGATATTTGTAAAGCGATCGATCAAAATCGTAGTATGAATATAATAGAAATTGATGCTGCGTCAAATAATGGTGTGGATAACATAAGAGAAATAAGAGAAGAAGTCAAATATACACCAACAGAAGGACGATATAAGGTATATATCATTGATGAAGTGCACATGCTTTCAACAGGGGCCTTTAATGCATTATTAAAGACACTTGAAGAACCCCCAAGCCATGTTATATTTATATTAGCTACTACAGAGCCTCATAAAATACCTGCAACCATTTTATCAAGATGTCAACGGTATGATTTTAAAAGAATTTCACTGAATACCATAGCTGATACGTTAAGCTATTATCTAAAAGAAGAAGGTATAAGTGCGGATGATAAGGCGGTTCAATATATCGCAAAGGTAGCAGATGGCTCAATGCGCGATGCTTTAAGTATTATGGAGCAATGTATTGCCTTTTATTTAGGGGAAACGATAACGATAGATAAGGTACTTGAAATACTTGGTGCTGTGGATACGAAAGTATTATTAGACATAGTAGAGGCACTGGTAAAAAAAGATGTTAAGCAATGCTTGGACATAGTAGAAAAGATTATGGTGAGTGGTAGGGATCTGCATCAATTGGTTGTGGATTTAGTTGTCCATTTTAGAAATCTACTTATTGTAAAAACCGTTCAACACCCTCAGCATATTTTGGATATGTCAGAAGAAGCTATTCATCATTTAGAGAATCAAGCTAAGAAAATTAATGAACAGGTAGTCATGAATTATATCAGTGGTTTTTCAGAGCTTGAAAGGACACTAAAATATGCTTCAGGGAAAAGAATCTTATTAGAAGTTCAACTGATGAAGCTGTGCCAGCCATCTATGAATGAAGACTATAGTTCGATTTTAGAACGCATAAACGCCTTAGAAGAAAAAGTTAAAAATGGCATGGCACCAGTGCAGACACATGCTAAGGTGGATCAAAAAAAAACTAATATTCCAAAAAAGACAATAAAAAAAGCTGCTGCGCCAAAAGAAATAAAGCAGCTGATAGAAAAATGGTCGACAATAGTTAGTAATACAAGTTCATCTGTAAAAGCATTTTTAACTCAGGCGGTTGTGGAGTATTTAGAACCAGATACATTAGGGATTATATGTCAAGATGAAATTGCTAAAAAATACTTGTCACAGTCTGAGAATATGAGTACAATTAAAAATATATTGGAACAGGCAGAAGATAGAGCATTTAATGTTAACTTGCTAACTCAGCAGGAGTATCAAACCCTATATACACATCTAGAAGTCAATGATGAACCAGATGATGATATGTATGCTCAGCTTGAATCAAAAATAAAGTTTGAAATTAAGTATGAATAAAGGCTAGGAGGAATTGTAATGGGTAAAAGAGGCGGATTTAAAGGCGGTATGCCTAATAATATGGGTAATCTAATGAAGCAAGCACAAAAAATGCAAAAAAAAATGCAGGAGATGCAAGAGGACTTAGATAATCAAACCTTTGAAGCAGCAGCAGGTGGTGGAGCGGTTAAGGTGTCCGTAACAGGTAAGAAAGAAGTAGCAAGTGTTAAAATAAGTCAAGAGGTTGTTGATCCTGATGATGTTGAAATGCTAGAAGATCTAGTAACAGCAGCTGTTAATGAAGCTCTTAGATTAGCAGATGAAAAAGTCAATCAGCAAATGTCTTCTCTTACTGGGGGAATGAATTTACCTGGTGGTTTATTCTAGAATACGCTTACATTGGGTAAGCTTACTATTAAGCCATATTAACGTGTTGAATAAGGAAGGATATTCTCATGGAGTACTTTGGAAACGAAATTGGTAGATTGATTGAAGAGCTGTCAAGATTGCCAGGGATTGGTGTTAAGACAGCTCAGAGGCTGGCTTTTCATATTATTGGAATGCCTGAACAGCATGCAAAGAATCTATCATCAGCTATTCTAAAAGCTAAGCAAAATATAAAATACTGTAAAGAGTGTTGCACCTTAACGGATAAAGAAGTCTGTGACATATGCAGTAGTTCAGATAGAGATCATAACACAATTATGGTAGTAGAAGATCCTAGAGATATGGCAGCCTATGAAAAAACAAAGCAGTATAAAGGTGTGTACCATATATTACATGGTGCCATTTCACCAATGCTTGGTATCGGACCATCTCAGTTAAAGATAAAGGAATTGTTAGCAAGACTTCATAATCATGAGATACAAGAAGTCATCCTTGCCACCAATTCAACCGTAGAAGGTGAAGCAACCGCCTTGTATATTAGCAAATTAATAAAGCCTATTGATATTAAAGTCACTCGCATAGCTAATGGTGTTCCTGTTGGAGGCGACCTAGAGTATGTAGATGAAATTACTTTATCAAGAGCGTTAGAAGGTAGAATAGAGCTGTAAATTTGAAAGAAAGAATTTTGAAACATAGAAAACCCCAATCAATATAATAAATATTTATCACAAGTAATAAAGCCTTGTTAAAAATCATGGTAACGATGAGTAAAATTCTTATCCATATCCATGATTTTTTATGCATCTAACAGAATTAGATTTCTTAAAAACCTCTTTTTGTATTTCGCTATACAGATGGTTTTATAAAACGTATTTGCTCATTTCTTTAAAGTTTTTCATAGTTTTCTTTGGTATCATATCTCAATATTTATCCTTGTAGTATACCATAAATAGAAAATACAAAAACTACAATAAAAAAGTAATATTCGACAAATTAGGATTACATACTTTACAAAATAGTGTATAATAGGTGCATAATAGTAAAAATTAACAATTATGGAATGCTAATTTATAAGTTAATAATTAGCCAACTAAAGTCTTAAAGCTGGTTTTAGAGGAATTATAGGCTATCTATATTTCTAATGAGAAGACCTATTTAAATTTGCAGATAAGCAAACTAAAAATATAACGGTTTTGGTACTCAGCCATTATGTACAAAGAAATGAATATGTTTAAAAGGGAGGGCTCTATACCATAAAGTGAAAACCTAACATGAAGGATACATCTAGAGAAAACGAAAAATTACTTTTATATATTTTTATAGGGTAATACAAGTGTTTTCATGACACTTTTCCTGTCCAAATTTTTGGAGGCGTTGAGTAAAATAAGGAGATTGTTAAATGAAAAATATTAAAATGAGAATGAAGTTAATCATTATGTTTATTATGACAGGTATCATACCTATCATGGGATTAAGCCTTTTTTTACAAATGAATATATCCCATCAACTTCATAAAAACGTATTAGAACAAAATAAAACCTTTTTTAGATTAAAAAGAGAAAGTATTAATGAGTATTATAGTGAACGATTAGGTGATGGAAAAATTTTAAGCAACTATCAGAATGTCATAACAGGACTCACTCATGTGCTAGATAAAGGTGAACATTCAACCCAATGGCAAGGTGTCTATAAAGGGATACAAGAAACTTTTCAAGTAGCTGTAGAAGAGTTTGAGCTAGCTAATGTTTTTATTACTGATAAGGGTGGGAAGATAATTCTGGCTTCTAACGATGAGAATGATCTAAAAGGTTTAGAACTCTTAGAATATGGATTCATTAAGGATGCATTATCAGGAGAACAAAAATGGTCGGAGTTCTTCTATATGGAAAACTATGATCAGTATGTTATGGTTCTATCAACTCCTGTTTACTCTAAGGGAGGTACGTCTCAAGTTATTGGTACCGTTAATATTGTTATCGATAGACAAAGAATTGATGATATAGTACATTCAGATATTGAGAGAATAGGAGTTAGTGGAGATGCCTATATTGTAGATGAAGAAAAGAAGTTGCTAACCAATACCATACGGGATAAGCAGTCTGATAACACTATAGAAACTATAGAAACAAAGGGAACAGCCCTCTTGTCAGAAGCTATAAAAAAACAAGATGTATCCTATGAATACACAGATATATATGCAGATTATTATGGCAATAGTGTCCTAGGATCAGCGGGTATTGTTGAACTAGGAAATATCTATGCTGGGCTTATTATTGAAGTAGATGAAGAAGAGGCTATGAGTAGTTTATACAGTATGAGAAGTAGTACGACCATTTTCCTAGTCATTGTGTTTATCTGGGGAATTGCATTAGCTTTATACTTCGCAGGTTCCATTAGTAAACCTATAAAGCATGCTGTCAAACAGCTAAAGATTCTTGCAAAATTAGACCTCTCACAAAAGGTGTCAAAAAAGCTTATTAATAGAAAAGATGAGGTTGGAGATATATCCAAAGCGTTAAATACCATATCAGAATCTTTAACCGTGGTTATCCATGATATTAATAAAGCATCGGAGCAAGTAACGTCGTCATCCCACGAACTTAGTGCTATATCACATCAATGTGCGAGCTCAGCACAAGAAGTAGCCAAAACGGTAGAAGAAATAGCAATATCAGCAACTAATCAAGCGAAGAGTGCAGAAGATGGTACCGTAAAAGCTGCAAACTTGGAGAAAAAACTAGAAGACAATTTTGACCATGTATCTAATTTAAACAAGGCATCAAATAAAGTGTTGGATAATGTAAATGAAGGTTTAATAGAAATTGATAAGCTAACTAAGATTTCTAATCGTAGTAAAACGGCAACTGAAGAAGTGCAGGAAAGTATCATAAAAACCAATAATAGTGCTGTTAAAATTGGTCATGCTAGTACGGTGATTGCATCTATATCCGAGCAAACCAATCTGCTTGCCTTAAATGCAGCCATTGAAGCAGCTAGAGCAGGTGAAGCAGGAAAAGGCTTTGCTGTTGTAGCGGATGAAATACGGACGCTTGCAGAGCAGTCAACCGAATCCACCAATACAATTGATGAAGTACTTAATGAACTACAGAGCAATTCTAAGCATGCCGTAGAAATTATGGAAAAGGTTGCAGAAATTCTAAAAGAACAAGAAAATGGAGTACAGCTAAGTAAACAAAAATATACAGCAATCGATCATTCCATAAAAGTTTCAGAGCAAGCTGTAAACAACCTGAATAAATCTGGAGATGATATGGCTGCTATGAAGGATGAAATCATCCATACATTACATAACCTAGCTTCTATAGCTGAAGAGAATTCTGCATCTACACAGCAGGCATCAGGAGTGATAGAAGAGCAAACCGCATCCATGGAAGAGGTCTCAAGTGCAAGTAAATCCTTATCTAATCTAGCTTTAGAGCTTAAAGAAATTATAAATAAATTCAAATTAAGTTAATTTAAATGATCTTAATAACTTAAAACTTAGTAGACATGAAAAGATTATAATTACTTCTATATGGTTTTCACAGTTTAAATCAATAATCATATAGTACTACATAGTGTAAGGGGTTAGCTTTAAATCTGCTTCTTAAGGGTATGAATTGATGGAAAGCAACATCCATACCTAACATTTTTGTTGTTATGTGCCGAAATCTATTTTAGAGAAAAGATTTGGAGATGATGCTATGGCAATCCATACTATTTATACCCAAAGAAGCATTGGTCGATACAATTATTATGGTGGATATAATTTAGAAAACAGAGAATCTGTTATAAAAGGAACCGTCATATTAAAGCATAATCATGGGACTACCATTAATATAGAGGGACATTGTTTTTTTTCTGAAATTGAGGTTAACGAGCAAGAAGGAGAGGATGTCTACTTTAAGGCAACAAGAGAAAGAGGACATAAGCTAAAATTAAGATATATCCCAAAAGTATGTTGTCATCAACATTCTTTCAAATTGGGAGTAAGAAAAGAGCATCCATCCATCCAACTTTCAGAGGATGTCTTAGGGTTACAGCTCAGTGCTTTTTTGCAGTCCAATGAAAATGAACAAACAAGTATAAAGGACATCCAGAAAAAACTGAATACCTTAATGAATCAAGTAACCAGTGAAGATGTCAAATATCTTTTTGATGAAAAGTATCATCCTCTAAAAATGACTTTAGAATCCTTATATAGCCTTGTTAACAAAAATAAGCAGCAGATGGAAGTGCTTCAAATAGATGAAGAGACATGGTTAGAACGGGAAGTTAAGAAGTATGAACATATCTACGGCAAAAGTGAAGAAGTAAAAGCCATTATAAAAAAACTTAAGTCGCATCATTTGCCAGTAAACGTACATAACATAGAGAAGATACAAGAGGCAGTAACCAAGTTTAATACTTGTGCAACTATTGATGACTATACCATAACGCAGATGATTAAGAACAAGACCCCCTTAACGCTTAATAACGTATATAAAGCAAAATATTCAAGCGGACAATCGAAGTCTAAAGCTGATGATGGAGCATATACAGAGGAGTCTATACCGATTAGTGATGAACAACTTAAGGGGTTAGAACCTCAAATTAGAAATCTGTTAGAACAGCAGGGAATATCTGTAGAGGATAAGACTTTAAAAGCGGCTAGACTTCTCATAAAGAATAATATCCCTGTTGATAAGAATAACATAGAACAGGCGCTTTCTCTATCCAATATATCTAACACCATAGATATAAATTCTATTATAGAAAAAGCGGTTCAATATATGAAAGAGGATAGAGATTTAGGTGATATACTTTTAATTAAGCAAGAACTAGAAAATATAAGTAATCCATCCCAGATAAAGCGATTAGTCAATGAGATTGATCAATATAAAGATGAACAGCTCGCTTATTTAATTCTGAATAGTCAGCCGTTGACATTAAAGAATTTAGGGTTACTCAAGCAATCCTTTGATGTGAATGCTTTTATAAATGATAATTACTCACCAGCCTATATAGAAGCAAAAAATCAATTGCAAGAAATAAGACTTAAAATGACTTTTGATGCTGCAATAAAACTCACTCGAAATAATGTAGATATAGAAAATGATACCTTAGATACATTAGTTATGCATTTAAGACAGCTTGAAAATGATGTTTACAGAAGTAAGCTTAAAGAAGCAGGAGCTATTGATAATAAACAAACTATCCATCATCTGAAAGAAACCATTCAACAGATAGAATCAGTAAAACATATCCCAACGCTTGTCTTAGGCAGGATTTTACTTAATGAAACCGCATTTAGTCTTAGGGGACTAAATACAAATGGAAAGAACCTTCTAGTGGCTCTCTCAGAAGCCCAAGTCATGTATGAAACATTAGGAACTAAACCAAGGACGGATATGGGAGATTCTATTTTCAAAGCCTATGGTCAACTTGATCATATCCTACTGGAGCAAAACATAGAGGTAACAGAAGACAACTTGCGAGCGGCAAGAATTTTATCCTACAATGGACTTGAAATTACAGACAATCAGATCGAGCATATCAAGTTAATTGACAAGAAAGTCAATCGAGTACTTAATGAGCTTCATCCTACGATCATAGCAGCTATGATAAAAGATAAGTATATACCTATCGATATGCCTATTGATGAAGTTCTTGAATATCTATCACAGTTTGATACATCAAAGGGAGAAGATTTAAACGATAAGTTAAGTCATTTGATTCTAGAGCTTGATCAGCAAAAGCAACTATCTCCAAAAGAAAGGCAAGGACTAATAGGTGTTTATAGAATGCTTCATGTCATAACACAATCAGAGGGTAGAGCAGTTGGTTTTTTAGTTAAAAATAAGATGAAGTTGACACTCAATAATCTTATGGAAGCAGCTAAGTACTTACAAGCAACAGGGGCTAAGAGAACGAAAATAGATGTAACAATTGATGAAGCCTTTGGTTATCTATCTGAATTGAAGGTGAATGATAAAAATATTAATCAAATTATAAAAAATGCTTTTACTCAGGCAGGGTTAGAATATACAAAAAATAATGTGAGTCAAGCATTAGCATTACAAGAACTCCAAGTAGATATAGATAAAAATACTCTCATTCAAGGACAATCAATGGAGGAAACCATAGAGGCATGGATACAGTCCATAGATAGCGAAAGACTTCAACAAGTGATGAAAGAGAATGATGCCTATGGGGAACAATCTCTTGAAGATATGATAAAACAGTATTTCTTAGAACAAGAAGTTAAGGGGAACACCAATAACTCCCAGGATATTGTTCAGCATATCCAGCAATTGGATGGCGTGAAAGAGGCTGTACTAAGAGAAATGATAAAATATGATATACCTCTAACTATAAGACATATTTCCACTATGCAGTCAATGGTTAATAAACCTTTTGAACTCAGTGAACGGTTAGAAAAATTATTGGGGCATTTAGATGAAAAAAGCAGAAAAACACTCCATACCTTACTCAAACAGCCCTTAGATAATCTAGAAAACATAGATTTAAAGAGTATAAATAAAACTCTGGAAAAGCACCTTAACCAGTTAAAAACAGATTTATTATTAAGCCCCGATACATCAACAGATCAGCTTAGAGCCCTAGATTCCGCTTTAGAAGTATTCAACATGCAAGGAACTATTCAACTAAAAGAAAACTATTATCCAATTCCTATAGTCACAGACGACAGCACCACTCAGTTAAATATGTATATCCTTAAGGACTTATCGGATGAAAGAATAGAAAAGGAAGGCATTCATTTCATTCTATCCTTGAAAACAAACGAGCTGGGAAGAGTCCGTATGCTTATCCATAAACAAGAACAAACTGTAAATATAACGGTAACCTCCGACCAACAGGAGAATACTGACTTCATTAAACAATACGAAAATCACTTCACACAGATTCTAGAAGACCTTCAAGTGGTAGGGACGGTTCTTTTTGCTTTAGATAATCCTGAAGCTGAGAATGGTTTACTGCCTATTACCACCCAGAGAAATGAGGTGTCCTATGAACAGAACTACAGGCAGGAAACATAAAGAAAAGGAAATTAAAGAGCTTGCTAAAGCTTTCACTATATTAATTCAAAGTATTGATAAGGAGAAAGCAAAAGTAAAGTAATGCTAAGATTAAACCGATAATATTAGTAGAACATTAAGCAATAAAGCTTTAACATAATCATAAAGATGCAGGAGAGGTGTATAAGAGTGAAAATCAATGATAATATATCAGCCCTTAGAGTATTACAGCAATTAAACAAAAATGATATGAGACTAGCAAATTCTTTGGAAAGGTTATCCTCTGGACTTCAAATTAATAAAGCCTCTGATAATGCAGTTGGATTAGCCATCACACATAAAATGAATGCTCAGATTAGGGGTTTAGACCTTGCAAACCGAAATGCTATGGATGGTATCTCCTTAATTCAAACAGCAGAAGGTGCTCTTAGTGAAGTCCATAACATGCTTCAAAGGATGAAAGAGCTATCCGTGCAAGCAGCATCTGGTACTTACAATGATGAAGATAGAGCCAATATTCAAGAGGAAGTTGACCAGCTGTTACAAGAAATAAATAGAGTGTCAGAGGATATAGAATTTAATGAAAAAAAGTTATTAAATGGGAATATGAGTAGGCAAAACTATGCTTACACAAGTGATAATGCATCACTAAAAGTGGGTAATTTTACAGATGGGGTTGAGGCTGGAGTTTATGTACTTGATATAACACAGCAATATGTACCTATGACACATGATGTTCAAGTTGTTTTAGGTGCAAATTTTCCAGCTGGAGCTACTGTAACCTGTGTTGCTGATACAGTTACAATTAAAGATGTCAATGGATTTGAAATGGTTTTGGAAGATGTAGTGGGTCCTGTAGCTAGCAATTACAAAGTAATGGTATTAGATGTTGGTTCTATACATTTACATATTGGCGCAAATAAAGACCAAAATATGGAAATATCAATACCCGATATGTCCCCTAAGTCCTTAGGTATTGAAAATATAAGTCTACTAGAGGCTGAGGATGCAGAGAAAGCTATCAGTATTGTAGCTGATGCCCTCAGTACAGTTTCTGCTGTTCGATCAAGGCTAGGCGCTTATCAGAACCGTCTTGAGCATACAGTAAAAAATCTTGAAGCTGCGAGCCAAAATTTAACAGCATCTTATTCAAGAATTATGGATACAGATATGGCAGAAGAAATGGCTAACTACACTCAGAGCAATATATTGACCCAAGCTAGTACCTCCATGCTTGCTCAAGCCAATCAAAGACCTCAAACGATTTTACAGCTTTTACAACGATAGAGGAGTGTAGTGATGGTGCTTAATACTTATAAAAATAGAATTATTAATGCAAGTCAAGGGCAGCTATTAGTTATTACGTATGAATTATTGATTGAAGCTGTAGACCAAGCGTTAAAGTGCATAAAGCAAGAAGAATTACCAGATAAAGCCATGTTTTCCTATAACATTTCACAAGCACAGAAGTATTTAAAAGAGCTGACAAACGGTCTAGATATGTCTTATGATATTAGTGTATCACTCATAACATTGTATATCTATACCAATCAATTATTAGTCAATGCCTCCATACAATGTACCTCTCAACCGTTACTTGAGGTTAAGAAACTGTTAAGTATTCTTTTAAAAGGGTGGAATCAGGTGGCTAGTCAGGAAAAAGAGCAGCAGCCTATTATGGAGAATACTCAAAAAATCTATGCAGGTTTAACCTATAGTAAAGAAACATTAAATGAAATAATCGTTGAAGATGGACAGAACAGAGGTATTCAAGCATAAAATAAAAATAGTATTAAGCAAAAGAAATAAAGTCTCCTTATAAACATTTTATATTTAGGAGGCTTTTGTTAGGTTAAATACTATATCTTTAATGATAAGTATAAGCTTTGACTGTCTTTCGTAATTACCTTTTATTTTAGTTAGATAAAACTTGTTAAAGTTGAATAAACCTATTCATAATTAATTCTAAACTATGGCTTGTATAAATGTAAATATATGGTATAATATTAAATAATTGGAAATACACTTATAGGAGGGGGACAATGTCAGACTTAAGATATATGATATCAGATGCAGCAAAACTACTTGAGGTAGAATCTCATGTACTTAGATATTGGGAAGAGGAACTAGAGTTGCAAATTCCAAGGAATGAATTAGGGCATAGGTATTATAAAGATGAGCAAATCATGATTTTAAAGAATATTAAGCTGCTTAAGGAGCAAGGGCTTCAGTTAAGGGCAATTAAGATGCTGTTACCTAATATTAATATGGGGGATACCTTACCTGTAGAACTTGAGAAAGAGTTTACAACGACTGAAACTACATTAGCTGAGCCTAATAATAAAGTCAAGCAGTTCCAAACATTTATGAAACAGATTATAGAAGAATCATTAAAGAGCAATAATGAAGCTTTAAAGCAGGAAATAAAAAAGGAAGTTTCTGAGGAGCTAGGTGGTTTTTTAAGAACAAGAGAAGAAATTGAAGAAAAAAGATATAAGAAATTAGATGAAACGTTAAGAGAAATCCAAAAAATGAGGCAAGAAGCAGCTATTTCAACCAATAAAAGAAGTTTTTTTAGTCTAAAGAGAAAGAATAAAAATAAGGAAGCATAATGAACAACTCGTCCTAGGACGAGTTGTATTTTATATGCTTAACTTTTTATTTTAACTCATGTAATACTTATTCTGGGTTGGGAGCATCAACAGGACATACATTCTGGCAAGCGCCACAATCTATACATATATCAGGGTTAATTACATATTTACTATCACCTTCAGTAATTGCTTCAACTGGACATTCAGGTTCACAAGCTCCACAACAAATACAATCATCATTAATTACAAATGCCATAAATAGCACCTCCTAAAATATTTTGTATTTTAATTTTATACCAAAGAAAACAATAATACAAGCCTATTTCTAAAAATAATTGATTTTAGGTAAATGAATCAAAATTTTATGTAGGTTAGGTCTACTCTAATAGGCATAACTATACCCCATAGAGTAGACCCTTTTCTAGTAGCTTACTTAGACATTCTACTTAAATTGCAGTTGATAGATCAGTGCTAGTTAACATCGATTTTGTAAGATT
This sequence comes from Vallitaleaceae bacterium, assembly GCA_028277605.1. Classification (GTDB taxonomy): domain Bacteria; phylum Bacillota; class Clostridia; order Lachnospirales; family Vallitaleaceae; genus JANQFZ01. The sequence continues at coordinate 49,758 of JANQFZ010000076.1, read as the reverse complement.
CTAAAATAGCTGTAGCAGCATCAATTTCTTGCTGTGTAGGCTCCATTGTCTGTTTTAATTTATAATCATAACCAAGCTCTTCCCATTTGTATTCTCCCATTTTATGAAATGGTAACAGCTCAAATCTTTCCATATTACTAAACTGACTTAGATAATGCCCTAAAGCATGTATGTGATCGGGATTATCGCTTAAACCTGGAACAAGAACGTAACGTACCCATACAGGTTTGTTGATTTCTCCAAGATAGTTCATAAATGCAATAGTAGGATCCAATTTTACAGCTGTTATATATTTATATTGTTCAGGATTCATGCATTTAATATCTAATAAAACCAAATCTGTATACTCAAGGACTTCTTTAATTTTATCATTAAAGATATAACCAGAAGTGTCTAATGCAGTATGAATCCCTTCTTTTCGACATTGCTTAAACAAAGATTCAACAAATTGATACTGAACCAGTGGTTCACCACCTGTGGCTGTAACACCGCCACGTGAGAAGTTGATATAGGATTTGTATTTTTTTATGTCGGTAATAAGTTCTTCCACAGTTTTTGTCTTTCCTTGATTAAGTGCCCATGTATCAGGATTATGACAGTACTGACATCTTAGGGGACAACCTTGAAAAAAAATAACATACCGTATACCTGGACCATCCACAGTTCCACACGTTTCAATAGAATGAATACTACCTTCTAAATGCATCGCTATCACCACCTTTATTGGCTACACCATGAAAATACTTAAATACGCTCATGGAAGGTTCTATGGATAACATCTAGTTGCTGTTCTCTGGTTAGCTTAACAAAATTTACAGCATAGCCAGACACACGAATTGTTAATTGAGGATATTTTTCAGGATGATCCATAGCATCAATCAAGGTTTCTCTATCAAAAACATTAACATTAATATGGTGTCCATCGTCACTAAAGTAACCATCCATCATACCAACTAAATTATCCACTCTCGTTTCTTCAGTTTTACCTAAGGCTTTTGGAACTATAGAGAAGGTATATGATATACCATCTTCTGCGTGTTCATAAGGTAGCTTAGCCACAGACGCCATTGAGGCAATTGCACCATTGGTATCTCTTCCATGCATAGGATTTGCACCTGGAGCAAAGGGATCTCCCGCTTTTCTTCCATCTGGTGTGCTACCAGTTTTTTTGCCATACACTACATTAGATGTGATGGTTAATATAGACAAGGTAGGGACAGAATCTCTATAAGTTTTGTGTTTTCTCAACTTATTCATGAATCGTTCAACAATCCAGCATGCAATATCATCCACACGCTCATCGTTATTACCATACGCTGGGTAGCTACCCTCTTCTACTTCGTAATCCACTGCTAATCCGTCTTCACGTCGAATAACCTTAACTTTTGAGTATTTCATAGCTGATAAAGAATCTGCGACAACAGATAATCCAGCTATACCGCATGCAGAGGTTCTTAAGATGTTCTTATCATGTAGTGCCATCTGTAGCTTTTCGTAACTGTATTTATCATGCATGTAATGAATGATATTGAGTGTATTAATATAAAGCTGAGCAAGCCAATCTAAAATTTGATCAAATTTATAAACGACTTCATCATAGTCTAGATATTCTGAGGTAATCGGTGCAAATTGAGGACCAATTTGTTCCCCTGACTTTTCATCAACACCACCATTAATGGCATAGAGTAAAGCTTTAGCTAGGTTAGCTCTAGCACCAAAGAATTGCATTTGTTTACCTATTTTCATAGCAGAGACACAGCATGCAATGCCATAATCATCTCCGTACCAGACACGCATTAGATCATCGTTTTCATATTGAATGGAACTTGTATCAATAGAGATTTTTGCAACAAAACGTTTAAATGCTTCTGGTAGGTTCACAGACCATAGAATGGTCAAGTTTGGCTCAGGTGCAGGACCTAAATTGTAGAGGGTTTGAAGTATTCTAAAGCTGTTTTTTGTAACAAGTGTTCTACCATCAATACCCATACCACCAATTACTTCTGTTACCCATGTCGGATCACCAGAGAATAATTCATTATAGGAAGGTGTTCTTAAAAAACGTACCATACGTAATTTCATAACAAATTGGTCTATGAGTTCCTGTGCTTCTAATTCTGTGAGAATGCCTTTTTTAAGATCTCTTTCAATATAGATATCTAAGAAGGTAGATATTCTACCAAGTGACATAGCTGCTCCATCCTGCTCTTTGATAGCTGCAAGATAACCAAAATATGTCCATTGAATTGCTTCTATTGCATTTTTAGCAGGCTTACTGATATCAAATCCATAAGAGGTTGCCATTTCTTTTAGTTGATTAAGCGCTTTCATCTGTTCAGATAGTTCTTCTCTTAACACGATGACATCGGATTCCATGTAATCCATTTCTAATTGTTTTTTCTCTAACTGTTTACCATTCATTAGAGTATCAATACCATAAAGAGCAACACGTCTGTAGTCACCAATGATTCTTCCTCTTCCATAAGCATCTGGAAGACCTGTAATAACGCCAGAATGTCTTGCCTTTCTCATATCTTCTGTATAGGCATCAAAAACACCATCATTGTGGGTTTTACGATAATGTTTGAAAATTTTATCTGTTGTTTTATCTAGTTCATAGCCATAAGCATTTAACGCATTTTTAACCACTCGAATACCACCAAATGGCATTATCCCTCTTTTCAATGGCTGGTCAGTTTGAAGTCCCACAATTTTCTCAAGGGATTTGTCAACGTAACCGGGTTCGTGAGATGTTATAGAAGAAGGTGTTTTTGTTTCAACATCTAGAATGCCATTTTTCATCTCTTCTTTAGAAAGCTCTGATACTTTTTCCCATAATCTTAGTGTATCTTGAGTAGGTCCTTCTAAAAAACTGCTATCCCCTTCATAAGGTACGTAATTAGATTGAATAAAGCTTCTAACATCAATTGTTTTCATCCATTTACCTGAATTAAAATCATTCCATGCTTCCTTCATCGTTCATGCCTCCCTTAAAATATTGAATATGCATTTTAACTACATAAGTATCTTATTTAAAAATAAAATTCTAGCTTGATAAACAACCTATAAGTATAGTATGATCAAAACTCATTGAAATCTTTATGTTTTTTTTCAAAAGTATTATATCACGTATACTGTATACACGTCAATATACTTTTATGTAATAATAATTATTAACTATTCATTTTTTACCGTTTACCCTAAGCTTTATTCTTGATGTCGTGGTATTGTAAAAGAAGAAATTAGATGTTACAATAAAACAATTAATAAAAGGTCAATAAAGTGGGGAAAAACATGGGAAAAGAAGAGCCCGTTTACCAAAGCATCAAAAAAACACTAGAGGAAAAAATTAATATGGGAGAATATCAGTCTGGAGATAAGATACCTTCAGAAAGAGAATTAAGTGCTTACTATAATATCAGCAGAATGACAGCAAGGCAGGCATTGAATGAACTAGTTAAGGAAGGTATAGTTTTTCGTGAAAAAGGAAGGGGAACTTTTGTATCTAATCCTAAGTTATTACAAGAAAACTGTAAAAGTTTTACAGATACATTAAAAGAGCAAGGTTATACGCCCAGCACTAGTATTATAGAGCTCTCAACCGTTTATCAGTTAAAAGAGATTAGTACAATCCTACAGCTTGCTCCATCTACTGAGTATTATAAAATAAAAAGACTAAGATTTGGAAACGATATCCCTATGGCACTTGAAACCATTTACATTCCAAAAGAAAAATGTCCTGGTTTGATTGACCATGATTTAACGCAATCCTTATATAAACTATTAAGAAGTGTTTATCAATATACCGTTGAAAATATTTCCTATGATATGGATGCTTGTATCTCAAATGCTGTGTTGATGAGGGTTCTCAAATTAAGTAAACCAAGGGCTTTACTAAAATGTAAAGGTGTAAGCTGTATAACAGGCGGAGAAAAACTTTTTTATGAAGAATCCTACTATCGATCTGACTTATATAAGTTCCATGTAGACGTTTTTAAGAGATGAATTATTGATAGAAAATTAGCTATGCATAATTTTTCTATAATAACAAAAGATATAATAGAGACAAAATCCTAAATCAACAAAGATAAATGAATTGAATAAAGTAAGTGTAATAGTATAAGAAGGTTATGTTCAATAGATGAAGTAAGTTTATTGGACATTTCATATTTTTTGTATTATAATAGGATTATTTAGATAAAGGAGGTCATTAGATATGGCAAAAGTAACTAAAGACATGATTATTGCTGATGTTATTATGATAAATCCAGGTGTGATCCCTGTACTAATGGATATGGGTATGCATTGTATTGGTTGCCCTATATCTCAGGCAGAAAGTTTAGAAGAAGGTGCAATAGTTCATGGAATAGATCCTGATGTTTTAATTAACAAAATCAATGAATTTCTTGAGTCAGATGATGCAATATCGGTTGTTGAGACACCAATAAGGGAAACGGCATTACCAGTGATGGAAACTGGTATACCAGTAGATGAAACAAAAACAGATACTGAAAAGAAACCAGATTCAGAAGAAAAATAATGAGTATATGTACTTTAAATATAGCTTAACAAGATATGAAAAATTAACAGCCATGACGAAAAGTCATGGCTTATTTTAATGTGGATAAAGAATAAAATAATTCTATAAATGCCCCAATACTTGAAGTGCCTTATCTCTTACGATAGTTTCGTAGTGTTCTTGATAAAAGCTTTCTACAAGATCAGAGGAATGTACTCGATCTCCATATTCAGATAAAACATTGATAATACTTACAAAAGGCGTATCATTTTCAAGCGTATTATGCAGAACTAAATAGTATTTCTTATTTTTTTCATCTTTATAAAGGGTATTATACCCATTAAATAAGGTCTTAACCTGAGTTGCTGAGCTAGTAACGTCATCCAGTGATTGAAAGGAGAAAACAGCAACTTTACTTTTTATATTAAAGCTTTTTTGAGAGGGCTTGCTATCTTTTTTCTCTTTTTGTTCATGCTTTTTAAATTTCCTAACATTACTGGATGCCAAAGCAGAAAATTTATCTTCAAATTCCTCGGGTTTATCCACTTTGGTAATAATCAGCATAATACTATCGGTGGATAGGGGTACTGCCTCTATCATTAGGGGAACATTCTCAGCCTCAAAGCCAAACTCATTAGAAGCTTGCTCCATCATATCCTTAAACAACTCTTGAGCTTTATCAGTTCCATAAGCAAGTTCGCTAATTTTAATTTCTCTATTGACCAAATCTACTTTACTTAAAGTACACCTTATTTGGTTACTATTCACTTTTTCTATTTTCATAGCATCACATCCTTTACACATGAGAGATCTCTAAGGTTACCATACGTATGAGGTAATAGTCCAATCTCTTACACATCATGTTCCATAACATAGTCTTAATGCACGATCAAAGTATCACTGATGTTATGAAGAAAACCATAGTGTTTAATCTTAATTACTAACGGATAAGGTCAAATGACTCTCTTGCTTTGATTTTATGCTTGCTTTGGTCAATATATGTCTTAGTCATGCAAACAAGTTGTATTATGCAAAGCTTTAGATAGTTTTACTTCTAAGTATAGTATAATAGAAAAGCGGGTCAAATGTAAAGAGGATAAATAAGACAACTTAATTATCTTTCATAACAACCTGATTTCCGAACGTTTTTATAAAAAACCAAAAAAATGTTCGAATACCTATTGAATTAATTCTAAAAATCTGTTATAGTTTTAAAGGATTATGTCTCACGTTAATGCATTAAAAGCTGTGAAGGGTGATGATTATGAGTAATAACCAATATGATGTTATTATAGTAGGTGGTGGACCTGCGGGTATTTTTGCGGCTCTAGAATTAATTGATCAAGATAAAGAGCTTAAGATTTTATTAGTTGAAAAAGGGAAAAATATAATGAACAGACACTGTCCATGTGCTGAAAAAGGAACTAAGTGCCTCAAATGTAAGCCGTGTTCTATTGTTAACGGATGGGGGGGCGCTGGAGCATTTTCAGATGGTAAGCTTACACTGACAACAGCATTTGGTGGCGTTCTGGATAACTATATGGAAAAAACAAAATTAATGGATTTAATTCATTATGTAGATGATATATATGTAAAATTCGGTGGAACAACTGAAATCCATGGTACAGATGAGAATAAAATATACCCCATAGCAAAAGCTTGTGTTGCTGCAGATATAACACTAGTGCCAGCTGTTGTTAAGCATCTTGGGACAGATAAGTGTTTTAATATATTAAAGTCCATGGAAGACTATTTAAAAGACCATATAGAGATAAAATTTCTAAATAAGGTTGAACAAATTATAGTTGAAGATGAAGCTGCAAAAGGTGTTTTATTAGATGATGGTACGAAGTATTTTTCTGACTATGTAGTAGTTGTGCCTGGAAGAGAAGGATCAGAGTGGTTTAAAAAGGAATCTAAGCGGCTTGGGCTAGAATCCAAGGCAAATGCTGTGGATATTGGAGTTCGTGTAGAGCTTCCAGCAGTAGTGATGAAGGATATCACAGATGATTTATACGAATCTAAAATGATCTATTATACACAATCCTTTGATGATAGAGTTAGAACCTTTTGTATGAACCCTTATGGAAAGGTTGTAGTAGAAAACAATGATGGTATTAAAACCGTCAATGGACATAGCTATGCAGATAAACGATCAGATAATACTAACTTTGCTTTATTAGTGAGTAAAAGCTTTACTGAGCCCTTTGACTCTCCAATTGAGTATGGCAAATATATTGCCTCTCTATCCAACATGATATCAGGCGGTGTTATTGTTCAGAGACTTGGAGATTTACTTGATGGTAGACGAACAACACGTGAACGCTTAAAAAGAGGCTTAGTAACACCGACATTAAAAGATGCAGTGCCTGGAGATTTGAGTCTTGTGCTTCCTTACAGATTTTTAACTGCTATCAAAGAAATGCTAAGTGCTATGGATAAGGTTGCTCCGGGTGTTTATTCTAAACATACACTTTTATATGGTGTTGAGGTTAAATTCTATTCATCTAGAATAAAACTAACCAATCATCTGGAAACACAGATTAAAGATTTGTTTGCAGCAGGGGATGGAGCTGGTGTCACAAGAGGACTTGCTCAGGCCTCTGTATCTGGCATTATGGTAGCGAGAGAGATTCTTAGAAGGAAAGGGGATTTGTTAATATGTCGTCAAAAGTAATTATTGGTGCCCAATGGGGTGATGAGGGAAAAGCAAAAATTATTGATATCATGTCAGAAAAAGCAGAGGTAGTTGTAAGGTCACAAGGGGGTAATAATGCGGGTCATACGGTGAGAGTAGGAGGTGAAACCTACAAGTTTCATCTTATTCCATCAGGGATTCTGTATTCAGGTACACTTTGTGTTATTGGTAATGGGGTTGTCATTGATCCAGAAGGTTTATTAGAAGAAATACAAGGTGTTCAAGAGAAAGGTATATCGACCGATAACCTAAAAATTAGCTTAAGAGCACACCTTGTTATGCCTTATCATAAAGAATTAGATGGTATTAAAGAAGAGCAAAGAGGTGAATCCAGTATTGGTACAACCAAGAAAGGCATTGGACCATGTTACATGGATAAGGCTGAACGCTCTGGTATTAGAGTATGCGATTTGCTCAATGAAAAAGTATTAAGAGCTAAGGTACAAGAAAATGTACAGATCAAGAATGCAATTATTCAACAAGTCTACAAAAAAGACATAAGCTTTGATGCTGATGAAATAGTTCAGATGTACTTGAATTATGCCAAACAACTGAAGCCTTATTTTGCTGATACGACTGTACTTGTATATGAAGCCATTCAAGAAGGAAAGGAAGTTCTTTTTGAAGGTGCACAGGGAACTTTATTAGATATTGATTTAGGCTCCTATCCTTATGTTACATCTTCACATCCTGTAACGGGAGGGGTTTGTATTGGTGCGGGCATTGGTCCAACCATGATTGACGAATGTATTGGAGTCATGAAAGGATATGTAACTAGAGTGGGTAAGGGTCCCTTCCCTACAGAGCTTTTTGATGAGACAGGGGATAAAATACGAACGGTAGGTCAAGAGTTTGGTACAACAACAGGACGTCCGAGAAGATGTGGATGGTTTGATGCTGTTATTGGAAAGTTTGCAGTAAGAACCAGCTCATTAACGACTATAGCGTTGAATAAAGTAGATGTTTTGGCTGGACTAGATAAAGTTAAAATATGTACAGCGTATAAGAGAGGAAAAACACTTATTCATGATTTTCCTGCTAGTTTAGAAGAACTTGCACAATGCGAACCTGTGTATGAAACCTTAGATGGATGGGGAGATATTTCTCATATGAGTTGTTATGAGGATCTACCAAAATCCGTAAAACACTATATAAAAAGAATTGAAGAACTTTGCAACGTTAAGGTTAGTATGCTGGGAATTGGACCTAATCGAAATCAAAACATTATGATCAAGTAAATAATTTTATAAAAAAAATTATTGCAACTATTTGATTAATTATGTATAATAGTATTGTATTTTGGTAAATGAGGGTGAAAGGGATTATATTAATAAGAAAAAGGGGCATTAATCCACCCTTTTTGGGTGGTTTATTTTCTTATGGGACCATTCTATCTTCCTATAAGAATTCAAAATCAAAGCTGATAACATTTCTAATGTATTGACATCTGTGATATTACCTAATCATCAAAAAAATCTCATCAATAGACATTAATCATAGAATTTAAATGTACAGACAACGACACATCTATACACCAACACGTTAATACTGCAAAAAAACAACTTGCATAAGGAGGGGTTATGCTAGGGACAATACTATTTGGTAAGTATAGAATTCTCAAGCCCATTGGAAGAGGAGGAACGAGTGTTGTTTATTTAGCAGAGAATATTAAACTTAGATCAAAATGGGCGATTAAGGTTATCCATAAGAGTCAAAGTGAGCTAAATTTTTTAGCTGAACCAAAGATTTTAAAAGAGCTGAATCATCCAGCCATACCTAAAATTATTGATATAGAAGAAGATGCAGATAACATTTATATCATTGAGGAATATGTTGAAGGCATAAATCTAAGGGAGTATAAAGAAAAGCATATCCATGTGAATGAGACAGACATTGTTCAGTGGGGCGGAGAACTGTGTGAGATATTGCATTACCTACATACCAGAAAGCCCTATCCTATCATTTATCGAGATATGAAGCCGGATAATATTATTCTAATGGAGAATGGATGCATTAAACTTATTGATTTTGGCATATCTAGGGAGTATAAGTATCAAGCACACTCCGATACCATGCAGATTGGGTCAAGGGGGTTTGCGGCACCTGAACAGTATGGTGGAGCCCAGAGTGATGAACGCTCAGATATCTATGGTGTAGGTCTGACGCTTTACTACTTGGCAACTGGGAAAACCTTATCGGATCCCCCATATAAAATACTGCCCATTAACAATGAAATCAAATCTTATTCTAATCAACTGAATGAGTGCCTCATGACAGCTACCAGTTTACTTCCAGCAGATAGATTTCAAGAAGCATTAGCTTTCAAAAAGCAGTTAGGTATGATACATCAACCAAACACTCATAAATCCGAAATAATTGGAACTGTTTTAATAGGGGTTATGGGATTAATGCCTCGTATTGGAACAACCCATACCGTGTTGACGCTAGGGAGCCTATTAACAGATAAAGGGTATAAGGCAGCAATCGTTGATTTTACTAACTCTAATGATTTTACGCACATCAAAAATATGTATTACGATAGTAACGATTTAGGTGAACAGTTTATTTTAAGAAATATAGCCTTCTATCTGTACCAAGAAAATCGGGATCTAACAGAGCTTTTAACTGGACACTTGGATTATGTTATATTGGATTTAGGAGGGTTTAATGTAGAGACGACCGAAGACTTAATAGCGAAATGTCATGTAAAGTTAGTGGTATGTGGTGGCAAGGATTGGGAAATACCGATGTTAGATAATTTTCTATTGAGCTGTAGAAGTGCAAAGTCTTTTAAATACTGTTTTTCATTCATGGATGAAGAGAACATAAAGCACATTAGAAAAAATATGAAAGGATTCAACTGTTTCGTATTACCTTATTCCCCTAATCCTTATCAACCCAGCAAAGCAGCGAATGTTAAATTTAATGAGTTAATTAAGTCCTATCTGCCAAAAAAGCAGCAAAAGAAGAAAAGATGGTTTAGGAGAAGAAGTGATGAAAAGAAAACCCATGTTACTAGGTAAAAGAAAAACCATCCATACCATTCATAAAACGATAACTATTGGTATTATTGGTGTCAACAGCGGGATTGGAGTGACCCATACAAGTCTTCTATTTGCTCAGTATCTAAACCAGCTCAAACAAAAAACTGCTTTGGTAGAGCTGAATTCTACAGGTGCTTTTCAATCGATACAAAGGGCTTATGAAGGGAGTCATCTGACATTAGAGGATCGTGATTTCCATATGAAGGGGGTTCATTATTATAAGCATCATGAGTCTATCCATTTGTTAAACATTCTATCCAAGTCCTATGATTACGTCATTATGGATATTGGTAGTTGTGAGTCTCCATATTTTGATGAATTTTTACGTTCGGATAGATCAATAGTCATCGGGCATGCTATTGAATGGAAAAGAGAGGAACTAATTGATTTTTGGAACCATCACAAAAACGAATCAAATGCTTCAAAATGGATGTTTTGTATTCTTTTTTCAAACAAGCAGGAGGTAAAGGAATTGAATAAACATCTTAACAAAAAAGTATATCTGATACCCTTTCACCCCGATCCTTTTATCTTACACCCAGATACGTCACTACAGTTGTCAACCATATTAAATAGTTAGGGGAGAGAGTATTGTCAATTATCCGACAGAGAACAAAAAATCTAATAGCTTCTGGCTTAATAGGTGCCTTGTTAATGTCAGTTGTAACCGTTATTATTTTTATCTTGGATCACAATCAGATTCGAGAACTAGAGCAAGAGGTAGCCGAATTGGAAAATGCTTCTCATGCCTTAGTTGAATCTGCCAATAAAAATGAAAAAAGTGTCTATTTATTAAGTAGAGACATAAAAGCTGGAGAGCAGCTTAAACAAGAAGATGTCATATTAGTGGGGTTAAACGAAGATATCAAGCCTAATAATACCATTGAAGCTTTAGAGGATATAGTAGGAAAAACATTAAAAATCCATCTAGCGGCGAATACACCCGTGACGGAGGATATATTGCACGATTTTGAGTCTATTAGTGATGATTTGAGACGCTATGAGATGAGTTTGTTATTCCTGCCTTCTCTATTAGAAAAAAATGATGCTATTGATGTAAGAATTAAGTTTCCAACCGGTCAAGACTATATTGTTTTAACCAAAAAAAGAGTGGAAGCCATAGAACGCTTGCAGAGTGACAATGGAAGTATAAAAGAAACACTTTGGATGATGCTGAACGAAGAAGAGATTTTAAGAATAGCTAGTGCCTGTGTAGATGCCTATTTACACGAGGGAACGAAGCTGTATGCCTTGCAGTATGTGGATGCAGTAGTACAATCAGCAGCCCAAGTGACTTATCCTGTGAACCAAGCGGTTTTAGAACTTATGTTAGCGGATCCAAATCTTGTTTTTCAATCTAAGGAAGCTTTGGAATTGAGAAAAAGAGAGGAACTCGAAGACCATTTATATGCCTTTCACGATGAAGAAACACCAGAAAAAAAAGCATCTAGCCTAAGAGTCAATCAAGAAAACGGTTTAATTGAAGAAAATAAAAAGGAGCAGGATGCTTTCGAATTTTGAGGGGATGTTCATGAAACGATGTTTGTTTGTTGGCAAGAAATATAGAGATAAAGGCTTTTTAATCCTATATGTTGGTAAATGCCTTAGTTTTATTGGAAAAACCATACTCATCACCTGTAATGAGGTTCAGCAGGAATCTATCAATCCGTATGAGTTATGCCATAACTTAGACCTGTATAATACTAGTAAAGAGTCACAGGGTTTAGAGTTAGATGCTTATGATTATGTTCTATTGGATTGTGAACAAGAGGAACTGAGAATCAATGATGGTGATTGGGTCTGCTTGATCACGGACAGCCATAAAAGTCGTATGATAGATAATCAAAAACTGTTTCAGCAAATTGAGCTGACCAAAGCTACAAAAACGATATTACTCTATCAAAATGTACATACGGATTCCAAGATTAATGAAAAAGTACTTAATATTTACTTTGAACAAGTGCTAGAGACGGTTAGCAAATTCAAATATACCCTATATTTTACAGAATATGATCAGGTGGTTCATTTGGAAAATGAATATGATAACGCTTTAGCTATTAAGCATTTGTCCAAAGGATACAAAAAAATTTTAAACCATCTGTTAACCGATATTACATTAATGGATAGTAAAGCCATAAGAAAAGTTATGAAGCAGGCAGAGAGGAGTAGGGTATAATGCAGATTGCTTTTTGGTCGACCGTTCATGGACAAACAGCAACGACATCCAATGCCATTGCCTTAACCTTATCCATAGCCCTTCATCATGACTATAAGATTTTAATTGGGCATAGTCATGCTTCAAGAAGCACCTTAGAAAGAAGTCTTACAGGTGCACAGTATGAACAGCAAAACATGCTGACCTTTAGTGATCATGGTATGGATGCCTTGACACGCTTAGCTAAAAATGGTCGATTATCATCAGATATGATTCACAACTATACAACACCTATATTAAGCAAGAGCAGACTTGATATGATGATGGGTACAACACAGAAAAATATAGGTGAGCTGCAAGAACAACACCAGCTTTTACAGCAGATTTTTAATTATGCTAATCAATATTATGATCTGGTAGCTATTGATGTTCACAGTGGATTAAGTCATCAGTTGACTCGTACACTACTAGAGCATTCACAGCTGATAGTTATCTGTCTCAATCAAAACAAGGCAGTGCTCAATGACTTCCTAGAAGTACAGGAATACAAAGACTTCTTTAAAGATAAAAAGCATGTCGTATGTTTAGGTATGTTTAACAAGCTGTCTAAGCAGAGCATTAAAAATACCATCAAGCAATACCGATTTAATCCTGTTATTACTGTACCATATCACATAGGGTTTCAAAACAGCTGTAACAATTGCAATGTGGTGGATTATTTTATAAGAAATATGTATGTAAGGAAAACGGATCCTAATTATGCATTCTTTCATCCTTTAAGAGAGGCATCCAGAGTTTTACTAAAAGAGTTGGAACAGCTGAATAAAGTAGGTGGTGCTTATGAAAGACTGGCTTAACACTGCTTTAATTTTAACTATTATCCTCCTATGTTTAGCCTTTCTTATTCATTACATGAGAAGAGGCAGACATAATGAACGAAAGGTTAAAAAAACTATTGCAAGTGAAAAATTCACAATTAACTCACTGGTAAACTATGTTAGAGATTATATTAATGAAATGACAAGAACCAATCTTTATGAGCTTGGACTTGATAGTGAAACCTTTCAAAGAAGAATAAATAAAAGAAGTGAGTTAAAAAAAGCCTTAAAAAACTGCCTTTATGGTTCCGTTGAGGATAAAGCCTATGTAAAAGATTTTATTTTAGATTTACTAAAGGACACTTACCTAAATGCCAGTTGTGTTGATAAGGTTATACCATTTGATGAATACAATCGATTAACTGTAAGAGATAAATTTGATATTCTCCTATATACCTTTAAAAAGCGCCATGGATATGATGGTTTAACAAAACTCATAGAAGTATATCATTTAGATCAGCTTAAGTGCATGATAGAAGATGGTCATACGGTTTCCTATATCATATCAGAAGAAGAAATAGAAACCATTTTTAAAAAGGAACGTCTTTTATTATCCTATGAGGATAAACTTAATGTTATTGTTCAAAGGGTTTACCAAATCTATAAGGGGTATGGTGTTATTGATGAGATAAGAGACATGAACATTGATGGTGTCTCTGGAGGCGTTTCTGGAGATTTAGATGCAAAAAACTTAATACGTATAGGGGAGGGGCAACAGACAATTAGTGGTTATAACAGTGTTTGGATTTTTTATAAGGGTAAATCCATACATCTGTCTTTCCTAAGCTTTGATTCAGTTCAAGAGCTTAGAAGAATATGCCAAAATATCTATCGCTATAATAAAGCAGGGCAATTATCTGAAAATGTTGGATATAAAGTGAATGAAATGAAGGATGGCTCCAGGGTTGTTGTTGTGAGACCTAATTTCTCAGAAAGCTGGGCATTTTTTGTTAGAAAGTTTCATATCAAACATGTTACATTGAACCAACTGATTAAAGATAAGAATAGTGAGCTTCCCATAAAGCTGATTACCTATTTAGCAAAAGGATGTAGAGTTACTGCTGTTACAGGAGCACAAGGCTCTGGAAAGACAACCTTATTAATGGCATTTGTAAGGCATATTTATGCCACCTTGACATTAAGGGTGCAAGAAATGGCTTTCGAACTGCATCTTAGAAAGGTTTATCCTATGAGAAATATACTCACCTTTAAGGAAACGGACACTATCTCAGGTCAGCAGGGGCTGGATATACAGAAAAAAACGGATGGATCAGTGAATATCTTAGGAGAGGTGGCAACAGATCCTGTAGCTGCCTGGATGATACAAATGGCTCAGGTTGCGAGCTTATTCACCGTTTTTACCCACCATGCAAAAACGGTTCATGATTTAGTCTTATCCTTAAGAAATTCTCTTTTAAAGTGTGAGGTCTTTAATAATGAAAAGGTTGCTGAACAACAGGTGGTTCAAGTTCTTAATTTTGATATTCACTTAACAAGAGATTATTCAGGTAAAAGATATATAGAAAGAATCACAGAAATAATTGCACTGAATCAAGATATGGAATATCCCAATACCTATAAGGAAGCCCATGATAAAGATGAAAAACAAGCCCTTTTTATGGACACAACGACTGAATATTATAGAAGAAGAACTGATCGTAAGCAGTATGTAGCCAATAATATACTTGAGTATGTTAATGGTCAATATGTTGCTAAGCATAAAATATCCCACCATAATATGTCACAGATGAACGCGCATATGACAGAGGAAGATAAAAAGAGTTTTCAATCGTTTATAGATACATATTGGAGTTGAGGTTTGTGAATAATAGGCAATTAATTTTAATAGGAATTATGGCGGGATCCATTCTAGTCATGATATTTCTCTTGTTGCTGATGATGATGCTTAAAAAGCGTCAGAAGTTAGGCTTTAAAGCTATAAAAACTAAGGATCAAACACGTTCAAAACAAGAAATTATTTATCAAAAGCTCTATAGAGTACTATCCAGATCATGGATTACTAAGCGCTATATTTATGACATTCGTTCAAGGTTAGAAATGCTTCATAACTATGGAGAGGCAGCTATACGCAAAAAGGCTGTACAGCTTTATTTAAGAATACTTATAGTCTTAAGTTTGCTCGTTATTTTATTTATTGCTATGACTAATCAGCTTTATAGTATTGTCATTTTTATCGTAGCCCTATGGTTTTTGGGTGAAACGATTATAGATTATTTTGTGGTGAGAATAAGAAACAAGTTATTAAACCAGCAGATACATTTTAATAATACCGTTAGACATAAATACTATGAAACTAAGATGGTTGATGAAGCTTTATATGAGGCTTCTCAAATGGTAGAAGACCAATATGAAATAGGTATACAAGGTCAAAAAATCTATGATGCCCTGACGGCAAAGGATGCTGAGAAAGAAATCTTAAAGTACTACGATACAGCACCGAATAAGTATCTCAAGATGCTTGCTGGATTAGCTTACATGACATTAGAATATGGCGATACGTATGTCAATGGAGTGTCAGTATTTATGAAAAATTTAAATGATTTATCAAGTGCTCTCAGAATAGAGGTCTTTAAAAGAGACAGACTTAATTATGCTTTGAAAAGTTTAAATATTATTGTGTTGCTTCCTCTGTTTTTTATGAACCCTATAAAGAGCTGGGCAGGTAAGAACTTCTTACCATTAGGTTCCTTTTATGACAGTAGTTATGGATTTGTGCTAGAAGTAGCTATGTTTGGGATTATATGGGTTTGTTATTTTGCCATAAGAAAAATTCAGCAGTTTGATGATAGAACACTGTATCTCATTAACAAAAAGTCTATTTCAGAGAAAATTTATAAACGGTTTTATTTTATAATTGATCCTCTATTACCAAGAAAATGTAGTGATAGAGCCAAGTTTCAAAGTAAGCTCAATAAGACTTTCTCTAGGCTTAAAATAGAAGTTTTTTATACACGCCGATTACTTTTTGGATTATTTAGCTTTATCATAGCCTTTATCATCGTAGTAATGATGCATAGAATGGCTGTCCATCACGTTTTATTTAGTCCCACTATGCCTGATGGCTTTTTAGGAGGTCAACTATCTCGTCAAGAAGCAGAAAAGGCTGAAGCCATAACGAGGCAGGATAGGCAGATTATAAAAGAAGTTGGAAGAGCCACGGACTTAATAGCACTCCAAAAGTACATGAGGACACATGAGGGAAGACATCATCTATCAGATGCTAGTGTGGATAGAATTTTAGAAAAACTTTCAAAGCTGAATCATCAGTATATTAGATGGTGGGAAATTTTGTTATGTCTTATTGTATTTATAGTGGGTTATCAAGTGCCTTTTTTATCAATCCACTTTCAAAAAGAGGTAAGAAAGATGGATATGGAGGATGAAGTTTCTCATTTTCAAGCCATCATTCTAATGCTGATGCATCACCAGAGGATTTCAGTTGAAGAGCTTTTAGAATGGATGGAACGGTTTTCCTTCACCTTTCGAGAACCGATTCAAAACTGTGTCAATTCACTAGCCTATGGTATGGATGAAGCATTAGAAGAGTTGAAACACGTGGTTTCTTTTAAGGGATTTCAAAAGATAATTGAGCAGCTTCAAATGGCAGCTAATGACTTGTCTTTAGTGCAAGCCTTTGATGAATTGGAAAGTGAAAAAAACTATTATCAGGAACAGAGAAAAGAAACCAACAATAGAATTATCCAAAAGAAAACAGGACTTGGAAGAGCTTTTGGCTTTCTGCCTATATATGCACTTTTGCTTGTATACTTAATGCTTCCAATGCTGATAACCAGTATTAATGAAATGAATACCTATTTTTCAAAGCTATCATTATCATAGGGAGTAGGAATACTAACATATAATGTTAAAGTGTCATTAATTTGAATTTATAGAGCAAAATGATGAGGGTCAATATAAATGTACACGAGATAAGGAGCGATATTATGGATCAAAATATTCAAAAAGCCTTGTGGTTAGGTGTGGGGATACTTTTTTTTATAACCGTGGTTAGTATCGGTTTATTTCTCTTAAATCAAGGCAAGGGATTAGCTAATGAAGCAGGCAAGCAGTTAACGGATGTCAGTGTGACATTAAGTGAGGCTGAGTATTCACCTTTTGATAACACAACGGTTTCGGGAAGCGATGTTGTCAATGCTATCAAAAGATATAAAAGTAATAGTGGTGAATTAATCATCTGTGTGGATACCAAGCTAGCCGCTACCTATCAATACATCAGTGGTGGTTCTGTGACAGGCACATCATTAAGTGGTACTTTAAATACTAAGACTAAAGCGGTTATTGATAATGATATAGCTAAATCAGAAGATAAAACAGATAATTTATATATTAATAAGAGTGGCAAATTCTATTCCGAGCTTATTTACGATGATAATGAGGTCGTTAGAGGGATGACCTTTATTCAGCAGTAAAGTAGGCTACTTGATTTGACAGCAGTAGAATAAATATATTTTCAACCTATTTTAAGATAATTAGCCCGCTTTATAAAAATGTATGATTTACTTTATGAGGGAGAGTATTTTGTATACATAGCAGATAAACGGTTATTATTTAGTGGGCTTTTTATATATCAAATGGACATAGATATGGGACGGTACGAGCGGTTCTTCATTTCTATTAACCGTCCCATGTGTCCCTTCTAAGACAATAATATCAATAGAATAACGAGTTTTAAGTACAGAATGGATAAATATATAGTAGACAGTCAAATAGAAAGGATGGGCTCAATGAAAAAACAAGTTGTTTTAATAGGTGTACTATTTCTTATAGGATCTTTTTTAAAACTTAGTGATACTTATGCAATTGGAAATAGGTTCTCTGATGTCAAGGAAAAGGACTGGTTCATGGAAGATGTCAATGTTTTGAGTGCTGATAGCCGTCAAATTATTGATGGGTATCCAGATGGAACCTTTAGACCCGATCTCTTGTTAACCGCAGAAGAGTTCATTACGATGGTTATACGCGCTAGTCATTTCAACTTAGCGATCAGTCAGGGGGATAATTGGGCAGAATCTTACATACAGAAGGCAAAAGAATTGGGGTACGTGAAAGAAGAGGATTTTAGCAGTTATACAAAAGTCATCACAAGAGGAGAAATGGCACGCATCATTGAAAGAGCCCTTTGGGTCATAGAGGGAGAGCAGCATTATGCGAATCTAAATAATTACAGCAGATGCTTAGAAGATATCTTGGATATACCTGAAAGCTTAAGAAAAGATGTCTACAAAATATATGGACTAGGTATCATTACTGGTTATCCAGATAGTACATTTAGAGCCAATAACGGCTTGATACGAGCAGAAGGCGCAGCCGTAATAAGAAGACTCATTGATAAAAATCAGAGAAAACGATTTTTGAATGTAGATGAGACGTTTAGAGAGGATTTAATGTTGATTGATAGTGATTTGGATATAGTTGATACTAAAAAGATTAATAACTGTGACTTAAGTATTTGTATAGATTATTTTAAACCTATAGAATTGCAAGTATCAGATGTTGAAGATTTATTATTAAAGAGATATTCTAAACAAAACATTTGTGATGTTATTGAATATATTAAACAAAAAAAGGGACTCTATAGTATTCTAGCTCAAAAAGAAAAATGGTATTTAATAGAAGGAGATTCAATATGTATTTATGAGCATCAACAAACTGGCAAAAATAATAAAAAAAGAGGTTCTTTTATAACTATAAATTCTTGGTATGGGAGTGAAATGTATAAAAATAAATCAGATTAATAAGGTGAGTATACTATGAAGATTAAAATTATTATAATAAGCTTTATTTTGCTATGTATGCATTATTATTGCTTAGATTCTTATGGTAAAGAGTATGTTTTATTAGAGCAGGCTTGTGACCAAGCAAATAATGAATTAGGCTTTAATTACTATAACTATTCTTTCTTTAATTTTAAAAATGATATATGGACTGAATATGGTGTTTTTGCTAAAGGAGAGGTTTCAGGTGATATAAAATTCTCAGATGAGTCAAATAGAAATGAGCATAGATATATAGGCAATACAATAGATGATGATAAAATCCCTAATAAATATTTTCCTGATGATCATACAGCAACTACTGTTATTAATCAATGGAAGTGGATAGAGATGCCTACCAACTATAAATTAGGAACATTTAATCAATGGAGTTACAAGGAATCAAACGAACCCTACATCAGACAAGCCTTAAAAGACCGTTTTGGAGACCTATTTGATGAAACACAAGTTAAGAACTGGTATACCTATGTTCATGTATTACAGCCTCGAACGACTGTTTGTGATGGGGTAGGTCGTATGTGGCATGATTGGGATAGTAATGGTGATGGTATTATGGAGCAATGGTATATTACAATTATTCTTCCTAGGAAGCTTAAGCAAGATGCAGTAGCAGAATTTGATATCTATCATCAAGGTAATCAAGTTACAGATAATTATGATAAACCAGTTATTACAGCTTCCCCACATGCATCTGTTGCTGTAGCTCTTCAAAATAAATCCCAACTCAACCATATAGATGAAGAGCATTGTACTTATGAATGGTTTGCAGATGAAGGACAAGGTTATGTAGCAATAGCCACAACCGAACATGCAGCTTATACAGCAACGAAACCAACCACTCAATTTAAACTTATTATACACGCAGGGGAACACGAAAAAATAACGCGTGAAAAGGAGCATACTTTTTATCTTAAGCCCAGTGACGAAATTTCCCAATCCAATTCGTCAACCAGCGGTTACATGTCAGCCGAAGCAACAGCCGTTATCCAAGCTGACCCAAGAGGAAATGAAGCATTTAATACCTTAGACGGGATACCGACTGGAGAAAAGGTTTATATCCAAGTTCATGCAAAATCATACTTATCCAACATTTCCTATGTACAAAAGTCAGGGACTAAATATTACACCGTTACCGTTAGTAAGAAGTACAAGCTTAAATGGAAAGAAGATAAAGGAGATTATAACGAAGAAGGTCAATGGGAAGAGAAATGGATGAATAAAAAGGATACCAAAACCATAAGGAAAACTTATACGATACCTAGAACGTATGCTTATTGGGAGATAGCTCAGTTAGAAATCTTTGGTCTTGATAAAGCAGTAATACAAAACGAAGCCTTACCTAACCATCAAATGGTATTAGCACCTAAGAACTACACACAACCAGAGGTAGATGTTTGGCATAGCACAAAGCCATCGGATCACATGATTGAGCCAAATGATAGAACGATTACTCTAAAAACATCAACCTTAAACGGTGGTAAGAGGGGTAAGCCTTCTATACCTTCAAGTAATTGGTTGAATGAAGCTGACGCAGCTATAAGTGAAATACAGGTAAAAAATGATAAATGTATCATTAATCATACGATAATTCTAGACGATTCACTAGTATCAACTCGGACAACTGCCCCCAGTGCTTTACCAAAACCACCAGAACTATCATATGACACCTTATATACAGCACAAATACCTATAGAGCATACCAAGCCTAATAAGTATAAGCTTCCAAGTACAGGAAGTATTCATTATTCGCTAATAAAAGGTATCCATACTGCTCAATCCAATATTCAACAATCGATTAAAGGTATTAACCCAGTCACGATTCATACACCCGTCATTTGTAAACCGACACTCTTAAATCAACAGGATTATTCCCAGACACTTAACCATAATACAAATGCAATACAACTTCAAATAGGTCATACCATGATACTTAATTATCCTACAAAAGGGCAGCATAGAGGCATTAAAGGATACGGACTCAGAGACTATGAGGCATATGTCAAAAAACGACAAGTTAAATTCCCTTTTGACATCTATATAGGACATGACAGAACAGGTGTTTTTGGGAAAAAGAATACATGGATGACCGTTCCAGACGGGTTGGACGAGATGATCTTCTACATACCAACATGGGTGAAAGAAGATACTTATACACTTCTATTTAGAACCATACCTTTAAACTTTACACCTGAGCATGAGCAAAAGTACGAGTATCATGCCAATCTAGACATTAATAAGTATAAAGCGGTAGAAAAGATAGACGTACAGGTTACAGGGAGATTATATGACTTTAGAATAACAGATATATCCGATTGGAACTGGCAGAAATTTTTTAGAAAAGAAGAGAGTACGGAACACACAGGGAAGTACTTCTATTCAGGAGATAAGGATAGAAATGGAAAAATAGATAGTACAAGACAGTATCATTTACCCATTATGGAAGATAAAAATGATACCCAAGGGTATGAGAGCTATGCATTAAAGCTAGGCTATAGAATAAGCTTTGATTTAATAACCAATGGGGATTATATGGATAAATATGACTGCATACTGATTACTCCGACGTATTACTATATGTCTCTAACTGGGAAACAGCGCCAAGAGGTTGACCTATATTATGAATCCTGTAGTCAGCTGATAAAAATAGGCAGCCAGTACGATAAGCTAGCAAGAACAATGATACTCAATGATTCCTATAGAAATATTTCTAAGCAGGAAATATGGAATACAGCAAAAGCATTAGATGCTCAAAATAGAAGCTACGAAAATAAAAGTTTAGAAGACTATCAACAGATGTACTTCAGCGGTATGGAACGTAGTATAGCAAAAGGCGGTCGGGTATTACTAACAGAAGCGGTTAGAACATTTATAGGTTCCACAGCTAATATACCATCTAGTATCACACAAGAAGAAGCGATTCAAAGTGTTCAAAAATGGTATGGAGAGTTCTATCTGCCATCCTCAACAGTAGCCGTACCTAAAGGTACTGATTTAACAACGATGAAACACCTCAATGTCAATGAGTCGCCCTTTCTACATAACGGGTATATAATGGTTAACTTTAAACTGGAAGGGATACAAGATGCAGACTTAAATAACCCAGTACAAGCCTATAACAATCCTTCTTATACCAATCAATGGTTAAGAGAAGGCTTTAAAATAAATCAGGATGGATTTCATCTGACCTATGGTGACATTGTCTTATACTATACAGATAAAAGGGCAAGTGAAGATTATGTGATAGGTCGTTAAGTAACAAAACTATATCGGGGACAGATATCATAAGAAAGAGAAGGAGTAAAAAATGTACGAACACATGGAAAGACTTTTAGACATTGGTGTTGGTATGCTTATTTCAGTAAGTGCCGCTACATTATTTTTTAGTTACCAGCATCAGTTAACAAGGTATTTTAATACTGCTTTAGTCAGAACGAGTGAACAAAAAAATGTAACTATATTAAGTGAGTGGGTGCAAGTGAATCAAATATTGGGTTCAGAAGTCATTTTACAGCTATTGAATAGGGATGAGAATAAAGTTAATATTGAGGTGGATGGTCAAATGTATACTTACAACAACCATATGACGAGTGAGGATAGAATAAAAGAAAATATATCCTTCATCCATCCTAAAGATTGTTATATAGTAAGCTGCCAATATAATACTGATGGTCAGTTAATTGGTATGCGCTATCTGCCAAAATAATATAGATAGATGTTGGATCAATCTATTTGGAAGATTTTCTCTATTCTTTTAGTCGTTATTTTACTCTATGTTATCCCTATTATGCATACATTTGAAAGACAAGATGATATAACCTATTCCGTGGTTTATACGGAAACCCATAAATTTATCGATTCTGTTAGAGATTTAGGGTATATGACAGATACCATGTACAATGAGTTAAAAAAGAAAATCTCTGCAACGGGCAACCTATATCAGATTGAATTGGAACATTATAAGAAGCAGTATGTACCAGTGTATGATGACAAAACGCATCAATTCCTAGAGGAGTATACCATTGTGTATGACGGCACCTATACAGAGAATATTGAAGAAGTATTAAGCAGCTCGGGCAGTTATTCTATGGATATAGGTGATTTTGTTTATATTGAGGTTAAAAATCAAGGAAAAACAAAAGCAGCAGTTATCAGAGATTACTTATATGTTAATCAAACCACACATCCTACAATTTTTGTTCGAGGAGGAGGGATGGTGCGAAATGAGAACCATTAAATATAGTGTATTGGTTTTATTTTCAATGCTTCCTTTCCTAATGACTCATAAGGTACAATCAGATATTCATTTAAAAACAAGGCAGATTCAATGCCTTTATGAAAACATGATTAAAACAGCTGTAGTGGATGGCTGTACAGCACTAAAAATTTTTAATACACATTCTTTTGAATATGCTCATTTAAAAGCAATTAATATTAAGCCAGAAGAAGGTTTGCAAGCCTTTCTAAATAGCTTGTTTTATAGCTTTAAAACTATAGGAGAATCTGAGAAAGAAGGAGTCAAAGCATACATTCCAGTCATGGTTATTATAGATTATGACGGTTATTATATATATAGTATGAGAGAATATGTGGATGATAATAATAATACCTGTCTAAAACATCAGCTTTCCCCAAAAAGCTATTATCAAGTCGTTGACGATAATGGTACTATAATTAACCTCACATTAGATGATACCGTTAGAATTTATGATATAAATCAGAAAGTGCAATATGAAGGAAACTATAAGGACTTAAGGCATCTTTCGCCTTTTCTAAATACTTCTAAATTTATGATTGAGAAAAAAGAGTGTATGATAGCTCAGATTGAGGAGAGTATGAGCTATCATGTGAATAACCATAATCGTTTTAGCCACCATCTGGGGATAATTTATGAATTTACGTTACCTCGTATTGATAAAGCAGACTGGTATAATGCAATTCAAGATGTAGGTATCATAGCTGTATTTCAAGGAAAACCCATTTCAAACAACCAATATTTAAATCTATTCTGTTATAATGGTGCATCTATTTTAAAAAGTAAGACCTATGTTGGATATACATCAGGAAAGGGCATCCAGTACTATGTAGAAGCTGATAAAATGCCTAACAATACAGTAGTTGAAAAAGTGTTTCAATCTAAAAAAGAAGCTGCATTACAAGGATATCACCCATTACAATAAACCGCCACCCATTTATATCCATTTTAACATTATTCTACATAGATTAGTGAATTGTGGTTAACTTCCCATTAAAGAAGGGTAGTTTTTATCATAGTTTTGCAACTGATACTTTTGAGTGATAAAACTGTGTTGAATTAAATATATAAAAGTTAGACAATTAAATGTTTTCTTAGACAAAAAAATGCATAATAAATACACAAAAAATTTGTTAAAAAATAACCGTGTATACAATATACTACTTATTGACATTGGGGAGCTATTAATGATAAACTAACCTTGGCTTAATATATTTATCTATTAATACTAATATACTTTTTAATAAGGAGGGAACTTGAACATGAGTAATATGTTGGAAATTCGTTGGCATGGTCGAGGTGGACAAGGTGCAAAAACAGCATCCTTATTATTAGCTGAAGCAGCCTTCGATACTGGAAAATTCATCCAAGGTTTCCCAGAATACGGTCCAGAACGTATGGGAGCACCAATCACAGCTTATAACCGTATCAGTGATGAAAGATGTCCTATTCACTCGAATATCTATGAGCCTGATTATGTTGTCGTTGTAGACGAAACATTATTAGACGTTGTCAATGTAACAGCAGGGCTTAAGGAAACTGGTGCCATTGTTATCAATACACCAAAATCACCAGAGGAAATAAAAGATAAGCTTAATGGTTATAATGGCGGGGTTTACACCATTGATGCAAGAGAGATTTCTATGGCAACATTAGGACGTTATTTTCCAAACACACCAATGTTAGCAGCGGTTGTTAAGGTAGCAAAAATTATGGATGATGATACATTAGTTGAAGCTATGGAAAAATCATTCCACCATAAATTCGCTAATAAACCACATGTTATCGCACCAAACATGGAAGCGTTAAAAAGATCTCTTACGGAGGTGAAGGCGCATGAGTAAAAAATTTGAACATGACATTATTCCAGCCTATACCCCTTGGCAGGAAACAACACCAGGTGGCGTTATAAAAGAATCTGGAAATGCTCATCATTTTAAAACTGGGGATTGGAGAGCGATGAAGCCTATCTGGGATCCTGATAAGTGTAAGCATTGTATGATGTGCTATCCAGTATGTCCAGACAGTTCCATTATAATAAAAGATCAAAAAATGACTGGTATTGATTATGATCATTGTAAAGGATGCGGTGTCTGTGTAGAAGCTTGTCCTTTTAAAGCGTTTGATTATGTACCAGAAGGTGAAGAATAGGAGGGAAAATAAAAATGGCAATTCGTGATAAATTATCTGGTAATGAAGCTGTTGCTGTTGCTATGAGACAAATCAATCCTGATGTGGTAGCTGCATTCCCTATAACACCATCTACTGAAATACCTCAATATTTCTCAGCTTTTGTTGCTAATGGTCAAGTGGATACAGAATTTGTTCCAGTTGAATCTGAGCATTCAGCTATGTCAGCATGTATAGGTGCTGGTACAGCAGGAGCAAGAACGATGACGGCTACTTCAGCAAATGGTTTAGCTCTTATGTGGGAGATGTTATACATAGCAGCTTCATGTAAGTTACCTATGGTACTATCCGTAGTCAACCGTGCCTTATCAGGTCCAATTAATATACATAATGATCACTCAGACTCTATGGGTGCAAGAGATTCAGGTTGGATTCAACTATACGGAGAAAATAATCAAGAAGCGTATGATAATGCAATTATGGCAGTTAGAATTGCAGAACATGCTGATGTACAGCTTCCAGTTATGAACTGCTATGATGGATTTATTACATCTCATGCAGTAGAAAATATTGAACTTATAGAAGATGATAAAGTTAAAGCCTTTGTTGGTCAATATAAACCATCTACTTATATGCTAAATAGCGACGAGCAGATTGCTGTTGGACCACTAGCAGTCCCAACACATTATTTTGAGCATAAACGTCAGCAGGCTGAAAGTATGAGAAATTCTAAGGAAGTTATTGTAGAAGTTGCAAAAGCTTTTAAAGAAATTTCTGGCAGAGAATATGGTTTATTTGAAGCCTATAAAATGGAAGATGCGGAGAGAGCTATTGTTCTCATTGGATCTTCAGTAGGTACAGCCAAATTTGTTGTTGATGCTTTAAGGGAAAAAGGCGAGAAAGTTGGTTTAATAAAAGTCCGTGTTTTCCGTCCATTCCCAGCAGAAGAGTTAGCTCAATCACTTAAAGGTGTTAAGACAGTTGCGATATTAGACAAATGTGACGGTTTTAATGCTAAAGGCGGTCCACTATTCTCTGAGACAACAAGTGCATTATTTGTTAATGGTTACACACCATTGGCTGTTAATTATATTTATGGATTAGGTGGACGTGATGTTAAAACTACTGATATTGAAAAAGTCTATTCCGATTTAAGTGAAATTGTTACAGCTAATAAGGTTGAAGATCCCTATCGCTATTTAGGCGTAGTAGAAGCATAAATCCATTGGAGGTGAAACAGAATGGCATATAATTTAAAAGCAACAACAGATAAACCTGAAAGGTTAACAGGGGGGCATCGGCTATGTGCTGGTTGTGGTGCGCCTGTCGTTGTTAGAACAGTTCTTAGAGCATTGAAGGAAGAGGATCGTGCTGTTATTGGAGCAGCTACCGGTTGTTTAGAAGTTTCTACTTTCCTTTATCCTTATACTGCATGGCAGGATTCTTTTATTCACTCTGCATTTGAAAATGTAGGAGCAACAGTTTCTGGAGCAGAAGCTGCTTATACTTCATTAAAAAGACAAGGTAAAATTAATGATAACTATAAGTTTATTGCCTTTGGTGGCGATGGCGGTACTTATGATATTGGGTTACAATCTCTATCTGGTGCGATGGAGAGAGGTCATGACATGGTTTATGTCTGTTATGATAATGGAGCTTACATGAACACAGGTATCCAACGTTCATCAGCAACTCCAAAGTATGCAGATACAACTACATCACCAGCAGGTTCGGTTATTCCTGGTAAGCAGCAGTACAGAAAAGATTTAACCAAAATACTTGTAGGACATGGCATTCCTTATGTTGCACAGTCAGCTCCAATTGGTAATTTTAAGGATCTTTATCAAAAATCCGAAAAAGCAATCTATACACCGGGACCAGCTTTCCTTAATGTCTTAGCTCCATGTCCACGTGGATGGCGCTATGAGTCGCCAAAATTAATGGAAATCTGTAATATTGCTGTAGATACATGTTTCTGGCCAATGTACGAAGTTATTGAAGGCGAATATAAGCTTTCCTATAAGCCAAAGAAAAAACGTCCTATCAGTGACTGGTTAGAGTCCCAGGGAAGATTTAAACATGTAGTTAAGAAGCCTGAAATTGTTGAAGAATTACAGAAAGAAATTGACACAAGATGGGAAAAATTACTTAAGCTTTGCGGCGAAGCTTAAAAGCATATAACACTATAGATTAAGCAATGAATTTAAAATTCAAAAAAAACCGCTGAGCTAATGACTCAGCGGTTTTTGTAGCTTAAATTGTGTAATGACGTTTTTGGGTTACTGAGATTTAAAATGTTTTCTAATTTTTGTTAACTCATTATCTAAGTCTTTTTGTATCTTAGTATCTATTTCTTTTTTTGCTTCCTCTATTAGAACTTTTTTCTCGTCTTCAAGCTGTTGAATCGTTGTATCAATTTCTTGTTCTATAGCCACAGCTGCTTCCTCATTCTTTTCTTCTTCGTATTTTTCCAGCTCTATTTGCAAATCCACTTTATAATCCGTAACAAATTCATCTAGACGTTGAATAGCATCATCTCCATTATCTTCTAAAGCAGAATCTCTTTTTAGAATGGTTTCTTTAACGGCAAGGATACTATTTCTAACAATGGTATACAAATCGGTTTGAGCTGCAAATGCAATAGTATTAGCCAAAAGAATCGATACAATACCTACTATAATAATTTTTTTTAGTTTTTTCATGCTAATCCCCCTTTTATTTTTCTATTTATCTATAATCTATTTGTGTTAATCTCCTCACCACAAGTATCGTATATTTTAGAGTGAGAAAATAAATACTATAGTACTTATTATATAAGGGTCTTGCAAAAAACTCTAGTTGTAGTAATTGGAAATAAAATAGATAATATTTACAAGACAAGCTACATTTGATAAACTGTAAAATGTATCAGTTATTGTAAAAAAATGAAAAAAGAGCTATAATTATTGAACTTAACTTTTGATAGTAAAGGGTAATAATAAGGATACATAGAACTGTCAATAATTCAACATCAAAAGTATGAAATTCTTATCTATTAATGGAATATAATAATGACTATAAAACAGAGTTTTTGTGAAGCAAAATGGATTAAAGTAGCATTGTTTTACCTATATCAATTAAATAAAATAATTAGGTGAGCTTATGAATGAAATATATGAACAGATATGTAATTACTTTATTACGGAAAAATATCAGGTCATACCAACAGATAGTGAAAGGGTTCACATGTTCGCTTCTTTTGTTGGTAATAACCTTTATCTTATCAATGTTATACAATTAACCGATGTCTATCAATTTGATCCCCATCGTTTTGAAGACTACAAGAAAATTACAGAAAATCAGTTTAGAGATGTGAATGCAAGTAAGCTGATACTGCTAAATCTAATGGTAACGGATCAAATGGATGAAGTCTATGATAAAATTAATTATGTTCCAGACTTAGAGCAGTTTTTAATCGATATCAATTGGTTAGTCGATATTAAGCACAAGGCTTTAATCATACCTAATAAGCAAATCAATCAAATGATAGGGCTAGAGAATAAACTTACGGAGGTACTGGAAGGAAGGTGGAGCCCGCGACAGCATTCCATTGTTGAGAAGAAAAAACCATCCTTTATAACTTTTTTCTTAATTGCTGTCAATATATTAATATGGATTTATATGGAGTATAAAGGCGGCTCTACACGTAATGACTTATTAATACAGTTTGGAGCTATGGATTCTTATAGAACTTTTGTACAAGGTCAGTACTGGCGTTTATTTACATCCATGTTTCTTCATATAGGAGCTGCGCACCTATTCTATAACTGTTTTGGATTGTATATTTTTGGTACGAGAATAGAAAAAGTAACTAAGTGGTATCAATTTGTACTTATTTATTTGCTTTCGGGTCTTATGGGGGGATTATTTAGTCTTACAAGTGCGGTTCTAACTCATACATTAAAAATAGCTGCTGGGGCATCTGGTGGTATTTATGGTTTAATGGGCGGTCTACTTGCTTTTAATATTAAAACAAGGCGAAATATCGGAGGGTTGACGTCTGCAACCTTAGTTATTATGTTAATTTCTGGTATAGTTTATGGTGTTGTCAACCAAGGAATAGATAATTTGGCTCATTTAGGTGGTTTTATTGGAGGCTTTGTAGTAACATCATTATTGGTTAAAGATTGAAAATGAATAAAAGACCACCACTAAGTGAAAAATAAGTAAACAAACTCTTAGTGGCGGTGAAAGTATGCTTTACAATCAAAAAGATATAAACGTGGCACACAAGCACAAAACCTTTCCAATCATAAAAGCGATAAACGAGTATAAAACCGAGTATAAGGTGAAACCAATCAGTAAAATAAAGCTATTTGAAAACTATTGTAAAAGGTATAATGGATTAATGCTCGATCATATGGATGTTGATTTTTTTACAAAGTATATGCTGATGTATATACCTAGATATAGTTTAGAGCTGTCTGGTAAAGAAATAAAAAGACATTTATTATACATTCATGAATTGCTCGGTTTCATTAATAAAAAATACCATTATGATTTAACAGAAGCTTATAAGAAACTCTATATGTCTAATTTTGAAGAGCTATCTAGAGTGATATATATCAGACGTAGTCTGCAAAGGTTCACAGAGACACCCGTTATAAGCTTTAGTCCTATGGTTATTAATCTTCAATCCTATAAGAATCACAGAGACCAACCCGTGATAGGTCAAAAGAAGATGATTTATGAACAAGGTTTATTTGAAGTTATTGAGATTTTGGGCAGTTATGTTGTTCTAAAAAAGAAAACTTCAGAAATGTTTATTAAGCTTAAAATAGATAAAAAAGTAACAAATGACATGCATGTAAAAGATATGATGCATATGAGAATAAAAAGAAAGCTATTTTATACCACATGGGATATTATTGAGCTAAAACAGTATTATTCTAATCAAGTAGGCTGTTATTTGTAATTATGGGCACAAAAAGACAACTTATTAGGGGGTAGATAATGAAAGCATCCGAGCTAAAACATTTATTAGATTTATGTCAACAACAAGTAGTTGATATTCGCAAACAACCGACACAGCTAGTATCTGGATTTGGTAATCCAGATGCTAATGTTTTGCTTGTTGGTGAAGCACCAGGGGCTAAAGAAGTAGAACAAGGCAAGCCTTTTGTGGGACAGGCAGGAAAGAATCTAGATTTGTTTTTAGAAACCTTAGATTTAAAAAGAGAGGCTATTTACATAACCAATGTCGTTAAATATCGTCCCTATAGAATCAACCCCAAAACAGGTAGAAAGTGCAATCGACCACCTAATAAAAAAGAAATTGAGCTTTTCATGCCTTATTTACATAATGAGATTGAAGTCATTGAACCCAAAACCATAGTAACATTAGGCAATGTTGCATTAAGAGCTGTGTCTTCTCGGTTCCACCTAAATATAGGAGAGGAGCATGGACAATTGTTGACATTAAGTTTAACATCTAGAACTTATGAACTTTTTCCTCTTTATCACCCAGCATCTATTATATACAACCGCAGTTTATATGATGCATATTATAACGACCTTAAAATATTGAAACAGTTGATACATCAATAATAAAACATATGCCAAGTACATGATAGCTATATCATAAGATAAGTATAATACAAGAAATTACCTATGTCTTCACAAATGCCATTCATTTGAACTCAAAAGGAAGGGGGTACTTATATTGAGAATTATTCTAGTTTACGGTGGAAGTCCGATTGCAAACGATCCTGCTAACTTTACTCTTGATAGAATAAAGTCTGTCTTAGAAGAATTAGAGGTAGAAACAAAGTGTTTTGACCTCCATGAGGATACGTATGATAATGAACAGTTTTTTAATGATTTAATTGAGTCTGACGGGGTTGTTTTAGGCATTACGGTTGAATGGCTTGGTATTGGTGGTCGTATGCAGACTTTTATGGATCAATGTTATAAATATGGAAAACCGGCAGATTTCAATGATAAGTATCTAATGGCTGTTGTTCTCTCAAAAAAACATGGAGAAAGAGACGCACTGAATCATCTACTCCAATCTTGGGAAATGCTTGGTGGATTAGAAGGACAAACTATTTGCGGTATGGTCAATGATGCGATAGAAATTGAAAACAGCCCTGCGTTATTATCCATTATAGACAAAAAAACAGAGGACTATTATAGAATCGTCCATCAAAAAAGAAGCCAAATTCCAAAAAGCATTAATTATTTGAGTCCAAAGTCTGTTGACACATATAATTTAAGCGATGTGCAACATACTATAGAAAATGAGAGTACGGTGAAAAACCATAAGCATAGTATTTTAAATCATGACAATGCTCATCAAAAAGATATAACTATTATTGCTAATCGTTTTAAGCGCCAGTTAGATCAGGATAGTGATAGTAATTCTAATCCACAGCTTTATCATCTAAAGAATGCTTTTAAGGGAGCTGATGAGGATAAAAACTATCGTTATTTAATTAAGCAGACGGATACTAATGAAGAAATAGGCATTATCATAAGAAATGGTGAAATAGAGGTTATTTTAGGAACCATTATGCATCCAGATGTAGTCATGCATTTGACCGAAGATAAAATGAATCAGGTATTAGACGGCAAACTTACTACGCATAGGGCTTTTATGACGGGAGAGTTAAGTGCCAAAGGGAATATAGGCTTAGTTTATGAATTTGATAAGCTATTTGAATTTATATAAACATAAATAAAGATATAGTTAAGATCTGAACAATTATTATTCTATTTAAGTATAAAAATGTTTTATAGAAATCATTTGATTTTAGTAATTACAGATTTATCTTTAAAATATTTATTCAAATATGTAAAACAACAGGTGGCAAAGACCACCTGTTTGCTATATCCAGCTGTTTATTTTTTTATAAACATCTGAACAAAGACTTTACCATATTTACTATGGTTATGAATACCAATGCCAACGTACTCATAATTAGAGCTTAAGATATTTGCTTTGTGTCCTGAACTGTTCATTAATGATTGGTGAGCGCCTTCAACGGTACTATTACCAGCAATATTTTCACCAGCATAGGAATAGGTGATTTTAAAGCTCTTTAGCATTTGAAATGGTGATCCATAAACAGGGGAATCATGACTAAAATACTGGTTAGCTACCATATCTTCTGCTTTTATCCTTGCTACTCTCATGAGTTCCATATCTGCTTTATAGGCTGGCAGACCCGCCTTTTGTCTTTCTGCGTTAATTAAGTTGATCATGTTTTGTTCTTCTGTAGTTATAGCTCCACTGTACTTATCTTTTGTTGTCGTATCCTGGTTAGTTGTATTGTGTTTAGCAATGACTCTTGTATAAGTACTTGAAATACATCCTATGGTGTCGTTATCAAGCTGAACGACATACCAAGCACCAAGTGTACCCATGACATCAATTTTTTGTCCTTGTTTAACTTGAGTAATCTTGGAATGAGATGTACTTGGACCTGTACGAACATTTAAGCGGTAAGCTGTAACTTCCACTTGTTTAATATCTGTCCATAGATATCGGTACGCTTTAGCGTAGCTGTTGGATGTCATCAGTGTTGAACATAAGAGTAATAAGGCAGTTAAAAGCAAGATAATGTGATTTCTTGATAATTTTTTCATATGCTGTCACTTCCTTCCACTTATATTATGGAAATAAATGGCCTAAAGTATACCTATAGTTTTTGGTAATATATAACTTTTTTTTAAATATAATGGTATCAAGAGCTAATACTATTGACTTTTTTATTAATCTACTAAAATGAAGTTAAATTAATAGTAGCTATAATGTCAAAAAAAAGAATATCACTAAAAAAAGAAAATAATCCAATCGTATCTACTCTATACAAGTTAAACTCAATAGATTAAATGCAAAAATTTACTCTTAGCTAAGTCTAAGCGGAGTAAAACTCAAAAGGGGTTTAGAAATGATGAAAAATTATGATATTGAACGAAAGACTTTAGAGGCAGAAGAGCTAGAAAACAACCTTTCTTATTTAATTAGTAAAGGATTGTATATGGTTCGTTGCTATCATTTGTGGGATAAACAGCATATCGACTTGGATATAAAGATTTATATCAAGGCTTTAATGAAATGGAAGTTGTGGATATGTCGGTATTTACTTGAGGTCTTGTTATCGATAGAGCCATCTGCTGGTATCTTAACCTGTCACGAACGGCTTACCAGTGAATTAAAAATACTAACAGCATCAGAATATACATATAGCGAACAATTGCTTTTTATTTTGCAATTGTTAAAAAGTAGCAAAATAAGAGTGGACATGATGACAGTTCATACCATCCACTCTAATATTCATACCACGTTAAATATTCTGACTCATCTAATGAGCAATAATGGGTAAATAGACAATGAAAGAGGTTCCGTAATCCACTTCACTAGTCACTTCGATGCTTCCCTTGTGCTGTTCAATGATTGCTTTTACAATAGCTAGACCTAACCCTGTGCCATTTTCTTTGTAGGTTACAAAATGATCATAAATCGTGTCTATTTTGTCTTTTTCGATTCCTGTTCCTGTATCTGTAAATGTTATTATGATATAATTATCCAGACGCTTGATGATAATGGAAATGGTATCCTTTGCTTTACATGCTTCAAAAGCATTTTTGATGATATTAACAAAGGCTTCTCTTAGACGCAATTGATCACCATCAACGTGTGGAAGGTTTTTAGGAATAGAAGTATATAAAAATATATTCTTTTCTTTGCATATAGGCTCAAATTGGTGCGCTAAAATTTCAATGATACCGCAGACATCTACCTGTTGTTTATCAATCTTAAAGCTTTGATTTAGCACTGTAAAATCTTTGATTAGAGTATTAATAAAATCTATCTCACCATAAAGAGAACCCCAATGCTTATTAGATTTAACAGTCGGTATTTGACTTTCAATTAGTTGTAGTGTACTGCGAATGATTGCTAAAGGATTTTTAATCTCATGAGCTATCTTTGCATTTATTGTAGGATTTACATGCTTTGATTGAAGCACCAGCTCTAGCCAGCTGTCGTATATAGTAGAAAATTTCTCCATAAAGCTTTTATCTTTCCAATGCATTTATTTCACCCACCATCCATGCCTATTTTACCAAATATTACCTATGATTACAATTGATTATGAAAATTACTTAAAAAATTTATTTAAAATAATGATTTAAATAGTAATTTTACTATAGATGGTTACATACTTGAAAAATAAAAAAATATATTATTGCACTTGAAAAAAGTACGGATATCATATACTATAAACTATACAGTAGTATTTAGTTTGATGCTACAAGGAAGGAGATAAACATGATAAAACCAAATTGTTTGTTTTGCAGCATAGCGAATGGACAGATGGATTCAGCAACTATCTTTGAAAACAGCGAATTCAAAGTTATACTCGATCGATATCCTGCGGCTAAAGGTCATGTTCTTATTATTCCTAAGGAACATGTAGAGAATATTTTCGAATTAGACGGTGATACAGGCGGCAAACTATTTGCCTTAGCCACCCATATAGCTAAAGCCTTGAAAAAGGCAACGAAATGTGAGGGTATGAATATCGTACAAAACAACGGAGAGATAGCAGGACAAACAGTAGGGCACTTCCATTTACATTTAATTCCTAGATTTAAAGACGATGGTGTAACAATTCCATGGGAAACTTTGCAGCTAACTGACGAAGAATTAAATCAAATTGCTTCTGACATAGAAAAAGAGATATAATCTAATCTATAGCCTTATAGCAGTACCTAATAAAGCTATAGATTATCAAAGATAAAGTGAAATGATACATAGTATCTATGATAAGCTATAGCTTCTATAAGGACAACTAATTGAGCTTTGATGTTTATTAAACTTAACACTATTCATTTAAGTTAAATTACAGATATTTAGCATTACGCTCAATGACCGTTAATACGTTACCGATGCCATTCTTTAATTCACTTTTATCCATTTTGTCTATATAGTGCTGCTTAGACTTAAGTGCTTTAAGGGCGCTTTCAACAAGACTTGTTTTATTCATTTGATTTTCTTCAAGTACCATACTATATCCATGTTTTTCAAAAGACCTAGCATTTAGAATTTGATCTCCTCGACTTGCGCTAAGTGGGAGTGGAATTAGAACATTCGGTTTTCTAAGTGCCAGCAGTTCATAGATAGCATTTGCGCCAGCTCTTGAAATCACAACATCAGACATAGCAAAAAGATCAGCAAGCTGTTCTGTAACATATTCAAACTGCTTATAGCCTTTCTTATCTTTTAAGTCATCGTTTAAATTGCCCTTACCACATAAATGAACAATTTGAAAATGTTGTAATAGCATATCCAATGCAGACCTTAAAACTTGATTAATTCTTACTGAGCCGCTGCTCCCACCAATCATAAGAAGAACGGGTTTATCTGATGTAAAATTGCACAGATGATAGCCTCTTGCTTCATTACCATTTAATATTTCTTGGCGAATAGGGGTACCCGTTAAGATTGACTTATTGGAGGGCAGATGTTTTAAGGTTTCTGAAAAGGTGGTACACACCTTAGTAGTAAAAGGTATGCTTAATTTATTAGCTAATCCAGGTGTCATATCTGACTCATGAACAATGGATGGAACACCACTTAGTTTAGCAGCTATAATGACAGGAACAGAAACAAACCCCCCTTTTGAAAAAACTACATTGGGTTTAAGTTTTCTGATGCATTTAAAAGCTTGAGAAGTGCCTTTAATAACCTTAAAGGGATCGGTTAAGTTTTTTATGTCAAAATACCTCCTAAGCTTTCCAGATGCTATAGCATGATAGGGGATGCCTAGCTTATTGAGTAACCTTTTTTCAATGCCATTATATGAACCGATATAATGTATGTCCCAGCCTCTTTTTGCGAGAGTAGGAATTAAAGCAATGTTAGGTGTAACGTGACCAGCAGTTCCCCCGCCGGTGAGTATTATTCGCTTCACTTTAATAACCTCCAAGATATGTATATTGCTACAAAAGTAGTATGATCAACTTCTTATCAAAATATCACTAATAGATAAATTAAATCTTAAATAGCAAGCTAAGTATTCTAAGTAAAAGCCAAAAAAATTATTTTTCTATACAAGGCATAGTACATTGTTTAATTATAGCAGAAGATGTGCCTGTGCTCACTATCATTATAGCATTTTTAAGGTATTATGTACCATTAACTTGTCTGAAATTGACATATCGTCAGAATATAAGCTTAGTAATAGGTAGAAGGTGGATTCTGTTAAGGCTATTCTATAGAAGGGTATGATTAATTATTTATGTTATTAAATCCTTGCAATCTATTAAAAAAACGGCTATAATAGTTATAGAAAACCTTTTCTATAAATGAGGTGATATAATGACTGAAAAAAGAGCAACTATACAAGATGTAGCAAATCTGGCAAAAGTATCCATCACTACCGTTTCAAGAGTCCTTAATAAAAATTACCCAGTAAAGGATGCTACCAAGAAAAAGGTAGAGGAAGCAATAGAGCGGCTGAGCTATAAACCTAATATGTTAGCTAGAGGACTTATTCAGAATAAGACGCAAACTATCGGTATTTTAACACCCAGCATAGAAAACCTTTTCTTTTCCGAAGTTATTAAAGGTATTGATGCTTATATTAAAAAGGAACGTTATACATCTTTCTTATGCAATACCGAAGGTAAAGCGAACTATGAAAGCCTCATGGCAGATAACCTTCTAGAAAGAAGTGTGGATGGTATAATATCTATCGATCCTCAGACTGAGTTAATTCGGTCGGGGTTTTATGAAGCGCTTGCTAAGAAAATACCTACTGTGCTAATTAATGGCTATAACAAGGGGGTTCAGTGTAATTTTATTCTTAATGATCAAGAGGTTGGTACTTATGAAGCTCTTAAATATTTAATAAAGCTAGGTCACCGTACTATAGCTTTTTTAAGAGGGAAGCGTAGCCATTCCTATGATATTAAGGAGAGCGTATATAGAAAATTTATGAAAGATAATGGCTTAGAAATTATAGAAGACCGTATACTAGTTGTTAATAGCGGAAACGATCTAGAAACGGTACAGCAATCAAGAGAACTGTTGAAAAAACGACTTAAAAAAGGTGCAGGATTTACAGCACTATTTGCTTGCAATGACTGGATGGCAGTAGGTGCTTTGAATGCAGTCAATCGATTGGGCTTATCGGTTAAGAATGACCTATCCATTATTGGCTTTGACAATACGATTATCAGTCAAATATCAGAGCCTCAGCTCACAACAGTGGACCAAAATATGAATCGGTTAGGTGTGTTGGCAGCCAAAAGGATTAAAGAAATAATTAAAGAAAAGGATACAGAAATCAAAAAAATTTTATTGGATACTCGATTAGTGATAAGAAAATCTACTAGAGAACTAAAGCAAGGCAATAAGTAATAATAAAACTATATAGAGAGGAAGAGGATTATGCAGAAAGAGTTAGTGAGTAAGTTTTTGGATTTGTATGGCGACAGTGACAAGGATGTTATGGTTTTTTTTGCGCCTGGACGTGTCAATTTAATTGGTGAGCATATTGACTATAATGGTGGGTATGTGTTTCCTTGCGCACTTGATTTTGGAACGTATGCGGCTGTAAGAAGGCGTGAAGATGATACTGTTAGATTTGCCACTTTGAACTTCGACCTCAAGGTTGAGGTAGACATTAACCATTTAGTTTATGAGGAGAAGGATGACTGGACAAATTATCCAAAGGGTGTTTTGAAGGTTTTGCAGGACAAGGGACATACTTTAGGGGGCTTTGATGTTTTGTATTATGGCAACATTCCTAATGGTTCAGGCTTATCCTCTTCAGCATCTCTAGAAGTGCTTACGGCTGTCTTATGTAATGACCTATTTGCTCTTAATGAAAATAGAGTGGAATTAGTTAAGCTAAGTCAAAAAGCTGAGAATGTATTTGTTGGTGTGAATTGTGGCATTATGGATCAGTTTGCTGTAGGTATGGGGAAAAAAGACCATGCTATACTCCTAGATTGTAATACCCTGGAGTATGAATACACACCACTTGTTCTTAATGGTGCAAAGTTAGTGATTGGTAACACAAAGAAAAGAAGGGGCTTAGCAGACTCAAAATACAATGAAAGAAGAGGAGAATGTGACAAAGCTCTTGAGTTTTTACAAAAGGAGCTAGATATCCAAGCGCTTTGTGAGATAGATCCCCAGACCTTTGAACAATACAATTATCTAATAGAGGATGAAACAGCTAAGAGACGTGCTGAACATGCTGTCTATGAAAATCAACGCGTAAAAGAAGCTGTCCAAGCACTTCAAAAAGCTGATTTAGAACAATTTGGTAAGCTTATGAATGCATCTCACGATTCCTTAAGGGATTTATATGAGGTTACAGGCATTGAATTAGATGCCATGGTTGAGGAAGCTTTAAAAGTAGAGGGTACTATAGGTTCTAGAATGACAGGAGCAGGCTTTGGAGGCTGTACGGTTAGTATTGTTGAAGAAGAGGCTGTGGACACCTTCATTGAAAAAGTGGCTAGCAGTTATGAAGCTAGAACAGGTCTTCAACCAGAGTTTTATGTGGCGAATGTAGGAGATGGGGCAGGTAGGATTTTGCCTTAAAATGTTTGTTATAAAGGGTTTTAGTTCCTGTTTTAAATTAGATAACGAATGACAGTTAAAATTTTAGCTAATTGGTGAACGGTCAAGGGGGAATAGTATTAGCTTCATAACCCCCTAAACGTCCGTGTTTAGTAGGGGTTACGCTCCACTCCTGTTTCGCTGTGTAGCTAATACTATTCCCCCTTTCTGATAATCAATCGGTTGGAGCTAAAATTTTTCGGAATAGTAAAACTTAAAACTCGGTTCTACGTATTAGATAGAGTGTCTTAAGCTAACTATTAAAGATATAGAAAATTGTAAGGGTATTAATATTAGTAATTAACCATAACTTAAAAGGAGTGAAAACAATATGGCAATTTTAGTTTGTGGTGGTGCTGGATACATCGGATCGCACACAACTTATGCGTTAAAAGAGAAGGGGAAAGATGTTATTGTTTTTGATAACCTGCAAAAGGGACATAAGGAGGCGGTGCCGAGTGGTGTAAAGCTTTATGAGGGAGACTTAAGAGAGCCTCGAAGTTTGGATAAGGTGTTTAGTGAAAACAAAATAGAAGCTATTATAGACTTCGCTGCTGATTCGCTTGTGGGAGAGAGTGTTCAAGACCCTTTAAAATACTATGATAATAACTTATATGGTACGTTATGCTTATTACAAAAAATGAAGGAGTATAACGTTAAGTATATTGTCTTTTCTTCTACAGCTGCGACTTATGGAGAGCCTGAAAATGTTCCTATTTTGGAAAAGGATAAAACAGAGCCAACCAGTCCATATG
Organism: Vallitaleaceae bacterium; assembly: GCA_028277605.1. Lineage (GTDB taxonomy): Bacteria > Bacillota > Clostridia > Lachnospirales > Vallitaleaceae > JANQFZ01. The sequence goes on along the minus strand of JANQFZ010000076.1, from coordinate 9,890 downwards.
GGGAAACTAAGCTATCAGTAGAAAAGATGTTAAAATGGGTGGACAATGCGCATGATATTAAATATACAGCACTTAGATATTTCAATGCTGCTGGAGCGCATATCAGTGGTGAAATTGGGGAAGACCATACGCCAGAAACTCATTTAATTCCTATTATTCTTCAAGTGGCACTGGGTCAAAGAGAGAAAATAGCTATCTATGGAGATGACTATCCAACAGAGGATGGCACATGTGTTAGAGATTATATTCATGTAACGGATTTAGCACAAGCTCATATAGCGGCCTTAGAAAGACTTCAAAAGGGTGGAGATAGTGCGATTTATAATCTAGGTAACGGTAAGGGATTTTCGGTGAAAGAAGTGATAGATATTGCCAGAAAAGTAACCAATCATCCTATACTAGCAGAAGTGACTCCGAGAAGGGCTGGGGATCCTGCGGTTTTAGTAGCCTCTTCTGAAAAAGCTATAAAGGAGCTTGGGTGGAAGCCTCAGTTTAACTCTTTAGAGAAGATTATAGAGACGGCTTGGAAATGGCATGAGAATCATCCGAATGGTTATGAAGCATAGTAGCAGACAGACTAACGGAATAGATATGTATTTTTCAAAGTGACGGATTTATAGTTATGATGGATTAAGGAGGTTTTTTATGATGAATGCTGCTAAAAACATAGAACTTTTAATACAGTTTGCGCTTAAGAATCATATCATTGAGAAGTGGGATATAGTTCAGGTTAGAAATCAGATAATGGAAGTGCTTGGTGTAGAGGAACCATTTGATGGTGCTATAGAAGAAGAGATACCTGATACTCCAGTACCTATTCTCAATCAACTGCTAAGTTATGCAGTAGAAAGCGGATTAATTGAGGATACAGTGACCTATAGGGATATGCTGGATGCTAAGATTATGGCTCAGTTGATGCCTAGACAGTCTGAATTAATTCGGACTTTTAATGCCGTTGCAGAGACAGAAGGTGTAGAGAAAGCAACAGATTTCTTCTATAAACTTTCAAGGGATTCTAATTATATAAGAACGGATAGAATTGCAAAGAATGAGTATTGGTTAGTGGATACTGAGTTCGGTAATTTAGAAATTACTATTAACTTATCTAAGCCAGAAAAAGACCCTCAAGAAATTGCTAAGGCTAAAGAACTGCCTCAATCTAATTATCCTAAGTGTCTACTATGCTTAGAGAATGTAGGGTATGCCGGCAGACTCAACCATCCAGCAAGAAATAATCATAGAGTGATTCCTGTGACATTAGATGAGGAACAATGGTACCTACAGTACTCTCCTTATGTGTACTATAATGAGCATTCCATTGTGTTTAAAGAAGAACACACACCTATGAAGATCTTTAAGAAGACGTTTAAGCGATTACTTGATTTTGTGGAGCAATATCCACATTACTTTCTTGGATCTAATGCTGACTTACCTATCGTTGGGGGTTCTATACTTAGTCATGACCATTTTCAAGGAGGACATCATACCTTTGCAATGGAGAAAGCTCCTATCGTTCATAGCTTTAAACATGATGCTTATCCAGACGTGAACATTGGCATTGTTCGATGGCCATTGTCAGTGGTTAGACTGTCTTCAGAGAGTAAGGTGCAGCTGATTGAATTAGCAGATGAAATTTTAAATAGCTGGCGTTCCTTTAGTGATGAAGAAGCTGATATCTTTGCCTTTTCAGAAGAAGCTGGTAAGCGTGTACCACATAATACGATAACTCCTATTGCACGTATGAATCAGGATGGCTTATATGAGATAGATTTAACCCTTAGAAATAATAGAAGAAGTCAAGAACATCCAGATGGTATTTTTCACCCTCATCAGCATTTGCATCATATTAAGAAAGAAAATATTGGTCTTATAGAAGTGATGGGGCTAGCAGTTTTACCAGCTAGATTAAAAGAGGAGTTATCGCTAATTGAAGATGTATTAACTGGATGCTCAGAGGCTGAACGATATGAAATACTCCAAAAACATATGGAATGGATAAATAAGCTTAAGAAGAACTATGGAACTAAATTATCAAAGGATAAGGCGGAAGCTGTTATTCAGAAAGAGGTTGGCTTGATTTTTAAAGATGTTTTATGCTGTGCAGGCGTCTATAAGGTTAATGAAGCAGGCTATCAAGCTTTTGAACGGTTTTTAGAATCAATACAATGTAAAAGAGCATAAAATTTAGAAGTTAGTAGTATTCTAGTTTCTTAAAAATAAAAGGTAAGATAAGTTCTAGTTTTTGAAAATCTCCCTAAAAAGCTATGATTAGAGTTCGTCTTTGATCTTTACAAACAATAAATTTTGGAATATTATTGTCTTACAGCAAAAAAATATTAGGGTGGAAAAAATAGGGATGTATTTTTATGATCTAGGAAAGGAGTCTCTAAATGGATCATTTAAAAGATGTAAGATGGAGACAACGGTTTGTAAATTTTGAAAAGGCTTACCATTTATTAAAACAATATATTGACAAACCTATTGAAACAGAACTAGAAAGGGCTGGAATTATACAACTCTTTCAAATCTCTTTTGAGCTATCTTGGGAATTAATGAAAGATTATCTTGAAGCGCAGGAGCTACGAGTTAAAAGCCCAAGAGAAGCAATCAAGCAGGCTTATCAAATAGGGTTGCTTGATGATGGGCATATTTGGATTGATGCACTTTCAGATAGGAATTTAACAGTTCATACCTATGATGAAAAATTGGCAGAGAAAATGGTAAGAGACATAGCTCAAACTTATTATCCACAACTTAAAAAACTATACGATAAGTTAGTTAAGGAGTTATAGGAATGTATGGATTATTAGATAGAGATTTGAGATACATCTTAAAAGCTGTTAGAAAATATCCAGAAATAGAAGAAGTTATCCTGTTTGGCAGTAGATCCATGGGAAATTATAAAAAAGGTTCCGATGTTGACTTAGCAATAGTGGGAGAAGAAGTAGACAGAAAAATAATAAGAAGATTAAGTGATGATTTAAATGAAGAATATCCGCTGCCTTATTTCTTTGATGTTATAAATTATAAGGATATTTTAAATCAAGAGCTAATAAAGCATATCGAAAGTGTAGGGAAATATATCTATAAAAGAGATTTATGATACATGGGATAATTAACGAAAAATGCACTAAATTATTTAGTACAGACACATTAGGTCTACTTATAATTTAGTGCATTATTATGGGAAAAATCTTTACTTTTACGTCTTTGTAATTAGTCAGTGTACCAGCTTCTTCTTAACAATGGTATTAACAGCGAAACCGAGACCAATCATACCCCAGTAAATAGGACTCACAGATACATTACCATCGTTAAAGATACCAGCAGCTAAATAACCACATATGCCTAAAAATAAGGCAATACCAGTTATAGATAGATAATCATCTAAAGCATTTCTAAAGTATAATTTTACACATGAGACGATATACATACCCCAGAATATGAGCATGGCTATCAGTGATAGAACACCAGTATTTAAAGCAATTTGCAGATAAATATTATGCGGTTTATCAACTATCATGTTTTGTGTCTGGTAAGCATTATATTTTCCTACATAATCATTTTGTGGAAACTCAAAAATATAAGAGTCAGGACCATGTCCAATAAAAATTGCATCCTTCAGCATTGGAATAGACCTTGACCATATGTAACCTCTGGCTGATCCCATTCTTTCCTTACCTTGAAAACCAGTAGCAGGAACCTCATTTAAATCCACTAATTTACCATAAGGATTTAAGAACTTAAATCCTTGATCCGTTAACGCAAACGCCCATTGAGAATTATCCGATGAGATAAATTTAATATAAGGTTCATTTTGGTGGATCATACAATGGAGCTGAGCCGTGTTATAGGGCACTGTCATTATTGTGTATACGCCATCTTCATATGTATATGGGATGGGTTGATTATTCACATCTTTAATACTTAAGGATTCAAAATTTTTTTTATTCTTATAAGAAATGGTAATTGGCGATTCTTTGTAATCAATATGGAGACTATTACCATCTGTAACAATACTATTCAGTGGATAGGTTGTGGGTTGACCAAAGGTTTCTGCTATCGTTTGTTTTATTCTATTACTATTATTATGATCCGATCTAAAATCCATGATAACTAATAGAGCTAAACAAACGACACCAACTGGTATAAGTACTTTCCAATACCTAAATATCTGTTTTCTTAAGAAAATCAGTGCCATGATAGCAGCAAAAGCAACACCAATAATACCTCCTCTTGATTGTGAGCCCAGTAAGTTAACTAAAATAGCGATACTCAATAATCCGTATAGTACTTTTTTCTTTAAGTTTTTTTCGCATAAGAAAAAGGTTATGATAAATGGTAAGACCAAGGCAATATACAGGCCCACATAGTTGGGGTGATACAAGGTCATATAGACTCGTCCAGGTAAAACATTAAAGCTTAAAGAACTATTTTCATAAGCTTTAGGTATAACCAGCTTTTGAATAAATTCAACACGCATATAGTCTAATTTAAAATATTGAAGTAACCCTATAAGGCTCATAACTACAATAGAGCCAATAAAAAACTTGGTAATCCATTTAACATCGTATTCTGAGTTTATTAATTGTGTGATGTAAAAAAACAGGATTAAGTAACCAGATAAAACTAATCCGCCTTCAAACCGTTCCATATATCCCATTGATGCTGTATAAGAATAGGGACTGAAAATCCAAGACAGAAGCATTAAAGCAAAATATGCAATTAATGGGTAATAATATTGATGTAAATCAAGTTTCATGTATTTACTATTTAATAGATATTTAAAGTAGAGTATAATAGCAATAACTGTGATCAATATAACAGCAAGGCTTTTATAATAGGTAAATAAGTCTGGGAAAATAGCTGTATTTGCATACCACTCGTAGATAGACATATTAAAATTTATTATTTTTAAATAGGCAATAAAAGGTATGATGCCTATAAAAAAAGCGATAGGCATGAGTTTGCCTATACTATTTTTATTCTTTTTCTTGTATCGATGCTTCATTGTTGCCTCCTTTAATGTGGTTTGCATCTATTATAGCAGTTTTTTGTCAGATTTAAAACTACCTAAAAAATGTATAAAGTATATTGCTCCTCTTAATTTACTTTTTTGCACTATTATGGTAATATAAATAAGGAAAAACAATGGAAGATGGTGAAGTATGTCAAAAATACTAATAACGGGAAGTAAAGGACAGTTAGGTAGAGCATTAAAGAAAATGCTGAGTGACATGTATGATTTGACATTATTTGACATAGATAATCTGGATATTACAAATATAGATCAAGTATATGCTGTCATTGGCGAAGTAAAGCCCGATATTATTATTAATGCTGCTGCATATACAGCTGTTGATTTATGTGAGGAAAATAAAGTTCTTGCACATCAGGTAAATGCAATAGGACCTAAGAATTTAGCAACTATAGCAAATCAAGTAGGTTCTAAACTAGTACATATATCTACCGATTACATATTTGATGGTAAAGGAATCAAATTAGAGGATGATTCTATAAGACCATATATAGAAACGGATGAGCCTAATCCTCAAAATGTTTATGGGCAGTCCAAGCTTGACGGAGAAAAGTATATAACAAGTATCATCGATAATTATTATATAATAAGAACAGCATGGTTATATGGACAAGGCAAAAATTTTCTTGACACGATGCTAGAGTTAGCAAAAAAACATGATACAATAAAAGTGGTTAATGATCAATTAGGTTCACCAACTAGTACTTATGAATTATCATTAATGATAAAAGCAATCATACAAGAAGATGATTATGGAATATATCATGGGACTTGTGAGGGTCAATGTAGCTGGTATACATTTGCAAAAGAAATTTTCAAGTTAAAACATATTGATATTGATGTTATACCTGTTAATAGCGATGAATTTCCAAGACCCGCAAAAAGACCCAATTATTCAGTTTTGGAGAATAGAAAATTGTATGATAACCGATTATTCCAATTCAAAGAGTGGGAAAATGCATTAAGTAATTATCTAAATCAGGGGGAATTACGATGAAAGGTATTATTTTAGCAGGTGGCTCAGGAACAAGATTGTACCCGGTTACAAGAGGAGTATGTAAACAATTATTACCAATATATGATAAGCCGATGATCTATTATCCTCTATCTACTCTTATGTTGGCAGGTATTAAAGATATATTAATTATATCAACGCCTTATGATCTGCCAATTTTTGAAAAAGTCTTTGGCGATGGAAGCCAATTGGGTTTAAATTTTACCTATAAGGTACAAGAAGAACCGAGAGGGTTAGCAGAAGCGTTTATTATTGGAGAAGAATTTATTGGGAAAGATAAGGTAGCTCTAGTATTAGGTGATAATATTTTCTATGGTAGAGGTTTTAGTAAGACTTTAGAAAATGCGGCTTATCTTGAAAAGGGTGCAGTAATCTTTGGATATTATGTAAAAAACCCTAGTGCTTATGGAGTTGTAGAATTTGATAAAGATGGAAAAGCAATATCTATAGAAGAAAAACCCAAAAATCCTAAATCTCATTATGCCGTACCAGGGCTTTATTTTTATGATAATGATGTAATTAATATAGCTAAAAACGTTAAGCCTTCATGGAGAGGAGAGCTAGAAATTACGTCTATTAATGAGGCATATATGAATGAAGACAATCTCAATGTAGAAGTATTTGGCAGGGGTATGGCATGGCTGGATACAGGTACACATGATAGTTTATTGGAAGCAAGCAATTTTGTTGAAGCTATTCAAAAAAGACAAGGCTTATATATCTCATGTATAGAGGAAATTGCATTTAAAAGAGGGTTCATTAATAAAGACCAGCTACTTGGCTTAGCAGAACCTTTAATGAAAACTGCTTTTGGGCAGTATTTAAAAGATGTAGCAGAAGGACTGTAGAAAATGAAAACTGTTGGTAATTTTACTTTTATAGAAACAAAGATAAAAGATGTATATATAATAGAGCCAAAGGTGTATGGGGATGATAGGGGCTACTTTCAAGAAACCTATCATTATGAATCCTTTAAACAAGCAGGTTTAGATATGGTATTTGTTCAAGATAACGAATCAAAATCAAGAAAAGGTGTATTGAGAGGGCTACATTTTCAAACTAAGAAATCTCAGGGAAAACTTGTACGTGTGATAAAAGGAAAAGTATTTGATGTAGCCGTAGACCTTAGAAAAGACTCTCTTACGTACGGGAAATGGACAAGTGTTATTTTGTCAGAAGAGAATAAAAAGCAGTTCTATATACCAGAAGGCTTTGCTCATGGTTTTTTAGTTCTATCAGATGAAGCTGTCTTTACTTACAAATGTACAAATTTCTATTATCCAAAGTATGATTGTGGTATTACATGGAATGATGCAGATATTGGTATTGATTGGCCGATAGAGCAAGTAGAAGATATAATTCTCTCTGATAAGGATAAAAAACTAAAGGGATTAAGTGACAAAACTAACGGAGAGGAGTTATAAGATGAAGACTGTACTCGTAACAGGTGGAGCAGGATTTATTGGAAGTAATTTTGTGAAATATATGTTAAATAAATATAATGATTACAGAGTTATTAATCTAGATTTACTAACATATGCAGGAAACTTAGACAATCTAAAAGATATTGAAGATGATCCTAACTATATCTTTGTTAAAGGAGATATTACAGATAGGAACCTTGTAAAACGATTATTTGAACAGAATACATTTGACTATGTTGTGAATTTCGCAGCCGAATCTCATGTAGATAGAAGTATAGAAGACCCTGAGATATTTGTTAAGACTAATATTATGGGCACGCAAATATTAGTAGATATAGCAAAGAATAGCTGGGAAATAGGAAAAGATGAACAAGGTTACCCGACTTATAGAAAAGGTGTGAAATATCTTCAAGTATCAACTGATGAAGTATATGGAGCTCTTGGGAAAACAGGTATGTTTGCTGAAAATACTCCGTTAGCACCGAATAGTCCATACTCTGCATCAAAGGCAAGTGCTGATATGATAGTTAGGTCATATGCAGAGACATTTAAACTTCCTATCAATATTACAAGATGTTCAAATAATTATGGCCCTTATCAATATCCAGAAAAGCTCATTCCTTTAATAATTTCTAATGCATTAAAAGATAAGGTACTACCTGTTTATGGTGATGGTATGCAGATAAGGGATTGGTTACATGTAAAAGATCATTGTAGTGCTATTGATACTGTTTTACATTTAGGTAAAAGCGGTGAAGTCTATAATGTTGGTGGAAATAATGAAAAAGCAAATATAGAAATTATAAAATTAATTATTAATATATTAAATAAGTCAGAAGACTTGATTACATACGTACAAGATAGATTAGGGCATGATAGAAGATATGCTATAGATAATACTAAAATAACTACAGAGCTTTCTTGGGAACCTAGTTATACTTTTGAAAAAGGAATTGAAAAAACGATAGAATGGTATATAAAAAAATTAAGCTAATATTGGTACTTAATTAACTTATATCAGATTCTAATTTTAATGATAATGGAGAGGACTATGACTGTTTCGGTTGTAATACCTAATTGGAATGGCGAAAAATTTTTGAAAAAATGCTTAATGTCTTTAAAGAATCAGACCTATCAAAATTTTGAAGTTATTGTTGTAGACAATAATTCTCAGGATAGAAGTAAGATTATAGTAGAAGAACTAAATATTTCTGGATTAAAATGGATTGCACTAAATGATAATTATGGATTTTCAAAAGCTGTTAACGTAGGAATAAACACTGCTATAGGAGAATATATATTCTTGCTAAATAATGATACTGAACTTCATCCAAATTGTTTGTATGCACATATTAGTCTTATTGAAAAGCTTCCTAATGCATATGCATTAGCATCACTTATGATTCAAGATTCTAAAAAAGATAGTATTGATAGTGCTGGTGATTTATATTCTGTATTTGGCATAGCTTATCAGAGAGGTAATTCAAAATCTATAAATAAATATAGTAAAATAACCAGAGTTTTTTCAGCTTGTGGCGGAGCTGCGTTTTATAAAAAAAGTATATTTGATAAAATTGGATTGTTTGATGAAGATTTTTTTGCGTATCTGGAAGATGTTGACATTGGATTTAGAGCGAGGTTAAAGGGCTATTACAGTTATTACAATCCTGATGCGATTGTTTACCACGTTGGTAGTGGTAGTACAGATAAAATGAGTTCTCTTAAAGTTAAAAACTCAGTTAGAAATAATATATTTGTTATACTTAAAAATATGAGCTTGTTTTTCATATTTATCAATTTAATCCCTATTATTATAGGTGAATTTCTAAAAGGAATTCAATTTGTACGCAAAGGTAAATTAAATGAATTGATTCAAGGTTATAAAGAAGCATTTAAGTCTATTAACCAATCCAGAAGAAAAAGAATAAAAAGCATAAGAATAAAACAAAAGATGGCAGTTCAAATTGAATTACTATACTTTGGATTTTTAATAGTTACAGATTTATTGATTAGATTTGTGCATAGACGGATAATTAATATTAAAGGAGTACAAATGAAAAATGAGCGATAATACAATCCGATGTAACAATAAAACTCTTAAGGGATTAAACATTGCTTTTATTATTGTTTTCTGTTTAATAATAATTGGCATGCCCATGCTTAGGTTAATATTATCCGAACAAACTAAGTCAATACAGGAAAATAGGACTTTAGCTTCATTTCCAAGTATAAATATACAATCTTTTATTAGTTCCGAGTTTCAACAGAAGTTTGACAAGTATGTTGAAGATCATTATCCACTAAGAAGTAGTTTGATTAATTTATATGGCATAATACAATACCATTGTTTTGATAAAAAATTAATTAAAGGTATTTATGTAGGTGACGATGGATACTTTTTTAGTTCTCAAAG
>JANQFZ010000006.1 GCA_028277605.1 Vallitaleaceae bacterium | reverse complement strand
TTTTAGAATTAACTGGTTGGTTGTTTTACTGTTCAGTTGTCAAGGTTCTTTGTCTTAGCGACAAGTATAGATTATATCAGCTTTGTTTCCTCTTGTCAACATCTTTTTTAAATATTTTGTTACTAATACGTGATTTATTTATATTAAAGTCACCTAGTAGTTTATTTTAAAGGTACATTAGAAAACTAAAAATATGAAAAAGAACTACATTGTCATAGTAGCGCTTTATAATGCGATAGGTTACTCGTTCCTAGTGCAAAAGTGATTCACAAATACTGATAGAACACCAAGTCATTCCTTATCCATTATTGAGTAAAATTCTGGATACTTATTATTAAAGCTTATGCTATTATTGTTTAATTTTACATACAACAAATAGTTGATATAATATTATGTATTAATTTGATTTATTTTGGTGTTAAATGTTATAAATTGCGAATTATATATATTTAGTTGACATATTTTTACTTTTATCTTAAAATGTATTTGTAATTTAAATAATATATATGTAGGAGGTAGAAAATGAAAAAAATTGTAAGAAGTAGTCTGTTGGTTATGATTTTAACCTTATGGACTCAGTTCACTGCATTTGCAGCAGAAACCGAATTTACAAGTATTTCTGTTGGATCTGATCATACGGTTGCTTTAAAAGGTGATGGTACAGTTTGGTGTTGGGGAAGTAATGGTTATGGACAACTCGGTGATGGAACAACAACCAATTATAGTACCCCAGTTCAGGTATTAGGATTAACGGATGTAGTATTTGTCGCGGCTGGAGATTGTCATAGTTTAGCCATTAAGTCTGACGGTACAGTTTGGACTTGGGGCAGAAATAATTATGGTCAATTAGGTAATGGCACATATTCAAGTGCTGCTATACCTGTTCCAACAAAGGTAGTTGGTTTAAAGGATGTTCAATCCCTGACTATAGGCTCGTCTTTTAATTTAGCTATTAAAGAAGATGGAACTGTGTGGACATGGGGATATAATGGACATGGACTTTTTGGTGATGGGACATCATCTCATAGTAATGTACCAAAACAAATATCAGAATTATCAAATATAAAACAAGCGGTAATAGGAAGCAATCATTGTCTAGCCATAAAAAAAGATGGGACTGTATTGGCGTGGGGAGCTAATGGTTATGGGCAACTAGGAACAGGGACGACAGTAAATAGCACAACACCTGTTCAGGTATATAAATTAACAGATGTCATTTCAGTTGCTGCTGGAAATAATCACAGCTTAGCATTAAAAACTGATGGAACTGTATGGAGCTGGGGATACAATGGCGATGGTGAATTAGGTAATGGCTCAACTACAAACCACTACATCCCTAAACAAGTTAATGAATTAAACAATATTAAAGCAATAGACGCAGGATATAACCATAGTACAGCTTTAAAGACTGATGGTACTGTGTGGAGCTGGGGATATAATTATTATGGACAAATAGGAGATGGTACTAAAACAATTGCTTCAACCCCTAAACAAGTCATTGGATTAGGAGATGTAGAGACAATAAGCTCTAACAATAATTATAATACTGTCATAAAATCAGACAGTTCAATTTGGAAATGGGGAAACGGAAGCAACTTATTAAGTGGTACACACATAACGCCCACCAAAGTTAATAATGTTAACGTACACTTGGATGGAAGCCATATTGGTGGTACTATAGAAATGGATATTATATCAGATAAGTATAAAATCGGATCTGATGAAGAATTTGAAGTAGAAATTGTGCTGAAAAATGCTCAAGAGATATATGCAGAAGATATGTCTTTAACCTATAATTCAGAATTATTCCAATTTGTAAAAGGTGAGATATATGATTCTAATAAACAAAAGATATATCATGCTGCTACAACCACACCAGGCGCAGTTAGGTACATATTAGCAAGTAATGGTGCGGAACATGATTTAAATAATGACACCTCTATATTAAAGCTAACATTTAAATCTTTAAAGGATGGACAGGGTGATATAACTGTTACATCTGGAAAAGTTGCTAATGGTATGGGTGAAGAATTTAATGTTATTGGTCATTCAAAAACCTTTGAAGTATTAACCACTTCAGATGTTAATCATGATGGTAAATTTACTATCGGTGACTTAGCTATCGCATCAAGGCTATTAGGTACGCCTGAAAGTTCTTGGGATGAATTTGCTCCAGACGTGGATCTCAATGGTTCAGTAGAAACATTAGACTTAGCTAAGATTGTTGAAAAGATATTAAAATAATCTTAATGATTTAATTACTCATTATAAGGAAGTGTTACTTATGTAATGCTTCCTCTTTATTATATTCTTACGTCAAAAATATGGGTAATATAACGATTTTACTATTAGTTATAAAACATAAGCATCCATTAAGTAATACCTCACCACCTTTCCATTAGCTTATAATTTGATCATCTTTTGCAACATTAGATTAAACAGAGAACTATAACATAAAGAACCTTTATATACAGAGAAACAATATATAAATTATAAAAATATTTATCATAAAAGTAAAGAGACTGTATTACAATACATACAGCCTCCCTCTATATTTATATTATATTCTTACAAACTATCGAATCAGTTTCTCAAGTCTTTTTCTACTTCTTTCGCCAAATGTCCCTACGCTATCTGGATGCTTAATAAAATACTCAATCCTATCAGCTAAAGCTGCTTCATCATTGTACTTGACTAGGAAACCATTATAATCTTTCTTAATCAGTACTTGATTACCAACAATATCCGTTGCTACAATAGGCTTATTGGCAGCCATTGCTTCTAATAGTATTCTAGGCGGTAACCCCTCTTTCTCAGACGTCAGTACTACCAAATCTAAAGCTTTTAATAATAAGGGGATGTCTTTTCTAAATCCAAGAAAACAGACTTTATCTTGAATACCTTCTTTTTGTACAAGAGACTTAAGAACCTTTTCTTGTGAACCATCTCCTACTATAACACAAATCGCTTTATCGTACTTCTTGAGGACGGATTTTACACCCTTAATAAAAAACTCATGACCTTTAATGACTTCTAATCGAGCTATCATGCCTATTAAGAACTTGTTCTTGAGTCCTTGTAAATTTTTAAAAGTAACAACATCAGCATCTGTATAGGTGCTTATACTTTTATCAAATGCTTGGATATCAAGATCAATATTACCGCCCCCAATATGATTTTCGGCTATGGTGTTCTTCAAAGTAGAAGCCATATCTGATAAATGTTTAGCTAAATCTGCAATATCTGATATCTCAGAAGTTTGAATTTGGGTAGACTGTGCAATTTCTTGACTTCCTAAAGCAATTTGGTTGGTTGAGATTGAGGAGTGTTCGATTTCACCAACAACTTGATTGATGCTCTCTACTATAATATTAAAAGTCGATGATGTCTTACTTAATATCTCACCACCAATAATGACTTCTTGATTATTCTGGTTGATAATATCAACGGTCTTTCCAGTGACTTCTGCAAACTCATCAACTAAGGCTCTTATTTGTTCTAAAGCATCCTGTGTATCTCCTGCTAGTTTACCAACTTCATCTGCTACAACAGCAAATCCTTTACCATACTCACCTGCTCTTGCAGCTTCTATCGAAGCATTAAGTGCTAATAAATTTGTTTGTTTAGCAATATTGGCTATGGAAGAAATAATTCCTTGCATGGTTTTGGAAACACCGTTTAACTCTTGTATTCGCACAACTGTTTTATCTATCTCTTTAACAATGGTATTCATTTTGCCTTCCAGCTCGCCTAATTGCTCTAAACCAGTATAAGATAATGATCCTACCTTTTTAGCACTATCCGTCATTTGTTCAACACTACTATTTAGTTGTTGCGTAGTTGCGGTAAATCCTTCAAGAGTAGCAAACACTTCCTGCATCGATGAAGATGCTCTTCTTGTAGTGTCGCTTAGATTTCGACTTGTATCTGATAATTCCTCTGAGATGTGATCGATACTTTTAATAAAGTTATCAACATTGTCAACTATGTAATTATAGGTATTTGCAAGCTTTCCTAGTTCATCATCTGTCTGAATATCAATTTTTTTACCTAGACCATGTTGCATGACATTTTCAGTAGCTTCAATAAAGTTTGATAGAGCTTCCTTAATATCTAAACCCTTGTCTAGTTTAAAATCAATGTTTTTAATGTCTTTTATAAATAAGTTGACTAAGAAGACGACTGCTGCTGTCATAAGTAAACTTACAATAATCTTGATTAGCACACTTTCTAATAAAGTTCCAACCAATACTCCGATCAAAGTCATCAAAACCAGTAAAATAATCATTTTAAGAAATAATTGATTACTTTTACGCCTCAACACATTTTCAGCATCTTGACTTTCTTGCATAAAAACCCTCCTCTTTAGTTAAATAACTAAAATCCCTGCCTTCTGTTTTTTACTAAAAGCTTTGTTAAACCTTAATAAATATTACGCAATATACTGAAAAAAAAGCATCAAATTTCACAACAATTATAGCAACATATAACTATCTTGTCAACATGTGTACATTTAGATTCTCTTGCATTACTTCATATAAAATAACTATGAAAGGGGGGGTATTACTAAATATAGAAGGCAAAGATTATAAAAAAGGATTGGATAATATGCTTATATTGTATAGGATATTATTATTAGTAAATTAAAAAAAAGCAGTATGACACTTCAAATTGAATATCTATACTTTTATAGGATAATTTATTCTATCCTAAATCTATACCTTTTGGCATATGAAACTAATACTATCCACCCTTAACTATTAATCGTATAGATACGATTTTGATATTTTACCCTTTAATATTTTTGAAGTGTTATGAATGTCAGAGTTCTTTAGTATACCTGATGAAACAGCATAACCTTGAACCTTTATGTCTAGTATAGAATCTATCGTTTGTTTATTGATTCCACCAACAGCAACAATTGGAATGTGAACCGAAGCTATTATTTCATTTAACCGTTCTATAGACATAGGTACAATATCCTTTTTAGTTGTGGTTTGAAATAATGCTCCGCAGCCTAAGTAATCCGCACCTTGTTTCGCTGCTTCTATCGCCATTTCAAGAGTTCTTGCTGTACCACCAATGATTTTATCCCTTCCTAATATCTCCCTAGCTCGGTGGATCGGTATGTCGTTTGGACCAAGATGCACGCCATCTGCGTCAACAGCACAAGCAATGTCTATCCTATCATTAATAATTAATGGAACCTTATAAGCACAACATAAATCCTTGACTTGACACGCAGATGTATAAAAGTCTTTACCAGAAATAGTTTTTTCTCTTAATTGAACCATCGATATGCCACCTTTAAGTGCCTGTTCAAGACATTCGTAAAAATCCTTTTCCCCAATAGCCTGTCTGTCTGTAATTAAGTAAAGCCTTAAGCATAATGGATTCATTGATGTTATGCCTCCCTTCTACAACTAATAAAAATAACTACACATCCAATCCTGCTTTTCTATATAAATCATAAAAATGATGCGTAGGACCAATCCCTTTACCAATAGATAAAGCATGACTAATAACTTGATTGATATATGCTTTAGCTTGTTTAACGGCCTCTATTATATCTAAACCTAGTGCCAGCTTAGACGCTATAGCTGAAGATAGAGTACATCCTGTACCATGTGTGTTTATCACAGATAATCTTTCCCCATGAAATAATACATAGTCTGTTCCATCATAAAAAACATCTATTGGATCAAGGGATAAATGTCCTCCTTTAATAAGAACTTTCTTTGCTCCCATTTGATACATATCACAAGCGCATTTCTTCATATCTTCTATGCTTTTTATTTTATTGCCTGTTAAAACTTCTGCTTCTGGTAGATTAGGAGTAACCAAATAAGCTCTTGGAATTAACTCGTCCTTTAATATCTGTATAGCATCTAACTGTAACAGCTTATAGCCGCTTTTGGAAATCATAACAGGGTCAAGAACACTTTTTTTAGGATGATAAATATCAAATGCACGTGCAATACTTTTTATGGCTTCTCCACAAGAAACCATCCCTATTTTGACAGCATCTACATTGATATCCTCGAAAATTGCCTCCATCTGCTTTTCAATGATTTTAATATTAATATTCTGCACAGCCATGACTCCTTGAGTATTCTGAGCAGTTACAGCAGTTATGACGCTCATCCCATACACACCATTGGCTGCAAAAGTTTTTAAATCCGCCTGAATACCTGCTCCGCCACAGCTATCAGATCCTGCTATGGTTAATACTTTTTTCATATTGTAAGCCCCCTTATAATAACAACTATTTAACAAGTATTATAATCTTTGAGGTTCTATTTTGCCTATTCTTTAACCATCTTTTATAGATATTACCCTACCATAGTACCGAAAATAGTGCCCCCTCATCATTTACTTCAACCTGTTTAACTGGTTAACCGTTGTATCTATGTTATCCACGGTCATAAGTAAAGACATAACTGCAATTCCACTGGCGCCTGCCTTATAAACATACTGGGCATTGTGAGGTTGAATACCACCAATAGCTATAATAGGAATCTTAATATTAGCAGCCAGATTTTGAATAAAAGAGAGTCCTCTAGGCTCTAAATCAGGCTTGCAGCTTGTAGAAAATATATGTCCTGCTAATAAATAATCCGCTCCCTTTTCCTCAGCGTATCGTGCTTCATTAAGTGTATGTATGGATACTCCATATCTAATCCCTTGTATTGGATGAAACTTTTCAAAAAGTCTATAAGGCAGATGCACAGCATAGCATTTTAGCCGTAGTGCTGTCTCAATATTAGAATTAATAATCAGTTCAACCTTGTAGCGATGCGTTATGCGTTGAACTTTTTCAGCCAACGCATATAACGCATCATTTTTCAAATCTTTTTCTCTAAGAATAATCCTATCCACACCAGCGGATGCTATCCGTTCAATGACATCAAGAAACTTTCCTTTCTCCACTAATCGTCTATTAGTTACTGCTACAATCAATATGTGCTTCTTCTTTCAATAAACTAAAACTTTCTCCACTGAGAATTTTATTCATATTTCTCATTGAACACATTTTTCCGCACATGGTACAGCTATCTTCTACTTCTGGGGGTGAGGACGCTCTATAAGCTTTTGCTTTTTCAGGGTCAATACTTAGTTCGAACATGCTGTTCCAATTGAGTGCTTGCCTAGCAGTACTCATTTCGTCATCCCATTTTCTTGCATCTTTTATCCCTTTAGCAATATCAGCAGCATGAGCTGCAATCTTTGTTGCAATAATGCCTTCCTTAACATCATCTAAATCAGGCAGTCTCAAATGTTCAGCTGGTGTTACATAGCATAAGAAATCTGCTCCATAGGTTGCCGCTATTGCACCGCCTATTGCACTTGTTATATGATCATAACCTGGTGCTATATCCGTTACGACAGGTCCTAGAACATAAAACGGCGCTCCATGACATAGCTTCTTCTGAAGTATCATATTCGTTTTTATTTCATTAATTGCCATGTGCCCAGGTCCCTCAATAATCACTTGAACATTTCTTTCCCATGCTTTTTTAGTTAACTCCCCAATAATAATTAACTCTTCTATTTGTCCAGCATCTGTAGCATCATGAATACACCCCGGACGACAAGCATCCCCTAGGCTAATCGTGACATCATACTTCTCACAGATATCCAAAACCTTATCAAAATGCTCATAAAAAGGATTTTCTTGCTTAGTAATTTCCATCCAGCCAAAGAGTAGAGAACCTCCCCTTGATACGATCGGAGTAATTCTTTCATCATGATTTTTAATTACCTGTGCTGTATGACGATTTAATCCCGCATGAAGAGTTACGAAATCAACACCATCTTGAGCATGTTTTTCCAAAACTTGAAGAAATTCTTCCGCCTTTATTCTAAATAGCTCCTTATCATAGTATCCAACTGTATCATAAATAGGTACAGTACCTATCATAGCTGTAGACATCTGTATTAACCTTTGTCTAAAAGTTTCTGTTTTACCAAAAGTACTTAGATCCATGATTGCTTCTGCTTTTAAATCTATAGCTTTCTTTACTTTGCTTAATTCAATGTCCATATCAGGACAATCCTTAGATGTCCCTAGATTGACATTAATTTTTGTCTTTAATCCTTCTCCAATACCTTCTGGACTTAAGGATTTATGATTTTTATTGGCAGGGATGACTACGCTTCCTTTAGCAATGCGTTCTCTTAACTCTTGAACATCAATCCCTTCCTTCTCGGCTACTATAGTCATTTCTCTTGTTACAATACCTTTTCTGGCGGCATCCATTTGCGTTGTATACATTTTCTCACTCCTAGTATTATAGTGGTGTAGTCAACAAGACTACTACATTTCTTTATTGACATTTCTTAGCTGAGTTCTATACTAATGACCAGTCTTTTAATACCGAATCATATCCTTGTTTTCTTATAGCTTTCATCATTTCTTGTACCGTTCTAGTATCAGATATACTGAACTGACTTTCACTTTTAACGGTTAAGGCATGTCCTCCGACCTCCGTACATACACCTGCTGACATTTTAGTTACGCCTAGAGGAATCAAATGATTGCGCATCATAGCATTTTCTCTTGTGGAAATATTAATACCACATCTAGGCATATACAGCCTATAAGCCAAAATGGCTTGAACAATGTTTTTGTCAGTTATTTCATTAAATGTTAGTGTACTTCCAGCACAAGGTCTTATTCTTGGTACAGAAAAACCTACTTCTACATCTATGTATTTATCTTGTAGATACTTACCATGAAGAGCTGTAAAAAAAGTATCTTTACGAAAATTAGATAAACCTAATAGAACTCCAATATTTAATTCCTCCATACCTGACATACAAACTCTTTCAGGTGTTTCTAATCGAAATTGATAGTTCTTTTTTGGTCCTTCTACATGTAAAGCATCATATCTTAGTTCATTATAAGTTTCTTGATAGAGCGTTACTCCTCTTATCCCCATATTAGCAAGAGTAGTATATTCTTCTTGTTTTAAAGCATAGATTTCTATAGAAATAGAATTAAAATACTTTTTTAGTATATTTAAGCTAGCAACAATATAGTTAAATGAAGCCTTTCTTCTGGATTCACCTGTTAGAACTAGGATATGGCGTAACCCTGTTTTATGGATTTCCTTAGCTTCTTGCTCAATTTCCTCTAAACTTAACTGTTTCCGCATAATCTTATTCTCTTTACTATATCCGCAATACAAACAAATATTGTCACAGTAATTCGATATATAGATAGGTGTATAGAGGGTGATTGTTTTTCCAAAATGTTGTATCGTCAAGTCATGCGCCTTCTTTGCCATAGGCTCTAAAAACGCTTCTGCTTTTGGAGATAAAAGTCTTAAGAAATCCCATATATCCTTATTATCTTTATTAATAGCTTCTAAGATTTCGCTGTCTGTTATTTTTTGAAAGAAAGCATCAAAATCAAGAGTTTTATAGCTTTGATATACATCATAAAAATTCATCACTCTGATCTCCCATCTAAAAATCCAGTTAAAGGGGATGATGCTTCCCCCATCGTGTTAATGCTACCTAATCCAGCGTAGTATGCCTCTCTTCCAGCCTTAACAGCATGCTTAAAAGCACTCCCCATCCTAATTGGATCATGTGAAGAAGCAATGGCTGTATTAACTAAAACTGCAGCAGCCCCCATTTCCATTGCCTTAGCTGCATGAGATGGTCTACCGATACCAGCATCTACAATAATTGGAGCTTTAATTTCTTCAATAAGAATACGTATCATTTCTTCTGTTTTTAATCCTTTATTCGTTCCGATAGGCGCACCTAAAGGCATTACTGCTGCTGCCCCAGCATCTACCAGCCTTTTTGCATCATATAAATCAGGATTCATATAAGGAAAAACTTGAAAGCCCTCCTTAGCAAGTACATCTGTCGCCTTTATAGTTTCATTATTATTAGGTAAAAGATACTTATTATCTGATATAACTTCTATTTTTATCCAGCTACCACATCCTGCTGCTTTAGCAAGCCTTGCTATCCGAATGGCTTCCTCTGCATTCCTAGCACCTGATGTATTAGGTAATAAAGTACATGTACTAGGTATCACATTTAAAATGTTTTCTTTAGGATTGCTGGTATCCACCCTTCTTACAGCAACCGTTACCACTTGTGCCTCTGATTCTTTTATAATATTTGGAATGATTGAATTTGTGCTATATTTACCTGTTCCTATAAATAGACGACTACCTAGTTCTTTATTCCCTATTTTTAATGGTTCCATAGCATACCCTCTCTTTTTTATTCCTGTTTTCCTAAAATCAACCTAAGTACCATATTGGCTTGATGATTGGCGGTGATCCCTACTCTAGGAGCCATTAAACAACAGTCTTGACTTACTTTTGATACACCGTCTCCGCAGATAAATAATCTTTCATTCACCTTACGTGTCATAATTGTATTTGACGTGTCATAACCAGCTAGCCCAGATGCAGCGACAACCTTAGTCTCATGCATATGCTTTAGTATGTAGTTAACCAATTCAGCCTTACAAAAAGGAAGATCCAGTGCTTCAACCACAATATCTACATCCTTGAATATCTGTCCAATGTTAGCTGAATTTAAATACGTATCGTGTGTAATCAGCTTCAAATAAGGATGCATTTGTAGTAAGTTATCCTGTGTTGCTATTGTTTTTTTCATACCTATTTGATGAATGAAGTAGTTCTGCCTATTTAGATTACTTGGCTCAACCACATCATAGTCACATAACACTAAAGTTCCAATGCCAATCCTCGTTAAGGCAGCAGCTACATGGGAACCTAATCCACCAAGTCCAGCTATACCTATGACTGCTTTATTTAAGCTATTATGTATTTGTGAACTGTGTCTATGTATTAATAAAGAAGACATTTGATCTTCAGAAGGACTTTCCCCTTTGCTTATCATAACTATGCGGTCGCCCTCCTGTATGATACAATCCTGTTTTGTAACCCTGCCATTCAGAATAAGCATGTCTGCAAGTGGTTGATACTCATTTTTTAATTGATATAAAGTGTATGAACGATCAACACAATAGGTTTTTTCATTCACGGTTATTATCATTTCTACCCCCCACCTACAAAGCTAATGATTTCAACAGAATCTTTCTTATCAAGATAAAATTCTGCATACTTGTCTTTATCAATAATCACTTGATTAACTTCAACAACTACTGTATTTAGGTCTAAACAAAGCTCTTCTAACAGCGTATTGATGGTCATATCCTTTTTCCAGTTAAAATCTTTGCCGTTTACAATCACCGTTTTCCTCCTTTCCAAAGTAGCATATAAAATTGCATTAAAAAAGCACGATACCCATAGGATTCGTGCTTACATAGCTTATAGTTACTATTCATTTTCAGATAGTCTAGGCCTGCACTTTCCCTACGCTGGTATTATCCAGATCAGGTTAAAGGGTCAAAGACTTCAATGGGTCTTAATCTCAGCCGGCCTATCCGACACCCCTAGTACAAATATATTTAATTATAGCTGACATTGTATCATACTTTATAGAAAAATACAATTGATGAATATTCTTAGTTTACCCTTTTTATTGATAAATCTACTACATAATATATATAATAGGGTTTATTGCTTTACTACTAGCACGTTGTGTTTTCAACCAAACACACCGCATGACAAGCCATTCCTAGTTCTTTCCCTGTAAAACCTAGTTTTTCTTCAGTAGTTGCCTTAATATTAATCTGATCCACCTTGATATGTAGACATTGCGCAATACTATGTCTCATAGCATTCATATAGGCGGCAAGCTTAGGTTTTTGTGCAATAAGAGTTGCATCAATATTGGCAATAGCATACCTTTTATTTTTTAATATCTGCCTTACTTTTTCTAATAATAACATACTGGAAATATCTTTATATTCGCTATCATTATCAGGAAAGTGCTTACCTATGTCTCCTTCTGCTATAGCCCCTAACAAAGCATCCATAATAGCATGCACAAGAACATCTGCATCTGAATGGCCTAGTAAACCTTTGCTATGAGGAATGGTTACTCCCCCTAGTATTAAGGGTCTATCTTCAACAAGTTCATGTACATCGTATCCCATACCTATTCTCATCATTAAAACTCCTTCACTTTTCATTAATTAAGCCTGTTCTGTAAGCTTGTAACAGCATATTTAAACCTTTGATTTCTGATTCCAATTCTATACCTATATCTGTATCCTTAACTCGTATTCTAGATTTTCTATTTTCTAAGGCTGTATAGGAAGATACAATATCCTTTTCCTGTTCGACGGCTTCTTCACTTGACTCAAAGGATTCATGAGCTACCATCAACAAACCATAAGAATTAAATATCAAGGTATAGCCTGCTATCCCTGTTATGTTTTGATAAGCCTTTGAAAGCCCTCCATCAATCACTAACAGCTTGCCATCAGCTTTGATAGGACTCTCACCCTTTTTAACCTTAACAGGGACATGTCCATTAATGATATGAGATTCCTCCGCTTCTATACCAAATGCTTTTAATATCTTAGTACATTCCAAAGCATTATCTATAAAATAATAATATGGATTCATTTCTTCTTTCCACAGTTCTTTATCCTCTATTAGATACCTTTCAAAGGTTGCCATTTTTCTTTTACCGAAAAGTGGCGAATTAGGTCCTGCCCATAAATACCAGTAATAATCTAATTGGCTGTTTCTAGGATTATAATAGCTTTCCCTAATGATACTTTCTATCTTATCAATTAATACTTTACCACTATACACTTTTTCTTGTATAGTTAAATTTGAAAATTTCCCATCCTTTTCCATAGGGATACAGCCATGATAAAGAAGATTGGAGTTATAGGTCAAATACATACTTCCTTTTGCTAATAAAAATTGTGTATGCTTTTGAAGCTTCTCATTACTCTGATAGGAATGCTTTAGTTTTTGCATCACCTTTAATTCTTCTGCCGTCAAATCATAAGGATGATTTACATCTAGTGTAGGAAAATTGGTATCCTTCAGCTTAACACTATGATTATCAATCGTAACCGTTCCTAGTTCCAAGTTTATTTTATCTAAAAGCAAACGGTTATTCAATTTAAAGTTGCTATTTCTTAGAATTAATTGACCTTCTAATTTAAACTGTATTACCGTAATTGCTTTATGTATTTTTTGTATAAGACGTTTTTCTTTATCACTCATCTCATTGTCTTTACGTGTAGTGATTGAAAAACAAGCACATGGATCTTTTTTATAGATTTCTATAGCAAAGGTAACCAAAGGAAGCAAGTTGATACCATAGCCTTCTTCAATGGTTGATAAATGACCATATTTGGCTGATATTCGTATTGTATTAGCAATACAAGCCATAGAACCAGCAGCCGCTCCCATCCATAATATATCATGATTCCCCCATTGAATATCCAAAGCATGATAATTAACGAGGTGATCCATTATTCGATGAGCTCCAGGTCCACGGTCATAAATATCTCCTATAATATGTAATCTATCCACAGCAAAGCGTTGAATAAGCTTACAGATAGCTACAACAAAATGATCCCCTCTCTTAACCTCAATGATAGCGGCTATAATTCCATCATAGTAAGCCTGCTTATTGATAGCTCTTTCTTGTTCATGTAACAGTTCCTCAATGATATATTCAAAATCCTTAGGTAATGCTTTTCGTACCTTAGAACGCGTATATTTTGATGAGACTGCACGACAAACCAATATTAACCGATGTAGTGTTATTTCGTACCATTCTTCTATTTGGTGTTCTTCTAATTTAATCTTCTCAAGCATACGTTCTGGGTAATAAATAAGCATTGCCAATTTATTCTTCTCATGCTCTCGAATGGTATTTTTAAAAATATCTTCAATTTTTCTTCTTATAACTCCTGAACCGTTATTCAAGACATGAGTAAAAGCATCATATTCTCCATGAATATCCGATAAAAAATGCTCAGTTCCCTTGGGAAGATTTAAGATTGCTCTTAAATTTATTATTTCTGTACATGCTGCTTGAATAGAAGGATATTGCTTGGATAACCGCTTCATATAATGTATATTTTTATGTAAAGTTTCAGCAGAAAAGATCTCCATTTTTAATCAGCCCCAAACTTAATTCTTTGAGTGTATTATACCTTATTTTATATAAAAACTCTAGAATTATTTATTAAATATAACGATACTTTAATTATAAACCTATATAAGCAAATAAAATAATTACAAAAACACTAGCTTTAATTTAGACATTTATAACTAACTCATTAATAAGTGCTGGTTTGCTAAGTAGGGATTATTCTATATAAATGAATAATTGTAGAATTTACATATGATGTAGTCATTAAAAATAGTCTTCACATTCAATTACTATAATGAATATAAACTATATTTATGAAAGGCAATGAAAAGGAAGAGTACATTATTTGGAAATGATAGAGAGGATGTCGATGGAAATTCTCCATGGAAAAATAATGGAAGGTAGCCTTGGAGCTGTAAACCCAAATCATTTGTGAAAGTAGGCTTTATGGAATCCCACCGTTATGAGGGAGGTGCTATCGGATTAATATTTAATCCCGTTATCCTTGAAACACTTTCACAGAAAACTAATGATTCAACAATTATTACAACCGAAGGTGGGCAACACAGTTTTATACCCATATGTTACCACGTCATTTTATAACATCAGGAGGACTATGGGCTTTGGCTTAGGCGCCTGGTCATGCCATCGCTCAACTCATCCTAAACCTATAGGACTTATTACTTATTTTATATTTATCATTATGAGAGCATATCAGATTACACAATGTTACTGATATGCTCTTATTTTATGCAAAACATCAAACTGTTCTTATTACCACATTAGTCTATAATTATAGTTCTAATTTTCTATTTTATTCCACTATACAATTAACACGCGTTATATGTCAAATATTGACAAATTATGAATTATCATGTAGTATTTTTAGAGTAGACGAAATTTTACTAAATTAAGGAGTGATGCTTCGTGACATATTATAATGTTTTAATGAATGGAATTGGATTATATCATCCACAAAATAAGGTTCACAATGATTTTTTTATTCAACATTTTAAAACCTTAGACTTAGAAGTTGAAGGATTACTTCGCCATCTTGAGAGGGAAAACCGCTATTTATCAGATGACAAAGATGAAACGGTTATAACGATGGCACATAAGGCTAGCCTATTAGCAATTGAAGACACCGATATATCTGTAGATGACATTGATATGGTCATATTTGCGACAGATACACCAGAATATACATCTCCCTCAAACGCAATAAAATTATGCCACTGGTTAAAAGTAACCAATGCAAAAACAGTCTATGATACAAATAGTAACTGTATTGGTATGCTTACAGCTTTAGACCAAGCCTTTCGAATCATGCAGACCAATCGTAGAATAAAAAAAGCACTTATTGTTGGAAGCTTACTTATCTCATCCGTAACAAGACCTGATGATACTATTACCTACCCTCATTTTGGTGATTCAGCAGCAGCCGTGGTTTTAGAGGGTGTAGATGAAGAGTCTAAAAGAGGTTTTATCGATTCAACAACTTTTACAGATCCGAGCTATCATGATACAATACGTATGCCAGACATAGGTTATTCTAAAATTACAAGAGATGACATACAAAATGATCTTGACAAGAAATGGAATTGGGTGCCTTTTGACACAAGCTTTTTGCCAGGAAGATGGAGTACTCTTATTAAAGAAGTTCTTCATGATAACCACCTAACACCCCAAGATATTAACCATTACATCTTTTCACAATTCTCAAATCCCGATGCTAAGAAAGCATTGGATAAACTTGGCATTGCTCACTCAAAATTAACCTATGTAGGTAATGAATATGGGTATACGGGTGTAACTAGCCCCATTTTTGCGCTTGATAGGGCTCTTACTACTGGAAAAATAAAAGAACATGCAAATATTATTCTGTGTTCTGTAGGGTCTGGATATAGTATTATCTCACTTTTATATCAATTTTAGCTTAGCTCTGTAACGCATCAATGAATAATTGAAGTATATAGTCAAAAAAACCGCTCTAAAGAGCGGTTTTTTTCAACGTAAAAATACTTATATAGCATTGTCAATCGTTGCTATGTATTCTATAGATTGCTCCCATCCAGGTATAGAACTGCCCAAACGCTTGCATTGTGATACTGTTATTGGATTACCACCAGTGATTAGATATCTTTTTTTGAATGGCACTTCAATATATCTTGCTAAAAGGGATTGCAAAAGTTCTCCAACTTTAGGTGTTGATGGTTTTAACCCACTAACATCAATTATTAATTTATAGTCTTTGGTACTAAATGTTTTAACCAAACGATTATAATCATATATAAAAGATTGACCGTCTTCTTCAGTAAAAAAGCCTTCAGCATATAAGTGAAAAGTCTTTTCTCCATTATCAGTTGTCATGTCATATTTAACTTTACCCTTTTCGTATAACATCCATTTAACCTCCTGTAATTATCAGTTTGATCCAATTATAGTAATATGTTCCATATACTATATATAATACACAATATAATCCTTTGTCAAGTTTTATGTCGAAATTAATAGATATTACTCACTTTATATAGGACATATGGAAGGGCTATATTTATAAATATTCATATCATATACCCTTTATCATAAACCATATAGTAATATATAGTTGACCTAAATACTTCATATTTTACATTTACAAGCATTTATGATCCATTTAACCTATAAAAGATATTACTATTATCATAGAATAAATTATCAAACCATTGGAATCACCTCCATCGATACACATTACTCTCAAGATGCACTGTAAAACATGTTAAAGGTTCAATAAATATTAATAAATTCCTATGAGTTTAATGTTTTTAGTTCATCAGCAATACTCTCAATATTTTCAAATGATGCAGATATTTGCTGCATTGTGGCTGTTTGCTGTTGGGTTGATCCAGCAATCGTTTCAATATCAGTTAATGAATTAGTTACTAGCTCGTTTATCTTACTCATTATTTCTAATAACGTTTTACTATCAGCAGATGATTCTCGTGTTACATTTTGTATCTCCATGACTTGATGATTGGTTTCATCACTTAACTCTTTTAATTTATTAAAAATATCACCGGTATGCTTAACTCTCTCTATACCTGATTGAATAGCCTCATTACCATTATCAACAGATTTTATTACAGATGTTGTTCTATCTTGTAGATTCATCATAAGCTCATTAATTTGTTTTGTTGAGACTTCCGTTTCTTCTGCAAGCTTTCTAATCTCTTCAGCTACTACAGCAAATCCTTTGCCAGCCTCACCCGCCCTAGCAGATTCAATTGAGGCATTTAGGGCAAGTAAATTCGTTTGATTAGATATATTGGAGATCATCTCAAGAATTCCAACTATTTTACCTGCAGTTTCATTTAAGTTCATTAAAACCTTGGAAGTCTCAGAATTGGCTTTATCTACTAAATTCATATCCTTAATCGTATCAGACATTTGTTTCTGACTTTCCATAGTAGCATCATACGTTTTCTTAAATGCTACTGCCATATCTTTAACCTTATCAGATACAATAGATATGGAGTTAGATATTCGTTCAGCCGTATTCGTCGTATTTCTAACATAATTCAAGTTATCCTCACATCTTGATGCTGCCATGGAAGCATTAGAAGCAATTTCTTCATTTGCTTGAGTGCTTTCAGTCATATTATCTGAAAACTGAGATACTGATTGAGAGAGTATAGTAGATGCATGATTGGTTTTCTCTGTTGTTATCTTTAATTGATTAAAAATAATTTTATTTTCTTCTGCATCAACAAAATGTATAAAAAGACTTCTGATTCTTTTAACCAACATATTTGTAATTAAAAACATAACAATAAATTCAATTAAAAATCCTGCCATCAGAGGAACATAGCCTTCCATTAAATCTTGACCGTGATAAAGAAAGTATCTAGAGATCGCAACATTAAAATACCCTATTACTAATGATGTTACGGTTAGTCTCCTATCATAATACAGAAGACTGACAAAACAAGGAAATAAAAATGTTAAATATATACCAATACCATCATTAGATGCTAATATACCAAGTGTTATCGTCGTGACTATGATACACATGTATTTAACAAAAACAGGATGTGTTTTTCTTCTTGCCATGATAAAAGTTGGAATTAATAGTATCATGGTTATAATAAATGCAATAATGATAACAGTCATATTAAAGGTGAAAACACCTATACCAGCCCCGATAAAAATAGCCGTAAAAGAAAATAATGTAATAATAAGAATTGCCAAAGAAATAACCTTATTAATTTCTAGTTGATTTTGATATATAAATGATTTTTTTTCCATAGTGACACTCCTCTATTTTGTTTATAAGTATTATTTATTTCAATTGCTGCTATCTCTTATGGTAGTTATTAAAATAGCTTAACAAATAAGTTGTAATAGTACCTAATACAAAGTAATTAACAAGACAACTCAAATGATAAATATACCCTCCTTTGGCAGATTTTAGCATTGTTTTTAAGCAAAGTATACCATAATCAATAGGTTTTTTAAAGTCATTATTATTCCATTTTGATATTTAATATAATAATTTTTGCTAAAATGGGTTAAAAAACGATAATATCTATAAGTTAATTAAATGTTATATAGATAAATAACGGTATATAGGTAAGTCTCGCTTAAACTTTCATTTTACACAAAAAAATCTTATCCTATAAAGGATAAGATTTTTTTACCATTCTTATGCATAGCGGAGGACGGAATCGAACCGCCGACACTACGGGTATGAACCGTATGCTCTAGCCATCTGAGCTACTCCGCCATAGT